>JAFNJA010000132.1:4314-5666 GCA_017601265.1 Candidatus Brockarchaeota archaeon
GATGAGAAAGTGCATTAGAATGTGAGTCTATCCTGAAGAAAAATCTCAAGGTTTCAAGCATAAAGAATTCAAATCGCAAAACCGACCTCTTCCAATACCTTAAATCTTTCCTTTACATTATTCAATACCTAGTACTCAATTTGCAGAAACTTTCTCATGAGTTCTCTTGAAGATAAATTTTCCGTAAACATTTCGCAGTGATCGTTGTTGTAATGGTCTTTCTTGTAAGTCCGTTATTAAGATGCGGTACGCACTTATTTACTCAAAAAGCCTTTTATTATTTATCACGTTGAATTTATAATGCATCAAGGCTTGTATCCTCTTCAAACAATATTTATCAGAAGGAGATTCAAACACGTTTTACTTAACCCTCCAAACTTTAATCCTGGATCTTGGTGTGGAGCCGGGAGGCTCTGGATTGATCGAGAAGACGAAGAATATTGGCTTACGAGCAGGCCTCGAGAAGGTGGAATAAAAAGAGGATATGCGGTCGAGATTTATCGATCCAAGAATGGAGAAGATTACAGTTTGGTGACATCTATTACTAAAGAGGAGCTCTCAGAAAAATCAGGAATAAAGGTTCACAGCATAGAGAATCAGCAGTTGTTACGAGACCCACTCACTGGGCTATACTTCCTTTATCTTTCCGTTGATATAGCTAAGGAGAACATAGCTGGTGACGCAAAAAGAATTTTTGAAAGTAAGTGGGAAACATACCTGTTGTCTTCCGAAGATCCATCCGGACCTTGGAAGCCCGAAGGATTTGTATTGAGGGGTGACAAGGACTATGACAGTGGAGAGGCTAGAGATTCGACAATAGATATCATTGAAGGACAATACTTCTGTTTGTACAAGGCAAGAAGGGCAGGAACCAATGTTGTGAATACAGCATCAGCCATAAGCCAAGATGGAAAGAACTGGTCCAAGCTTGGAATTTTGAAGGTCGATGGTAAAACCCAACCAAATTATTTCCTCTTAAGCGGTTCAATATTGCCTTCTCCTCTTGGACCGATATTTATGGGGACTAAGACTAATACAGTTGTTAAAGGAGCAAGCCTAACGAGGGATGTTGTAGCTTTTAGATTGGACTTTAGAAATATGAATCTGGAGACGGTTTTCTCAACAACTTGGATCCCTGGCTCGAGTTTTGAACACAGGGAGTACCCCATTCATACATATGCGCAGGTTGTACCCGACATAATCAGGAAAAATAGGTGGCTGATCTGGATTGAAGCTGTAGATCCAAACTTCAGCAAAGAACTTGGCCTAAACCTAGAGGTCGACAGGGTACTTCTTTACACAACACAGTTAATTCAACAATGAGGGAAGGAAAAATGTATGAAAAAGGAAAA
>JAFNJA010000133.1 GCA_017601265.1 Candidatus Brockarchaeota archaeon
GTAACTTGGCGTCAGGTGAATCTGTATTTCACGATGCGGCAATGCTTAGAGGAAAGGCTGAGGATGCATGCGATAGCCACTGAGCCTCCACGATACGCCGATGCTTGATCGACCGTGTTGACTCTCTTCTTTGAATTGTTCCTCATCTCAAGTCAACCGCCTACGCATGCTGGCGGGATGAGCATTATCGCCCTTCAAAACGCGTGTCGATCGGTATCGCTTCGTAGCCGTACCTCTTGAACTCTCTCTAGCGGTCCCTCAGCTCCGTTACAGCATCCTCGTACGTCGGATCGTGCCAAGCCTTTGTCAACAGTGCCGGCGCCTTCAGCTCGAAGCTGATCGTCTAGCAGCCGACCGACTTCTCCTCTATGGCTGGCGGGAGGCTCCTAACCAGAGGCGCCGCCACCATAGGAACTCGGAGACTAGAACGCCCCCCATCCAACAAGGTCGCCGAGGAATGGAGGGAGAAATAGGCAAATACGGATATGAAATAAGCCTACATTGGTAGAAGACTTAAATAATGGGGAAATTTAATAATATGGGGAAAATATATGATTATGGTAATTAAGAAGGTAGATTCCCAAGGCAGGATATCCCTTCCTGCGGAGTGGAGGAAGGAGGTGCTGGGGGATTCCAAGGAAGTTTGCATGTTTCGCGAAGGGGAGTTCCTGGTCGTGAGGCCGAAACGCGAACCTGACTTAGTGCGGCATTTTGACTCGATCGCGGTTGACGTAGAGGCGGAAACTTTCGGCGATTACCATCGGTTGAAGAATGCGCTTTTGAGGGAAAAGTGAATGCGTTTTATAGACGGGTCCGCTTTCCTATACGCTTTCTTAAAACCCAAAAGGCCTTTGCCCCGGAAAGTGGCCGAGATGAAAGCCAATGCCCAAAGCATATTGAGGAGGGTAAATGAAGGAGAGGAAGTGCTCACTAGCGTAGTCCACGTATCCGAGATCGCGAACATCCTGGAGGCAAGGATCGCGCTTACCGAGTGCGGACGGATTGTCGGCGACATCGTCAGCAAGAGCAGCGTAAGGGTGGTCGACGTGACCAAGAATCTTTATGTTGCCTCAATGCATACGGCTGACGTTCATGACGTAAGCGTAAACGATGCCCTTGCCCTTAACATAATGAAGGACAGGGACATTAACGAGATATACAGCTTCGACAAGCATTTCGACAATATGCCAGAGATAAGAAGATTAACAAGGTAAACAAAGGCTCGAGCTTCCTGAGGGCTATCTTTAGGCCCATTTGCGCGCGCTTCTCCTCTTCATTCGGCCTCTTCTCGATCAACAATAAACATGGAAGTCGAAGAAAGAGAGTTTATCGAGATCGATTTGATCCACATAGCATTCATGGGCGGACCTCGATCGCGGCGGCTTGCGCATTTATTTTCCTGATGGTTTCGACGTCGAACTTTGCTCGCCGCTCGTAGCTCGACAACCCGTTAACTTCCTGCTCGATGTCGTAAAGTTGCGTGTAGCAAAAAGCCGAAATCCTGGGGTTCGACAGCAGGGTTTCGGTCAAAGACTCGTACCGGGCCAAAAACTCTTCAGCCGTCGACGGCCTTTTTCCGTAACCCCAGGCTTTGCGGTCTTTGGGATTCCCGGGGTTCCACCAAGTTCCCCCGTACTCGCTGACCATCACGGGCTGGCCTGAATATTCCGCGCTTTCTTCCCTGAAGTTTACCCAAAGATCTGTGCTCGAACCCGTTTCGCCGAACCTTTCGTAATGCGACCTAAATACCTCTGGGTCCTGCTCGTAGTCGTGCACGTCGAAGATGTCCGTTTCGACGTGGACGTACCCGCTGGAGTCTATGACGGGCCTGGTCGGGTCGATCAATTTGGTGACCTTTACGACCCTTCTGACGAAATCGACAACGTCCTTGTCTGACTTCTTGAACACCCTTTCGTTGAAAGGTGTCCAGATGACGAGCGAGGGGTGGTTGAGGTCCCGCTCCACCGCTTCGATCCACCCGTCAAAAAAATCTTCCCTGGCTTTCGGGTTCGACAAGTCGCAACCCCAGTCCGCGTACTCGCCCGTCACGAGGTACCCAAGCTTGTCCGCCCAGTAGAGGAACCTTGGCTCGAAGACCTTTTGGTGGAGCCTCGCCCCGTCGAACCCCATCTCCTTCGCCAACTCTATGTCCTTCCTGAGGGCTTCGTCCGAGGGGGCGGTGTAGACGCCGTCGGGGTAGTACCCTTGGTCCAGTACGAGCCTCAGGAACCTCTTCCTGCCGTTCAGCAAAATCGAGTTTCCTTTCACTTCCACCCTCCTCAACCCCAAGCAGGAGTCGACCGAATCCGTATCGCCTGATTCGCCCATGACCTCGAGCCGGACGTCGTAGAGGATAGGATCTTCAGGGTTCCACGCCTTCAACCCATCAGTTTCCAAAGACAACGTCGGCGGTTCAGTCCGCAAGAGCCTGCTCGAAGCTACCTCTCGACCTTCTAGCGAAATCGTGGCTTTGGCGTTGGCCAACTCCTTTTTCCCCCCGAGCTTTATCTCGACGTAGACCTTCGCGCCGTCGTGGCTCGGCAAGAAGCGGAAATAGCGTACGTACGTTTTTGGCACCGCCTCCAGCCAAACCGTCTGCCATATGCCCGTAACCCTGGTGTAGTAGCATCCGAAAGATTTAAGGCGCGGGCTCTGCTTTCCGCTCGCTTGCAGCCCGCTCCTGTTGCCGTCCCGCGCCGCAACGACGACTTCGTTCCGCTTTTCGAACGATATGGAATCCGTTACGTCGAACGAGAAGGGGGTGTAACCGCCTTTGTGCGATCCGACCTTCCTACCGTTCACCCAGACTTCGGCCTCGTAATCGACGGCGCCGAAGTGGAGGAGGACCCTATTGCCCGACCAATTCCTTGGTATTTTGAAATTCCTCTTGTACCACACTTCTTCCATGAAGCCCGTCTCGCGGATGCCCGAAAGCTCGCTCTCCGGCGGGAATGGGACGACGATCTCCCGGGAAAACTCCTCCGTAGGCCCGCGCTCCTTTTTTCTTCCCGCATGCCGAGGCGTGTGGAATCGCCACCTCCCGTTCAGGTTAAGCCAATTTTCCCGCTTGAAATCCGGCCTCGGATGCTCCGGCCTAGGAACGGCCATGCCCTTTGGCAATCCCAAGACATTAATTAATTCATTCCTACACGTAATACTTCAAAATTTCGTGATACTTTAAGCAACAGATCGTGGTGTTATCGGATATCCGAATCGCGTCAGTGTCACTTCATGAAGTATTCTAGCTGCTATATGATTGGAACTATCTAGCCAACATATATTCCATATGTTTGGTCTTTTATACGCCCGACATCGACGATATTTGTGATTGCGAAGTTCCGGCATAATGGCTATTTCCACGTCTCGCCTCCATCAAGGTTGAGCTGTGCGCAGGGGTTGCAGATCGAGGTGGGCGTAAAGGAATGTACAAGGCAAGATCGACGCTTCAAAAGCCATGTAAAGCAACCGTCCCCAGGCAAGCGGCTCAGCAGCAAAATAACTACTTGAAAGGCAAACGTTTAAATCCAAATTCTTCGCTCATATCGTTGTGGAATTTCTCGAAGTCGTAAGGAAAATCGCGGTGGATAACCAGTTCATTGCAGGGATCATACTCTTCGGCTCCGCCGCGAGGGGGGAAGAGGAAGAGAAAAGCGATTTGGACCTGATCGTATTGTGGGAGAACTTAAATGTCGATCCTGGAAAGCGCCACGCGCACATCTATAGCGTCATTTCCAAGTATTTTCCCTACAACAAGCCAACTGTACTTGAAATGGAGTATTCTGGCTTTTTGAATATAAAAAAGGCGACGCCGTTGGTAGTCAACATAATTTGGGATGGCGTCGTCCTCTATGACAGGCACGGGAAGCTGAAGGATTTCATGTCGAACGCGAGGGATCAGCTCGTGGCCAAGGGCCTCGTGAGGAGGAAGGCGGGGAAGTATTACTATTGGGAATTGCCAAAGCCTGGCGCTAAGGTGGAATTGGAGGCGTGAACGTGGAGATAGACCCTGAAGATGAGGTAGCTTTCAGGCTCGATGTAGCCAAGGAACAGCTTGAAGCTGCGATGAAGAGGTTCGGCGTGGAGGATTGGGTTGGGACCGTGCAGGCATCGCAACTCACGGCCGAAAATGCTGCGAAGGCGTTGATCGCGCATTTCCACTTGCCTAGCTGGACCCGTGACCCGTCGGACGAGCTGAGGGACGTTTTGGGCGGAATTCCGAATGACTTTAGAGGCGAGATCGATGCTTTGATCGACATAGTCAGCGCGCTAGCTCCTGAGCATGGAAGGGCAAGCTACGGGGTGCCTGCCGAGCGAATAACTCCTGGGCGATTATAACAAGGCGATCGCCGAGGTTGCCCTCGAGAAGGCTCGCTTAACTCTTGACATTTCCAAAAGAGTTTTAAGGCACTTTAACTATCCGCTCTGACCGGGCGCACCCTATTTCAATTATTAAAATGATATCAATATCCGCATCCAATCTAAAATGCTTCAAGGGAAATGTTCCATAGCGCATGCCTTCTCAAGCTTTCTAGTAAAGAATTCACTTAAAAATCTCAAAAGTCATAAATCCTATTGCAGGTTCATCGCCATCTCCATCAGAACGGACTTCTAAAACATCTATTTTAACTCCTCACCTGCGCGAACCTACTTTTTGCCATTACCTAGACTTCTGTCTCGTATCCATCGCCTACGGAATGTAACCATCGCCTTGCTGCCTCGTGGCTCGCCTTGAAGCCGAGTTCATTTGACAAAGCTCCGGCCCTACTGGGACCGAGATCCTTGACGTACGTCTTGACAGCCAAGGCTTTGACAGCGGAGGAATCCTCTACTAGGAAAAGAGATTTTATCGCTGAACAGTGCTATTAAATGGTCTAGATTCGTTCCCATCTATTTCGTAGCGAAGTATGAGCCCGGACCTATTTGGCAATCTCGCTGGTTTCTTAGGAAAGTTAATAAGAGGAATGCCGTAAACGAAGGCCGCGTTTGGAGGGATTGCGATGGGGTCGGTTGAGAGGCCAATAGTTTATTTCGAGAGGCCTGGCGAGGTAAACACCGATGCCGTCCTGGCTCTAGCGAAAAGCAGGGCCAAGGAGTTGGGAATAAAGGATATTGTTATAGCTTCGACTAGGGGTGATGCAGGGGCTAAAGCCTCCGAGATATTTAAGGGCCATAACCTCGTTGTGGTGACCCACCATACCGGCTTTAAGGAGCCTGGCAGGCAGGAGCTGACGGACGAGAACAGGAGGATCATAGAGAGGAACGGGGGCAGAATCCTAACCGGGACTCACGCGTTCATGAACGTTGAGAGAGCCATAAGGAGCAAGTTTGGCACCGCCTATCCTGCGGAGATAATGGCTCAAACGCTCAGGCTTTTCTGCGAGGGGATGAAGGTTGCTGTCGAAATCGTGGCGATGGCCGCTGACGCTGGACTTGTTCCCGTGGATAGGGAAGCGATAAGCATAGCCGGAACGGGAAAGGGGGTGGACACGGCCATAGTCGTTCAGCCAGCTAACTCGTCCAGAATATTCGATGCGGTAATCAAGGAGATCATAGCCAAGCCTCGCAGATGAAGTCAATGCGGCAACTTCATCGGCAACGAGTTGGGAAAATAGGTAGCG
>JAFNJA010000134.1:0-2374 GCA_017601265.1 Candidatus Brockarchaeota archaeon
GAAGATACTCCTCCGGCGTAGATCCGCTCCACCCCCCCAAGTTGGCCCGTCGCGTCAAGGGACTTGAGCAGCGATTCCAAAAGCCCGAACCTCGGTCCGCTCGACGTGCCTTCCACGCAAACGTCGCAGGCGAGGAAAGATCTCGCTCCAGTGGCGGAGAAGGCTGGCCGCAAGAAGGAGGACAAGCGGCCAATGGAAGCCTCGCACCCTATGTCCAGCCCCAGGATGATGCCCTCCAAATTTTTGAAAGGTTCCAATACTTTCCTCTCCAGCTCCCTTGGCCTGAATATCACGAAGTCGGCGCCGGCGCCCTTGAGGACCTCCGCGTCGTTCCGATTCCTCACCCCGCCTCCGACTTGGAGCGCGGAATCGACCGCTTCCGCTATCCTCCTGACGGTGTCGACGTTTACCGGATGCCCGGCTTTGGAGCCGTCGATGTCTATCACGTGCAACCGCTCTGCGCCCCTCTCCGCCCAGAATGACGCGGCTTCCACTGGGTCGCCGAGCCTTTCCTCGAAGCCCGTTACCCTGTGCTGCCTGACGCGGACGACCTTCCCCATGCTGACATCTATGGAAGGGATGACGAGGAACCCGGGACTCATGGTATTACCTTCTCTATCTTCATCACGAGTATGTCCCTAGCGCCGGCCAGTTTCGCGGCTTTGATCACTTCGAAGATCCTTGCGTTGTCGACTACGGAATAAACCTCCCACATCGGAGGCGTCGATTCGACCCTCGCGACGGTCGGGCCACCCATCGCGGGCACAGCGTTCACGACGTCCTTGAGCTTCTCTTGCGGGACGTTCATCATGACCAGCCTCTTGTTCCTTCCCATTACCGTCGATTCCAAGATCGTCTTCACCAGGTCGATCGATTCCTTCTTCTCCGCGTCCTCTAAGCTCGACCTGTTCGCTATCAGCCAAGCCGAGGAAGTTGCCACGACATCCAAGATCCTCAACCCCTGCATCTGGAGAGTCGCCCCTGTGCTAACGATGTCCACGACGGCGTCCGCGACCTTCATCTTCGGCATTATCTCGGCGGCGCCCGAAACGCTGACTATCCTGGGACTGAGGCCGAGCCGGCCGAAATACTCGGAAGCCGTCCTAGGGAGCTCCGTCGCGACCCTCGCTCCCTCTTTCAGGTCCCGCGCTGAGAAGCCCGGGGGCGCGGCGAGGACGACCTTGGTCGCCCCGAACTCCAGATCGAGGAGCCTCGCGACGTCGCATCCGCTCTCCACGACCATGTCGAGCCCGGTGATGCCGAGGTCCGCCGCGCCGCTCTCGACGAAGTTCGGTATGTCCGCCGCCCTCGCCAGCATCAAGGTGAGCCCCCGGATCGCCGTATCGGTGGAGAGGAGCCTCTCATCGATTCCGCCGTTGCAAACGCCGGATTCCACCAAAAGCGCCATTGTAGGCTCGTACAGCCTCCCCTTGTTCGGCACGGACATCACCAGCTGCGTCAAGATCCCAAGACCTCCTTGAGGGAAGAGATGAAGAGGGCCAGTTCCGACCAGGTGCCTACCGTCACCCTCACGAATTCGCCGTCCAAGCCCTCCCACCCAGAGCAGTTTCTAACCAGGACGTTCCTTTGCTTCAGCGCCTCGCTCACTCCCGCCGCGTCCGCGCCGCGAAGCTTGAGGAGCAGGAAGTTGCCTTGAGAAGGGAAAACCTCCAAGCGCCCGAACCCTCGGAGCTCTTCAAGCAGCTTCGATCGGTTCTTGCAGGTCAAATCCACGACCTTGCCGTAATACTCCGGGTCGTCGAGGGCCGCCGTGCACGCTTCGATCCCTACAGATGAGACTTCGTAAGGTCCGGTGAGCTGGCGTATGGACTTTGCGACGTCTCCCGAGGCGACGAGGTACCCTACCCTGAGCCCCGCGAGAGCGAAAGCCTTGGAGAAGGTCCTCATGACGATCAAGTTGGGGTGGCTGGCCGCGAGCGGAGCGAAAGACACCCGGGCGTACTCGGCGTAGGCTTCGTCGAGGACGAGCCAGGCGCACTCTCGGAGCAAAGCCTCGACAGCTTTTGCGTCCAGCACCTTTCCGTCCGGGTTGTTCGGGGACCCGATCACTACCGCGTCCCCGCTTCGAACCTCATCTCGCAGCCCTTCGTGGCTTCCGACGGGTAGGGCAACTAACTCGGCGCCCAACCCCAGGGCTTTTGAAAGCCGGGCGTACATCTGGAAACCCGGGACGGGTATGACCAACCTTTTCGACGATCTAGCGACGTGCCTCAGGACCAGTTCGATTATCCTGTCCGCCCCGGAGGAAAGCACGATGCAATCCGCCTCGACTCCCAGCGAGGACGCTATCTTCTCCTCCAAGCACCTTGCAGATTCGGGGTACCTTGAGATGCCCTTGAGGGCGCCCAGCGCG
>JAFNJA010000134.1:2394-5597 GCA_017601265.1 Candidatus Brockarchaeota archaeon
TCGAGTTTGGCTAGTGGGATTTTCATGGGATTAATCCCATTTATTTCCCGCAACCTATATAAGCGTTCTCAGGGCCATGCCGCCCATGGCTCGGACGCAAATAGTTAAGGTAGACGAAAGGGGGAGGGTCCTCATACCCCTGTACGCCAGGAACGCCCTTTCCATAGGCACCGGGACGCCTCTTCTACTCGTAGTCGACCAGGAACAGAAGAACCTGGTCATGACGCCGATAACCGAGAAAGCGAGGTTGGCCACGATCAGGGTGCTGCTGCAGGACGTGCCGGGAGCGCTCGCCAAGGCGGCTCAGTTCGTGGCGGAACACGGGGTGGACCTCGTCATGTCGGAATCCAGGACCCTCAGCAGGGGCAGGACGGCCGAGTGGACCGCTGTGGCCGATTTCTCGAAGACAAAGTTGGCGCCGAAGAAGATGGCGGAACTCATCGTGAAAAAAGGCATAGCCGCGAAAGCTGAAGCGAAAGAGATGAAACAATAGCGCGCAATTACTCCCTTCCGGCCCAGTGATCCAAAGCGGCGCGCAACTCTCCGTGGCTCTCGGCGTACTCGTTCAAAGGAACGCCGAGCACCGCGGCGTCTATCGCCTGCGCCAAGGCTTTGCTTCCCTCCCTCCCGCCCCCCGGATGGCCCCAAACTCCCAAGCCGGCGATGATCAGCACGTCCTTTCCCATCGCACTGATTACTGAGGGCACCGAGCGCGGGCGTATGCCTCCGCTAGCCGCCGGCAGCGCGCTCCTCACCCCGTTCCACCTTCCCATCAGAGCGGACGCGCACGCGATCGCCTCCTCCTGGAAAGGATCCGCATTACCGGTCCCCGCGACTCCCACATGAAGCTGGTCGCAACCCAGGAGCCTCGAGAGCTTTGAAAACGCGAGCCTTGAGATCCCGTGGGCCTGGTTCCCGGAAACGGCGGCTTGCACCGCCCCATGCGCGTGTATTGGTGATGAAATCGAAGCATCCTCGGCCAGCAGCCTCAAAGAGGAGAGGCCGGCGGCGAAAACGTTGACCGACAAGCAGTTTGCGCCGTGCTCCATCGCCGTTTCGGCCCTGTCCAGGATCTCGCCCGCGTCCGAGGTCACGTTCACGGCGTAAAGGACCCGCCGCCCCGTCTCTTCCCGAACCCTGTCGAGCGCTTCCATCACGCTCGCGACCCTGGACGGCAGGCTGCAGAACCCTTGGTTGGTCAAAGCCTCGCCATCCTTGAGGAAATCTATTCCTCCCGACCCGGCTTCGTAAGCAGCTTCCGCCATCTCGGCTGGAGTCATGCCCACCTCCGGCTTGAAAATGGTTCCCGAGTGAGGCCTTCTCGTCGCCTCGGTTCCGAGCATCCTCCTGATGCCCTCTAAGCCGTATTTCGGGCCCTTAAACTGCTCCATCAGCGCGCGCGGCACTTCCACGTCCAGAAGCCTGATCGATTCCAAGGGCTTGGTGCCGAACATGCCTCCGAAAACGCTGAGCCACTGGCTCACGTTTCCGGGCTCGAACAGGTCCAAGGGGTAGGCTACCTTGACCAAGCCTTTGCCCTCGTCGACGAGGCAAACCTTCGCCGCGAACCTATCGGAGGCCCGCTTCAGGATCCGCTCCTCCGAGGTACCAAGGCTGGCGCTTCCCGCGATCCTTGAGGCAGCTACGGCAGTTCCTAGGACTGAACGCACGGAATAGGTCGCGAACAGGTGCTTTTCGGGTTCCGGGCTGGAGACGGGTTCGGGGCGGCTCATCTCGGATTTCGGAGCTCTGGGGCGGGGGATAAGGTTGTCGAGCCAGGTTAAGTTTTTTTACTCGGGGGGCGGGTTTCAGCGACGCGTTGAAAGCCGTAATATTGGCCGGAGGGCTCGGGACGAGGCTGAGGCCTTACACCTTCATGGTCCCAAAGCCCATGCTGCCGCTGGGAGACAAGCCCATACTTGAACACATCGTGTGTTGGCTGTCTTCCAACGGAGTCAAGGACATCATAATAGCTACGGGGTACCTGGCCCACATAATAGAGGACTACTTCGGGAACGGCACGGCCTTGGGGCCGGAGGTGTCGATAAGGTACGTGAGATCCTCCAAGCCCCTGTCGCAGGGAGGGCAGCTCAAGACCGTGGAGAAGATGGTCGGCAAGGAAGCTTTCGTCGTGACGTACGGCGACGTCATAACCGACCTGGACCTCGAGCCCTTGGTCAAGTTCCACAAGGAGAAGGGGGGGCTTGCGACCCTGGTTGCGAGGAAGCTTACGACGACCTCGAGGTTCGGCGTCCTCCACCTCGGCAGCGATTCGAGTTTGAAGGAGTGGGAGGAGAAGCCAAGGACCGAAGCTTTGGTCAACGCGGGCATATACGTCTTCGAACCGAGGATATTCGACTACATCCCGGAGAACAAGGTGGTGAGCATGGACAAGGTCTTCCAAGAGGCCATGGCCAAGGACGAAAAGGCCTACGTTTACGTCTCGGACGCGAACTTCATCGACATCGGGGATACGAACAGCTACAGGGTCGCGGTCAACGAGTACACGAGGAGGCTTGGAGGCGTCTAGCTGTCACGAACTAGGATTTGATGAACTTCACTATCTTCGTGCCGCATTGGGGGCATGCGCCGACCAGCGCCTTCCTGCCGCTCTTCAACACCTGCTCCGCAGCGTCCTTAACTTCCACCTGCTTGCGGCATTTGAGGCAATACCCCGAGGCCATGTCCGTTCGCTTCGCCAGAGCAGCTCTGAAAGTCGATATAAACCCTGTGGTTTGGCGGCCAAAGATCGGCCAAATATCTAACGGTTCAGGCAGCAGTTTGCGTAAAATTTAGTCAAATCGCCTTGAAAAGGTTTAAAATTGGTCAAGAAAGCGCAAACAAGCGCCTCATGAGGTTGAGGGAGGAAAGGAGCGTTCCAAGAATGGCCCCGCAAGACATGCCCGTGAAAAGGGGCAGGCCGAGGCTCTCGTAAAGGCGCATTCCGCCCAGCTTAAAGGTGAGGAGCCTTGCCAGCCCCGGGATTAGGAAGACGAGGAAGCCGTTTCCGGGATCCGTTACGAACCCCACGCCAGCGGCGGCGACCGAAACGGCAAGGGACGGGAACCTGGACCTAAGCGACATCGCGAGAAGGCCCGAGGCGAAACCGAGGAGGAAGGAGGGCATGTTGACCGGGCGGGGGTCCACCCCGATCACGAGGTACGAAAGCGCGGCATTCGAACCCGAACCGTTGAACGCTTGCA
>JAFNJA010000135.1 GCA_017601265.1 Candidatus Brockarchaeota archaeon
ATCGTCCTTTCTTCTTTGCATCGGATGACACGGTTCTTGTTAGGATTGGCTTCTACTTCGTTAGCTTCTTCACTATTCCTTGCCCACGAACTTCCTCACTAGCTCTGAGAGCGTGTCTATCGCCCTAGTCAGCTCCTTCCTAGTCTCGGCCGACTCCCTCTGCAAAGTCTCAAGAACCTGAGTGAGCTTCTCCGAGATCTCGCCGTACTTGTCCATCAGCGTCTTGAAGTTCTGGTCGGTCCTGTCGGCGAAATCCCTGAACTCCTGCCTGTAATTCTCGAACTCGCCCCTGTAGTCCCGGAACTCGTCCTTGAAGCTCCTGAACTCGCCCCTGTAGTCCCGGAACTCCCTCTCCATCGCGCCGAAGCCCTCCTGCAGCTCCTCGGCCAAACGGCCGTACCTCATCTCGAAGAACTTCAGCCTTGGATTGACCTTCGCGGGTTTTTCGACGAAGCTCTTGACGACGATAGGTTCCTCGGGCGCCCTGATCCTCCCCAAGAACCTGCTTAGCTTCTCTTCGTCGCCTTGGGCGAAGATAGATACCGATCCATCCCTCTCGTTCCTCACGTACCCTGAGATCCCGAGCTCTTGGGCTGCATCCAGGACGAAACGCCTGTAACCCATCCTCTGGACCTTTCCCTCGACCCTGACTAACGAGGCTCTTTCGGACGAGTCCCTCAATATACTAACGCCCCTCTATGGTCGATTTGTGAATATATGTGTTGTCTAGTTGAACAGCCATCTGCGGATGCAAGCTGTTAACGCGTTCTAGCATGGGAAAGGCTCCGGGGAACAAAGTCCGACCCACAACACGTAGCTCGGATCTTGAAACCATGCTTTGACTTGCGGAGCCCAATCGAAGAGGCCTATGCTCGCATACCTGTTATAAAGCTCCATGGCCCTCCGGTACGCGCCCAAAATCAGCCTCCCGCCGACCGTCTCCCTGAGCTTGCTTACGATTCCCAGTAGCTGCAGCACGAGCCTAGAGTTCACTATCCTCCCCCTCATCTTGGCCAGGGAGAGCGAAGCCATGTACAGAGCCCTCTCGATCCTGCTCAGCTTGCGCAAGTTCCCGTTCCTGAAGCCCTTCCTCCAGACTCGCGACAGGAAATCGTAGCTCAGAGCGGTTGGAGCGTCGCCTTCCATGTCGTTTGCCAAGCTCCGCTTTAACTCGCCATGATTACGCGGTGGATTGATAAGGTTAACGGCGGTATCGCTCTTTTTAAGGAGGAAACGGTTCGCGATACGCTACCTCCTTAAGGCGCCCCGAGGACCTTAAGATCCTTGTAACCCGCGGTTTTTTGGCGTTTTAACCCCAACGACAGCTTGGAATCTGGGTCTTTTTTGGCAACATGAAGCGAATTGGCCGCTTGGGCCTTTATCGTTGGGACTGGGGCACAGCCCTAAAACTCGTGCAATTGGCAAGGCTCTTGGCAACTTAAACACGGATTTTGGAGCGGCCCAAGCCGGTCAACATTATGACTTGGATCGATCGAGCGTTGTTCTAGGAGCCCGGGCTGGCCGGCCCCGCCGTAAAACCTAGATGCCGGAAGAGGTTCCCGTAGTTGTCAAACTGGAATGGTTTTCGTGGGCTCGAATGAGCGTTCCTCTGAATCCCAATACGATGATGCTTCAAGATGCTACATCTCGTGCTTCACTTTCGCGCTTGGCATTTGTGAAACTTGACTTTTCCGACCAAAATCCGCGCTTCCGAGCGGTCCAGTCGTAAGAGCCTTTGCTGGACCGGTTGTTGATCGCTTTGGCTTCAGATTGGAGGCTGAGTCAGGTCCTCCGTAGCTTTCAAGAGCCAAACGCCATTCGCTCTAGCTTCCTTAACGGCATCCGGCGTCGCGTACATCGTATACACTGCCTTAACCATCTTCTCTTTCAAGTACTGGGGGTATTTTTTACTAAGCTCGGCGGCTTTCTTGTTCAGCGCTCCGATTATGCCGATACCCGCCCTGGTGGAAACTTCCCCGATTAAGCACAAGTTTCCGCTTGCCCCGTAGACGTTTATCTCCAAGTCTGGAAGCACCAAGTTTGAAAGCTCGAGCTCGATGCCGCGGGCCCTGAGCCTTTGCGTCAAAACCTCTCTTGCCTCTTCCTCGATCGTCAAAGATACCCTCTCGATGTAAGCGCTTATGTTGGACACGCTTATTTTCAACTCGCGGATCTCCCCCAATATCTCGTTGAACTTCCTGTCGTGCTCTTCGAACCTCTTGCTGTGCTCGTCGAGGCGCGCTATGATCTCGTTGAACTTCCTGTCGTGCTCTTCGAACCTCTTGAGGGTGTCCGCAAGCCCAATGAAGCCCGATACGGCGTAACGAAATTCCTCGTCCTCCTTGAGCAATTTAAGTATCCCTGATTTCATCGAGCGGGAAGAGGCCATGCTGTTAATCATGGGGAGGATTCTTAATAAACTTTTATTTAAAACCGCGTCGCGAGATGGTCGCTTTCCACGAAAATGGGGCCGACTTCTTCGGTATGAGTAGACTCTGCTTCCGGGCTGCTTTGGATTGATATTGACGTAGCGAAATTTTTGGCGGATTTGCCTTCTACGTCAAACCAGGTTGGCCATGGAACGGAGCGCGTAGTTGAGGTTTACTAGGACGAACAGGATGAGTAGCGCTTTCCTCAGCATGCCGCTTGATCGATACCGTGGAAGCCAGAAGCAGAGGCCGGCCGCCGACAGCATTTGGATCGGGAGGTTGTAGAATATGCGCTCGTTCACCCAGAAATTCACGAAGAGAGTCGGCACGGATCCCACGCTCAGCCAAGCCAAGAGCATTTTTTCGGCATTTCCGTCTTGTTTCGAGAGCCACCAAGCGCCCAAGATCGCGGAAGTTATGGCGAAGAAGTTGTTGAAGTATCCTCCCGCGAAAAACCTGAACGTAAAGTAAAGGTTGAACCAAAGATTGTAGAATTCGTTCATGCTTACCGCTCCCCCTGCCAATTCGTAGGATATTCCAGCGGCGCTCGGGGCGGCGAGCAGAAGCGTCTTCAGCAAGTCGGCTATGACGTTAGCCGCGACGAAAACGATAACGGGCATCATGTTGCGCAGCGCCTCGGAAAACTTGCGCGACCTGGCAACGCTGAGCAGTTGCAATCCAGCGAAGGCGCAGACGGCCGCCTGCAGGAAGGCCCAAGTCCACGGGTGGACGAAGATCGCGATCACGGAAGGGGCAGCTGAGAACAAGGCGAAGAGGCACGACCTTCTTCTCAGGGCCAATAGGAGGGCGGCGAGCGCGGCATACAGGAGCGCGAGGGCGATCGCGTTGGAATAATAAGCGGTATACATCCCCGCAACCACGTTTATCGAGAAGGAGCTGAGAAGCGCCGCCAGGCCGGCGAAGTTTCTACCCTTGAAAACGGATCCGAAAAAGTAGGCCGAGACTGTAAGAAGGCAGAAGACGGGGACTCCGATCCACTCGAGGAAGGTTACGGTTTGGAGGTTTCCGGGCTTCAGGTAATGGAGGGCGAGGAGGAAGAGCGGCCTTGAAGACACGTGGCGGATGGCGAAGTCGAAAGCGCTGCTTGGCCCTTTTTCCATCTCGTCCAGCCATATTTCGTAGTAGTAGATGTCGGTGCCCACGTATTTGCCGGCAGGATTGACAGATGGCAGGTAAGGGTACGAGGCCACTAAGGCCGTGATCGCAACGGCAACGGCAAGCATTATCCTACCGTCCAGGGAAAGGCCGGGGTTCGCGTCGACGACGCTGCTGCTCTTCGCGACGCCTTTCAATTTCCTGGCGAGGTGGAACAGAGGATAAGAGAACAGCAGAACAAGCATCGCGATCGGGGTCAGGTCGGCCGGCGCGTAAAAAAGTTCGGCCTCGATCGCCGAAAAGCGGGAGAGCGGATCCGCGATCCGGGACGGCAACTGCAAGGGGTGAAGTAGCCAACGCAGGAGGGATATCGCCTCGATCGCGCACAGGATGATCGCGACGCCTTTCGCGAGGGCCATGGCATCTCTGTTTTCCCTCGAGTGCAACAGGATGCATGAACTAATGCCTATGGCAAGCGCGGCGAGGGCGTAATCGAACTCGTAAAACGACAGCAAAGCTGACAGGTTGATTACGGACAGTATGGCCAAAAAGAGCCGCTTGCCTCGCCCGTTTTTCCAAACCGATAAAATTAGCAGGAACGACGATGCGGCCGAGAGTATCACTGCAGCGTGCGAATCAAGGCTCTCCGAAAGTAGGACTACGCGGATTATTTTCTCGTAGCTGACGCGGTGCGCGACTGGGTAGTAGGTTATCCGAAGAAGGTTGATGACCGAAACCATGCTCACGAACAGGAAGAGGGACCAGACCGTTCGGGTTGCGCTCTTTATCAGGCGATCCATGCTTGGCACGGTCGATCCCTTTCACGCGCACTCCGTGAACCTCCGGGCCGACGTCTTATAGTATTTGCCTTTGATGGCGGAATCGTCCAACTTCGCCTTGGCCTTCGCTCCGCGGCTGGCTCTTGTTTTCTACTCTGCTCGGAGGGAGAGGCGTTATATACGGGGTTTCCCATTGCCGGGGTAGTTGAGGGCGGCGGCGCGGTCAATGCCTGAGGTTTCGGTCATCCTGCCGGCGCACGACGAGGAGGAAAACATCGGCCGGGCCATCTCCCTCGTCCACCGGATAATGAAGGGCCTCTCGTACGACCACGAGATAGTGGTCGTCGACGACGGGAGCAGCGACAACACGTTCTCGGAGGCGGTGAAGGCCCGGTCATCTTTGGAACTCGAGAGTCTCGTCAAGGTCGTGAGGTACGCCCCCAACCGGGGTAAGGGGTACGCGATAAGGAAGGGGTTCGAGAACTCGAGAGGAGATTACGTCGTGTTCATAGACAGCGACCTGGACATCTCGCCCAACCACCTGGGCCATTACGTCGGCGCTTTGCGGGGAGCCGACATCGTCGCTGCCTCGAAGTTCCACCCGGATTCGAGGGTCGAGTCTCCCGCGATGCGAAAGGTCCTGAGCCTGGCCTACCACTGGCTCGCGAGGCTCTTGCTGGGCATCAGCGTCACGGACACGCAGGCGGGCCTCAAGGCTTTCAAGAGGGAAGCTTTGGAGAAGGTGATGTCCGCGATGGTCGTCAAGAGGTACGCTTTCGACGCGGAGGTGTTCGCGATCGCGGAGATATGCAAGTTCAAGGTGAAGGAGCTGCCGGTCCACATAAACCTCAGGGCAGGTTTTTCCGGGAGGAACGTCGCGGGGATGTTAGTCGACCTCCTGGGGATCGCGTACAGGAAGCGCGTCAAGCACTACTACCAGAAGATTCTCGAGAGTCGAGCCGGGGCAGCCTATCGGCGCCCTCCGCGATGATTGCGGCGGGTCCGCGAGCCCTGGAGTTGCGCAGACTTCGCCTTTGGCCGGCAGTCCTGGCCCGGCAACCCCTTTTTCTGGCTCCAAAAAACGCCTTACCGGCCAAAACGGAAGGTTTTTACCTGCGCCCGCTTCGCGTGGTTGTGGAAGGCGTTGAGCGCCAGCGATCCCGAGCTCTCCAAGTTGTTGGTCGCCTTGGGGCACGAGAAGAGGAGGAGGATAGTCCAACTCCTCGGGGAGAGGGGGGCGCTCAGCGTTTCGGAGCTCAAGAGGGAGAT
>JAFNJA010000136.1:0-2973 GCA_017601265.1 Candidatus Brockarchaeota archaeon
ACTGCCATGTCCCAACCCCTGAGCACCGAACTTAGGAGCCGGGCCTTCCCGTACGCGATCAACTTCCCAGCCGACTTCGAGAGCGCCTTGATGTTGCAAGCATGGAGGGCGGTATCGTTTTTCCGCCGGACGCTCCACACTACCATATCCTCTTCCGGCGCTTCGCTCAAATAAGGCGCAAGCGTTGCGCGCAGCTCCAAGAAGTTATTCCTCACGTTGCGGGCGGCGAAGTCAAGGGAAAGCGTGTCTCTCGAGCAGAGCGCCAGGTCCGTAATCCAAGCTCGGGTAGACGCCCGTGCTCAGGCCGTTCAATTCCGCGTTGTGTGACGCGAACGCTACCGCCGACGCGTCCCGGTCTACCATACGCACCTAACCGGAACGATCCCGCGCTTTGGGGAACAAGCCTATCGGCCCGTCCCCTCAGCCGAGGTCGAGTATCTTCGAATAATCGATGGCGTCGTCCTTCCGAAGGGCTTACGCGTTTGGCCGCATGACGAGGCGTTTTCACTATCGTGGATAAAAGGCAGTTTGCGCATTCGCGCGGGGCAGTAAAACTTATCTCCGGATTTTCAAAGGACATGAAGCCGCTTAAGGTCAGCTGAAGGTGTGCGCGTGAGACGATCAAATTCCGCAATCTGACCAAAAGGTTCGGGGAGATCGTCGCCGTGGACGGTTTCAGCCTAGAAGTGCGCGACGGGGAGATAATGGGTTTCCTCGGGCCGAATGGCGCTGGAAAAACCACGGCGATGATGGTGATGGCCACCGTTTACAGGCCCACCTCCGGTACAGTCGAAGTCGAAGGGTACGACGTGACCGCGATGCCGCAGAAAGTCAGGGGGTTCCTTGGGATATGCTTCCAAGACCCGAAGTTCGACAACAGGTTATCGGTCCAGTCGGTCCTCGAATGGCACGCGAAGATCACGGGCGTCCCCAGGGATCTGAGGACCAAGAGGATCGAGGACGTGCTGAAGAGGATAGGGATGTGGGAAGACAGGTCGAGGAGGTGCTTCACGCTCAGCGGAGGCATGAGCAAGAAGGTCGAGAACGCGAAGGTGTTCATACAAAGGCCGAAGGTAGCCGTCTTCGACGAGCCCACGGCTTTTCTGGACGTGCCCTCCCGGCTGACCATATGGGACATGATCAGGGAGCTCAGGGACGGCGGATCGACGGTAATTCTGGCGACGAACATGATGGACGAAGCCGACCGCCTCTCGGACAGGGTTGCCATAATGGACAGGGGAAAGCTCGTGAAGGTTGGCACCCCGGGCGAACTAAAGCAGTCGATCAGGGGAGGGGAGGTCCTCGTGGTGAGGTCGAAAATGCCCGGGGAAAGGGTGATCGAGGAGATACGCCAGATACCCGAGGTCGTCGAAGCAAGCTACCTTGAGGGGGCGGGCGTGAGGATCTACCTTAACCAAGCCGGAAGGGTCGTGCAGCAAGTGCTAGCGATATTCCAGAAGAACGGCATCGGGGTTGAGAACGTGACCATATCGCAACCAACGCTCGAGGACGTTTTCCTCAGGTACACGGGGAGGGGCCTCGATGGGAAGTAAGGGTTGGATTTCCGAAATATCATGCGTCGTTTCCAGGGACGTTGACAACCTGCTCAGCAGGCCTTTCGTCGTGGTGTCGAGGACGCTTACTTTCCTCGTCCAGTTCTTCATCTTCGGCTACACCGTGAGCACGCTCGTCAAGGGCTTCGATTTCTACAGGTATTACGGGATCGGGACGGTCATAACCACCGTGTGTTCCGTTTCCTACCTCATAGGGCACGACCTTTTCCAAGAGGCGGAGTTGGGGCTACTTGACTACCTGCTGAGCCTCCCGGTATCGAGAAGGACGCTCATAGTGGGAAGGTCCCTTGGCGGGGCCGCTAGGAGCATGGCTTACGGCACTCCGATGTTCATCCTCGCGATGCTGGCGCTCGGGTTCCGGAACCCCGTCGACATCGTGGAATCGCTTCTGGCGCTCTTCGCCCTGGCTTTCGGCATAAGCGGCCTCAGCATAACGGTCGCGATAGCGATCAGGAACGAGGAGAGGTTCGACATATTGCTCGCCTTCATCGAATTGTTCACGGTCAGGTTCAGCACGGCCCTTTACCCCTGGAGGGCGATGCCCTACTACGCCTCGGCGGTCTCGGCCTTCTCGCCCGTCACGAGCGCGGCCCAGGTGATCCAGTCGAGCCTCTTCAACTCGACTACGGATCTGGCCGGTTGGGGAAACCTCCTCGCTTTCGTGTTCGCTTTCTTCGCGATCAGCTCGGCATTCTACTACAAGAGGATCGAGGGGGGAGTTTACAGGTGAGCGCGTTCGCCTCGATACTTGAAAGGGACATAAGGCTCTTCCTTGTCGACAAGGTCCTGCTCGTGATGGCTTTCGCCAACTTCTGCATAGACCTCTTCGTCACCGGCGTGACTTTGGGCAGGCTCGTGCAGGGCTTCAACTACTTCCTTTACCTCGCCCCGGGCGCCAACATGATAACGGCCACGGCAGCCGCCTTCCAAGCTGGGAGGTGGATCTTCAGGGAGAAGTACAGGCTGAGGACGAAACCGTACCTTGCAAGCCTGCCCGTTGGCCGCGGCACCTTCGTCGCCGCAAGGATGGTTGCTTGGACCATCAGGAGCCTCGTAACCGCGCTGCCGGGAACGATGGTCATATGCGTAATTTACGCGGCACCTACGTCTTTCATCTTTGCCGTAGTCCTAACCACGCTCTTCTCAATGGGGGTTGTGGGCATCAGCATGTCCGTAGCTACTGTCGCTGGAAGCTTGGAGGCTTACGCGACCGGGAGGAGCATCACGTCCGTTTATTTTTCATTCCTCAGCACGACGTTCTATCCAGAAACGAGCCTGCCGTCTTTCCTCTGGCCCATAGTCATGACTAACCCGATGACTTGGACCGTGGAAGCCTTCCGGTCCCTGCCTTACGGGGTAAGCCTCCAGTCGCTCCTCTCATTGGCGGCAGTCTCTTCGC
>JAFNJA010000136.1:2992-5565 GCA_017601265.1 Candidatus Brockarchaeota archaeon
GATCTATCGAAAGCGTTGCGTTTTTCTTGAAAGACGCTAAAAAGCCAAAGGAATCGAAAGGCCAAGGGAGCTGCGTTAACCTCGACAGTCGTCGAGGTTATGTTGTGCGTATCCCTTTCGAGATTCTCCAATCCGAATTTGAGAATCATAGAGTGGGACAGGATATATTCCTCCGCTCTCCTGTTCACATCGACCCATGCAGCTTGCCAAGCGCAGGATAGCCCTACTAGCTCTATTCGTTGCTCTCCTTGCCAACATAAGCGCCTGCTCGTCCGACCTTAATTCGGAAAAATCCAACTTCCTGGTTCTTATCAACCAGTACAGGCAGGAGAATGGCGTGGCGCCTCTCAAGGTCTCGAGCGCCCTTACCACCGCAGCGCAGCGTCACAGCGAGGACATGGCGGCCCACAACTACTTCTCCCACGAAAGCTTGGACGGCAGGACGCCCATCGATAGGATGAGAGCAGCGGGTTACACTTACGATACGGCTTGGGGCGAGAATATAGCAGCAGGTTATTATTGGAGAGGGGGAAGCTACTCATACACAGCGGAGGATGTTTTTGAGAATTGGAGGAACTCGCCCGGCCACAACGCGAACATGCTGAACCCAAATTACGTCGTGATAGGCATAGGCTTAGCGTTCAACGATTCCTCCACGTACAAGTATTACTGGACCACGGACTTCGGAGGCTACGACGACTCGGGCACATCCCCGCCACCCAACAGCCCTCCCAACGTGCCCGCAACCCCATCGGGCCCGTCAGAGGGCTTCCCAGGAACTTCCTACAGCTTCTCGACCAGCTCGACCGATCCTGAAGGAGATCAGGTGAAGTACACCTTCGACTGGGGAGACGGAACGACGGCGGCGACGGGCTTCCTACCTTCCGGGTCGACCGGCACGCTCAGCCACTCTTGGAGCAGGAGTGGACAGTATAACGTGAGGGCGAAGGCGACCGATGCCAATGGAGCTTCTTCGGGTTGGTCTACGCCATTCACGATAACGATACAGAACAGGCCTCCGAACGCGCCCAGCGCGCCCTCAGGCCCTGCCGCTGGCTTCACGTCGACTAGCTACAGTTTCGCGACCTCCGCGACGGACCCGGACGGAAACCAGCTAAAGTACACCTTCGACTGGGGAGACGGCACCACGTCGACGACCGGTTTCTTGGCATCGGGATCCACGGCAAGCGCTAGCCACTCTTGGAGCGAAGCTGGAAACTATGACGTGAAAGTCAAGGCGACGGATAGCGAAGGGGCCGAATCCGGTTGGTCGCCCGCAGCGCTGATCGAGATCGAGAACGCGCCTCCGATCATCCAGGGCGCGCCCGCTGGAACGACCTCATGCCTACCCAACAGCTCGTACGAGTTTACGGTCTGCGCTTACGATCCTGACGGTGGGGGCGTTCGTTGCATCTTCGACTGGGGAGATGGCACGACGACGGAGACCGGCATGGAGAACTCGGGCTCATCGTTCACCGCCAGCCACGCTTGGGGCAGAATAGGAACCTTTAACGTGAAGGCGAAGGCGATAGACTCGGCCGGCAAGGAGTCGGCGTGGTCCCAGCCTACCGTTGTGTCGGTGAAGTTTCCATCTGCAATAACGATCTCGGTCTCGGCCACAACCATTGCGAGGGGTGAGCGACTGACCGTAAAGGGGACGATAAGCCCTCCGCAAGAGAGCACGGTAACGATCGCCTACCGGAAGCCGGATGGTTCGCAGCTTACGGTGCAGGTCATGAGCGATCAGGAAGGTGATTTTCACGACATCATAGCGCCTAACGTCGTTGGTACTTGGACTGTAAGGGCCTCTTGGGGCGGGGACGAGAGCCACTTCGGCTCTAGCACCGAGCAGATTTCATTCAAGGTGGATCCGGCTTTGTGCAGCTTGACCTTCGAGTCGAACGCAACCGGGTTGAGCTTGATCGTAGATGGCGTCAACTATTCGATGCCCCAATCCTTCAGGTGGCTCGAGGGGACGGTTCACTCAGTTGTTGTTGAGCAGGCCCACGCTTTCTCGGAAGGTGGAAGGTACGTCTTCAAGAGCTGGAGCGACGGATGCTCGGAGCGTTCCAGAAACATAGTCGTCAAGGATCCGGGCGTCTACTTGGCCATCTATTCGACTCAATATCTTGTCTCAACGAGGGTTGCGCCAGACTCAACTTTGAATGAAAGCTGGTACGAACTGGGCTCTACCGTAAGGCTCTCGGTCAACTGCACGACCATCCAGCAAGGCAAGTATTCAAGGCTTGTTTTTGCCGGCTGGTCGAACAACGCGTCGGGCGATTCCATAGAAATCAGCGTTGACGGGCCCGTTACCGTTGAGGCTCGATGGAAGACGCAGTTCCTTTTCCAAGTGAGCTCGCCCTACGGCGAGGCAGGGGGAGGAGGCTGGTATGGCGCAGGTTCCGAAGTAGCCCTTTCTTTGTACCCGTCCATCTTGGACTGCGGAAACGGGACGAGGAGGGTCTTCGACTCCTGGGTGGGGGAAGGGGATGGATGCTACTCTGGAAGCGAGCCCAACGCAACAATCTTCGCCTCAGGACCCGTGAACGAGTCCGCGCGATGGAGAACCC
>JAFNJA010000137.1:0-3417 GCA_017601265.1 Candidatus Brockarchaeota archaeon
CCGCCGTCACCATAACCTCCGCCCACGCGGATCTGGAGAAAACCGTCCTGACGAAGGCCGAACTCGAGGCGAAATCCATGCTCGAAAGTTATTGGTCCCGCCTCGTTTACTGCGGCCTTTGGACGGACCCGTGCAGGCAGGCGATAGACGCCTTCTTCGATCGCATGCAGGACCGTGTCGAGGGGAAGGTGAGGATCAAGCTGTACAAAGGCTCGATGAGGATCGTCGGAAGGCAATCGAGATGGTCCCTCTACGACAAGTCCATGGCGATGTACGAGAAGGGCTCCACCTTCGACCAGTCGCTCTCGAAGGGCTTCATAGAGCTGTTCAGCCTTTCAACGGTGACGGCGAACAGGGTCATCTCGGGCGCTGGGAAGAAGGGCCGCTGACCCGCGCCTCTCCCCCGCAAAATACTTAAATTTAGGACAAATTCAACCTGCCGAGGGCTAGAGCCCGACGACCGAAGACCGGAAGAGAAACGCTGCGCTGGTCCTTGACGACGGTTCCCTCTTTACGGGATTCGGCTTCGGTTCCTCCGGGTTGGCGACCGGGGAGGTCGTCTTCAACACCGGGATGGTCGGGTACACCGAGTCCATAACGGACCCAAGCTACAAGGGGCAGATCCTGGTCCAGACGTACCCGCTGATAGGGAATTACGGAGTGTGCAGGAGCAACTTCGAGTCGGATTCGCCCAAGATAGCCGGCTACGTGGTGCGCGAGCTTTGCCGCCAGCCAAGCCACTGGAGCTCCGAGCTCTCTCTTGAAGACTGGTTGGCGGAAAACTCCGTGCCTGGAATAGAAGGCGTCGACACCCGATTCTTGACGAGGAAGATAAGGACTCACGGCACGATGCTCGGCGCCTTGAAGGTCTTCGATTACGGGGAACCGTTCGACCTCGATCCCCTGAAGCGGCTGGTAGGGCGCATCGAGGATCCGAACAAGCGGGACCTCGTGAGGGAGGTCGCGACTGACAGGATCGCTTGGTTCGGCGGATCGGGAAAAACCGTTTTGGCATTGGTAGATTGCGGGGTCAAGAGGTCGATCGTCAACTCCCTGACTCGAAGGGGAGCGCGCGTCGCCGCAGTCCCTCCCTCGGTAAAGTGCGACGAGATGCTCTCCTTGGGGGCCAAGGGGGTCGTCATCTCAAACGGTCCAGGAGACCCGAAGATGGTGCCTTACGTGGTCGAGACGGCGAGGCACCTGATCGACCTCGGAATCCCGGTGCTCGGCATATGCTTGGGCGTCCAGGTTCTCGCGCTCGCGTCCGGAGGGGATACGTACAAGCTCAAGTTCGGCCACAGGGGCCAGAACCATCCGGTCTTGGATCTCGAGACCGGAAGGGCTTTCATAACTAGCCAAAATCACGGGTTCGCCATCGACCCGTCGAGCCTTTCCGGCACGGGCTTCAGGGTGACGATGGTAAACGCGAACGACAAGACGGTCGAAGGGATCAGGCACGAGAGTAAGCCTTTGTTCGGCGTGCAGTTCCACCCGGAGGCGAGCCCCGGGCCCCTGGACACCCAGCACGTCTTCGACGATTTCCTGAAGGAGGTGAGGTGAACGCCCAAGTCAGAGTCCGTGAAGAAGGTCCTGGTGATCGGGAGCGGCGGCATAGTCATAGGGCAGGCAGCGGAAAGGGCCGGCCATTGAGAGGCCCCCGCACTTCGACTACAGCGGCTCCCAGGCGCTGAAGGCCCTGAGGGAGGAGGGGGTAAAGTCTGTCCTCGTGAACCCGAACGTGGCCACGATCCAGACGAGCTTGAGGATCGCCGACAGGGTGTACCTCGAGCCCCTGACGGTCAAGACCGTGTCGGACATAATCAAGATGGAACGGCCGGACGGCATCTTCCTTGGTTTCGGGGGGCAGAGCGGGCTGAACCTCGGCGTCCAGCTTTTCAAAGAAGGGATCTTGGACAAGTACGGCGTCAAAGTGCTCGGTTCCCCGATCAAGACGATAGAGGTGACCGAGGACAGGGACCTATTCAAGCGCGCCATGCTCGACGCGGGCGTGCCCGTCCCGCCGAGCGGACCCGCGTACTCCGTGGCGGAATCTCTGGAGGTGGCGAGCGAGATCGGCTACCCGGTGATCGTGAGGGTCGCTTACACCCTGGGCGGCGGCGGGTCAGGAGTCGCCTACGGCGAGGACGAGTTGAGGGGGATCGTCTCGAGGGCCCTTCCGCAAAGCATCGGAAAGCAAGTCCTCGTCGAGAAGTACCTGAGGCACTGGAAGGAGATCGAGTACGAGGTCATGAGGGACGGCCAGGACAACTGCATAACTGTGGCGGCTTTGGAGAACTTCGACCCCCTGGGCATCCACACGGGAGACAGCATAGTGGTCGCCCCCACCCAGACCCTGACGAACAGGGAGTACCACATGCTCAGGGAGGCTGCCATCAAGGTCGTCAGGTCCGTGGGGGTGGTTGGCGAGTGCAACATCCAGTTCGGGCTCGATCCGTTCAGCGAATCCTACGTGGCCGTCGAGGTCAACGCGAGGCTTTCCAGGTCCTCCGCCCTCGCCTCCAAGGCGACCGGGTACCCTCTTGCCTACGTCTCCGCGAAGTTGGCCCTCGGCTACAGCCTCCCGGAGCTCGTAAACAAGGTGACTGGCGTTACTACCTCGTTCTTCGAACCTTCGCTAGATTACGTCGTGGTCAAGATCCCGAGGTGGGACTTCCAAAAGTTCGGGGGAACGGTCGACAGGCACCTCGGCCCGCAGATGAAGTCGGTCGGAGAGGTCATGTCGATAGCGAGGAGCTTCGAGGAGGCGTTTCAGAAGGCCGCGAGGATGCTCGAGATCGGCTTGAACGGGATCGTCTGCAACAACGTCGATCTGCCCTTGGAGCAGGTGTTGAAGGAGATCGAGGAACCGACCGACAGGAGGTTCTACCTGATCCCCGTCGCGCTTTCAAGGGGAATCACGGTCGACAGGATTTACGAGATGACGGGGATAGACAAGTGGTTCCTCCACAAGGTAAAAAGGCTCGTCGAGTTCGAGTCGAAGCTCCGCTCCTCGAGCGTGGACGATCCGGCCTTCCCCTCCCTCCTCAAGGAAGCGAAAGCCTTGGGCTTCTCGGACAAGCAGGTGGGCATCTGCTTGGGATTGCCCGAGGACAAGGTCAGGCGGCTGAGGAAGGGCTTTGGCATAGTTCCCGCGACGAAGATAGTGGACACGATGGCGGCCGAGTGGGAATCCAAGACCAACTACTGCTACACCTCCTACGGCGACTCCGAGAGCGAGGTGGCGGCAGAGCCGAACGCCAGGAAGGTAGCGGTGCTCGGCGCCGGCTGCATAAGGATCGGAAGCAGCGTCGAATTCGACTACTGCACGATGCAGACCGCGTGGGCGCTCAAGGAGGAGGGGATCGACCAGGTCGTAGTCATAAACAACAACCCGGAGACGGTGAGCACCGACTTCGA
>JAFNJA010000137.1:3427-5395 GCA_017601265.1 Candidatus Brockarchaeota archaeon
GCTCTACTTCGAGGAGCTGTCGCTGGAAAGGGTCTTGGACATCTACGAGTCCGAAGGCATCGAAAGCGTGGTCGTGAGCGTGGGAGGCCAAACGCCCAACAGCTTGGCGCCCCTCCTCGCGTCCCGCGGCGTGAAGATCCTCGGGACGAGCGCCGAAGACGTGGACAGGGCCGAAGACAGGTCGAAGTTCAGCAAGCTTCTCGACCGTTTGGGCATACTGCAGCCCGAGTGGTCGAGGGCGACCTCGCTCAGGGCGGCGAAGGTCTTCGCGGACCAGGTGGGCTACCCGGTCCTGATCAGGCCCTCCTACGTTTTGAGCGGGGCCGCGATGAGGGTGGCGTATTCGGAGCGGGAGCTTGAGGATTACATCAAGCTTGCCACGGAGGTTTCCCCCGAGCACCCGGTCGTGCTGAGCAAGTTCATCTACAACGCGAAAGAGGTTGAGGTGGACGGGGTTTGCGACGGCGAGGACGTCCTGATCGCTTCGGTCATAGAGCACATCGAGCTGGCGGGAACCCACAGCGGCGATGCCACGATGGTGATTCCGCCCCAAACGCTCAGGAAGAGCGTCCTCGAAAGGATAGAGGATTACACGAGAAGGATAGCGCTTTCGCTCAGGATCAGGGGGCCGTTCAACATCCAGTACCTCTGCGTCAAAGATTCCGTTTACGTGATAGAGTGCAACCTGAGGGCGAGCAGGAGCGCGCCCTTCTCGAGCAAGGCTACGGGGTGCCCCCTGATACCCTTGGCCGCCAAGGTCATGGCCGGGAAAAAGCTCAGGGAGGTGCACGGCAAAAGGAAACCGGACGTTTTCCACGTGGCGGTCAAGGCTCCCGTGTTCTCGTTCATAAGGCTCAAGGGCGCCGACCCGGTCTCGGGGGTCGAGATGAACTCGACCGGAGAGGTCGCGTGCCTCGACTACGAGTTTTCCTCCTCCTTCATCAAGGCGCTCCTGGCGGCGGGCATCGAGTTGCCCAAGCCTCCCGCGGCCGTCCTCCTCTCCGTGGCGGACGAGTTCAAGGGCGACGCGATCGACCTGGCTGCCGGACTCTCCGCCCTTGGGTACAGGGTCTACGCGACCCCGGGAACTTCGAGCTTCCTGGCCGATAGGGGGATCGAGGGGATCGCCCCCCTGCCCAAGATCAGCCAGGGAAGCGGCAAGATACTCGAGGAGCTTTCCGGAAGGGCGATAAACATGGTCATCAACGCTCCTTCGAACTCGAACCTGAACAGCATCGGCGACGGCTTCATGATAAGGAGGACGGCCGTCGAGTTCACCATACCGGTCATCACGAGGCTCAAAACGGCTTACGCGCTGCTCGAGGCGCTCTCCAAGAAGCGGGATTGGGAGCTCAAGCCAAGGTCCTTGAACGAATTCTTTTCCGCGAATCCGGCTCCGAACGTTTAGGTTGGGACGCGCGCCTTGAGCTGCCTGAACAGCTCCTCTATCCTGTCCGAAGTGCTCCTCAGTTCCTTCAGCCTCGACTCGAGCGGGAACGCCTGATCCTCGTATTCCTCTTTGGATATCTCCCCGAGGTTGTACGAAGCGGCAAGCTTCTCAACCCTCGTCGTGAGCTCCCTTATCTCCTTCCTGAGGCTCTCCCTGTACGGCTCGAGCTCCATGCCGAGCGGCCTCAGCTTCCTGATCAGCTTCGTCATCTCGCCCCTGTACCTGTTGTCGAACTCCGTGTAAACGGTCGTCGAGATCTTCGCCCTCATGGACTCCAGTTTTTCGAGCTTCCCGCCGATCTCCTCGATCTGCTGCTGCAGTACCTTTAGGTCTTCGATTATGTCCTCGAGCGTCCTCACCTTCGGGGCCGAAACCGCCTCGCGCACGATCTTGATCTTGACCTTCGCCTCCCTCCAAGTAGTGTAGCTCATCAGGTTCCTCTCCAGCTTGTACAAGAACTCCTGGAACGGTTTCGAATCCCTCAGCACGTCCGGGAAGACGAGCACCATGTACAGGCT
>JAFNJA010000138.1 GCA_017601265.1 Candidatus Brockarchaeota archaeon
TCGCTGAGCGCCTTCTGCGCCAGGGGTATCTCGAAGTAGTCGATGATGAAGTCCTTCTCGAGCCAGTCGTTCACCGGGGATCCCAGCTTCCCCACATCTCCGAGCAGCATCAAGCCGATCCCCTCCCGGGATTCCGCGACGGGCGCTGCCCCCACGAGCAGCACGACCGTGAGGAAAGCGAGCCCCTGACTCGACATCACCCCGTGGTATGAAGCCCTGCCTCAAAACGTTTGCCTCCGAAATCCGTACTCTGACCTGCCAAACCTCGGGGTCATCGCAACGTTTCGGCAGTCCCCACAGCCGAGCGAGATTTATCTTGCATCACCCTCAGCCGACCATGGCACCCGTGAGGATTGATGCTGTCGAGATGGAAAAGGGCAAGGACGATCAGATCATCGTGGGGATGGCCAACTTCACGGTCAAGACCTGCGACGACCTCTTCAGGGCGGTGCTCTCCGCCGTTCCCGGCGTCAAGGTCGCGGCAGCAATGAACGAGGCCGCCCCCAAGCTTGTGAGGGTGACCGGCAACGACAGGCGGTTGGAGGAGCTAGCCTCCAAGAACGCGCTGGCCATTGGAGCGTCCCACGCCTTCGTGCTCATGATGAACGGGGCCTACCCCATAAACGTCATGGACAAGGTCCGCAACGTGCCCGGAGTTTGCACGATACTTGGCGCCACGGCCAATCCCTGCCAAGTGGTGGTCGGAAAGACGAAGTTGGGAAACGCCATTCTTGGCTTCGTGGACGGGAATCGGGTTGAAGCCGTGGAGGACGAGGAGGGAAGGAGGCAGCGCAGGGAACTTGTGGTGAAGATAGGCTACCCCCTGGGCTGAGCCACAGGAAGAGGAAGATCGAAGACCCACCCCCTCCATCTCCAGAACAAACCGGGCAGCGATGCAAGCAGGTTTCTTGTGAGCTTGCCGGGCAGGGCGTACCTGATGATGCGATGGTCCCTGGCGGTCGCCGATGCCTCGAGAAACGCGGAGACGGTTCTCTCATCGCCCTCCAGCAGCAGATATGCGGGCTCGCCTCCCGAAAGCAGCCGCGCGGCGGCTTCATTCGCCTCCAGAAGCAGGTGTTTCACCTGGTCCTCCCGGGATCTGGCGAAGCGGGCCTGGCTGGAGCCGCCCTTCTTCGACTTGCCCACAACATCCTCCTCTTCCAACACCAGGTCCCTCACCTGCCCGTCAAAGAGGCACACGGCATACGCGTCCCTGTGAACGGACACGAATCCCACAAGCGGCTTCTCCATGAGAGGCTCGATTAGCGAAAGGTCGAAAGCCTCACCAACCCTCCTCTCGTCCGCCTGAACGGGGAGGGGAGGTTCCAGCACGCATGCCCGCCTCTCGGATACGAACGCAACGAGGCCCCTTGCCCCTCTTCTCAACCGGCGGGCCCAGGCGCCCATGCCCGGCACGCTGTCTAGAAACGCCTCGCAGCTCGCTTCTGTCACAAGGGCACTCAGGCACTCCTCGCCCGGAAGCAACTCAATCCCCCGTACGAAATCGGCGACTCTCTCCGGGCTGAGATCCTGCTCCTTGGAGAGAACCGCGAAAACCTCGGGCCGCGATGCCCGTGCCTCGAGTTCTGCCAGTTTCCTAGAAAGATCCTCAACCTGCTTAGCTTTCTCGGCGCACTCCTTCTCCGCCCTTCCCCTGCGCGACTCCTCTTCCGCCCGCCTCCGCCTTTCCTCCCTTGCCTTCTCAAGCGCGCTCTGAAGCTGGCCTCTGACCTTCTCCAGTTCGGACGTGATCTCGCCCAGCTTGCGCTGCGCCTCGGAGAGGGCTTTCTCCTTCTCCTGAAGCTCTGAGGCGAGACGGTCGTAGTCGGAGATCTTCTTGAGTATGCTTGTCATCCTACGACGCGTTCCCCGCTCGCATCTTAAATCCTTCATCGCCCGTCCCGGGCATATTCCTTGCGTGCTGCGTAAGCAGACGCCAGACCAGAAAGGCCGCGCCAAGCGACATCACCGACATGCAGCCGAAGCTGAAAGCTAGGCCAAAGTAGTAGTTGGCTGTCGAAGCGATGACCGGGCTGACCGCTCCGCCGAGGAACCTGGCAGAGCTTATCAGGCCGATGGTCGTCCCCTTCTCGTTCGTCTTCGCAGAGGCAAGCGTGAAGAGCTGAGCTGGAGCGGGTGAATGCGCAACTACCTGTGCCACTCTCAATGCGAGGAAGGAGGGCAGGGAAACGAACAATCCCTGGGCCATTATCGCCCCGCCCTGTAGCGCGAGGAGCCCCGGCATCAGGCCTAGGGGAATGCTCCTGCTGGTCAGCGGTACCGCGGCGGCGAACGCAAGGTCGCCGATAGCGAGAACAATCCCTGTGTAGAGTGTCAGATCCTCGCTCCCGACTCCTGCGCACATCAGGTAGACAGGTAGCACTGGGCCAATGAAGGTTAGGGACGCCCTCAGCAGAACCATTGCCCCAAACTCGCGCCGTATAGCAGCCAGCCCGCGGAAGCTCAGCGTCGGCACTTGGGTTCCCTCCGCCTCCGGCCACGCAAGAAAGAGCGCTAGCGGGATTGCGCAGGCGATTGAGATGCTCGAGACGACGAAACAAGCCCTGAACCCTATGACCGGGGCAGCGAATGCGCCGAATACAGGCCCGACCATTCCGCCCAGGATCTGGGCCGACTGCCCGTAGCCGAAAGCCCCGGCAAGGTCCCTTTCGCGGGCGATCGATGCGATCGCAGCCATCGCCACCACGCTGGTCCCGCCCAGTAGACCCCTCAGCGTTCGAAGGACCAGAACCGTCTCGACGTTCCCGGCCAAGGCAAACAGCCCCGTCAGGATCGAATGGGTGATGAGGACGCGCACCATCATCCTCTTTGCCCCGAACCGGGCCGTTAGCCATCCCCATAGGCGCCCCCCAAGAACGTCCCCAAACCTGACCACAGGGCGGCCTTGCTCAGATCGGACACTCCGAGATCCTCGTAGATGAAGAGCGTCAGGAAAGCATTCACGAAGGTCAAGGAAAGGGTGACGACGAACTGTATGAAGCAGGAGGTTAGAACTATGCTCCGGTAGTCGGCCCGCATCTGCCTCCAAATGGGCCTCCCGGAGAAGCCTTTTTATCTCTGTTTGCCACAAAAAGCCAGTGGCGGGAATCCGGCGAAGGGGGACTCACGCTGCCTGTCGGATGGGCCAGACTTAGAAAGGTGGAGGGAAAGAAGCTGCTTCTGAGCTTCCGCAACGAGGATCTGGAGATCCAGGAGCCCTCCGAGTGGTGGAAGCAGCACCTTGGGCAGATCAAGCAGTGCCTGGAGAAAGGCCAGATCCTAGCCTATATGGAATCCAACAGGGTGGATAGGCTGGTTCTAAAGGACAGCACGGGATCCAGCACCACCCTCTACAGGCCCTGGAGGCTCTGGTGAGGGCTTCGCATACGGCATAGTTATAATGGGGCTGTACGCCATATTGCTCTGCGTGTTATCATGAACGCCCGGGAAAGGTTCAATGCATGCATGCACTTCGAGGAGACCGATCGTCCCCCGTTCTACGAATGGCTTGGCTTCTGGCAAGAGACTCTGAACCGCTGGCGCGGGGAAGGGCTGGGCCCCGACGTGAACCACTATGACTACTTCGGCTTCGACAAGCGGGAAGGCGTGCCGCTCGACTACGGTCCCATCCCGAGTTACGTCAGCAGGACGCTGTACGAGGACGAAAGGTACGTGATCACAGAGACGAAGGGAGCCGGCCTCAGGTGGGTGGCTAAGTCCCTGAAATCCGGCACGACCATACCGCAGTTCACGGAGTTCGGCGTCAAGACGCCGGAGGACTTCGAGAAGATCCGGGACCGCTACGATCCAACTGACATGAGGAGGTACCCCAAGAACTGGGGGCCGGAGCTCATGCAGTACTACGAGGAGATCGACCATCCGGTGGGCATAGGCTTTCCTGGGCTTTTCGGCAACGCGAGGGGCATGATCGGCCTCAAGAACCTTGTCGTCATGATGTTCCGATACCCCGACTTCGTCAGGGAGCTCTTTGACTTCCTTGCGGACTTCCAAGTTGAGGTCGCAAGGAAGGCGGTCGCGGAGGCTAGGATCGACTTCGCGACGATATGGGAGGATATGGCCTACCACAGCGGACCCCACATATCACCCGCGCAGTGGCGGAAGTTCATGCTCCCCGGCTACAGGAAGATCACCCGATTCCTGAGGGAGAACGGCATCGACGTCATCATGGTGGACAGCGACGGCAACAACGATGCCATCACGCCATGCTTCCTCGAGGGAGGGGTGAACTGTCTCTATCCGCTCGAGGTTGCCAGCAATGAGGACGCCGTCAAGCTACGCAAGCAGTACGGACACAAGCTCATCCTCATCGGCAACATAGACAAGAGAGCGATCGCGAGGGGCGGCCGGGCGTTGGAAGAGGAGGTTAACTCGAAGCTCCCCTTCCTGCTTGAGGACGGCGGGTACATACCCAGCGTCGACCACTGCGTGTCAAGCGACATCTCGTTCAAGAACTACTGCCGGTACATCGAGCTCGTCAAGAGCCACTGGAAGTAGGGTGCGGTTTTCCGCGACCCGCGAGGACAGGCCAAGACCTCACGCGCCGCGCGCCGGAACGCCGGAAAAGGCTTTAAGCCGTGCAGCCCACACCTTAGCGAGCCGCCCATGGCCGAGGAAGCCCCCGACATATACGCAATTCTAGAGTCCTTCCTGAGAGAAAACTTCGCATCCAAGTACGAGCCCAAGGAGCTTGACGACGTGGTGGAGGTCGCCAAGAGGCTTTTGAGAGGGGCCATGGAGAGCGAGGCCAAGAGGAAGGAGGCCGAAAGCGCAGGGCCCACGCCAAGGAAGCCGGCATACGTCAGGGAACCTGATATCGAGGACAAGCTACTGGAGTCGCTGAAGCAGAGCATGAAGAAGGGAGAGGAGGGCGCATGATCCTCACCCACATTTCGCTTCAGAACTTCAAGAACTTCAAGGCCAAGGAGATCGATCTCTCACCCGGGATAAACGTCCTCCAGGGCCCAAACGGCTCAGGCAAGACCTCAATCCTTGAGGCGATCGAGTTCGGCCTTTACGGCTCGGTTTCGGGCCGCGCCGGCCTTGAGCCTCTCGTCAGGCTGGGAGAAACCCTCGCATCTGTCTCTCTGAGCTTCACCGTGCAGGAGGACTCCCAGACCAAGGCACTGACCGTCTTTCGGCAGATCAGCAAGGGACAGACGGGTGCCTCCACGGCCGCCGCCCGTCTCACCAAGGATGGGGTCGAGGTCTCAAACAGAAAGGCGAAGGTGGACGAGGAGATCTTGAATCTGGTGGGGCTGAGCCACAGCTCCTACAGCAATTCCTGCTACATCAGACAGGGGGAGATCAGGGCTCTGTTGGAGGCGGGCAAGGAGAGGGAGCGCGAGATCGACCGCATGA
>JAFNJA010000013.1:0-2298 GCA_017601265.1 Candidatus Brockarchaeota archaeon
ACGTGAACAACGCGGCGGTCCTGGGCTTGGCCCTTTGCGCCAACCCCCCCAAAGTCTTGAACGTGACCGGGCCGGAGGTCGTTTCGGTAAGGTGGCTGGCGGAAAGGTTCGGCGACCTGCTCGGAAAAGAACCCGCGTTCGTGAACTCCGAGTCGGAGACCGCCCTCCTGAGCGACGCTTCCGAGTACCACCGCTTGTCCAAGTCGCCCAAGGTCCCCCTCGAGAGGATGATCGGGTGGGTGGCGCACTGGATCCGGATCGGGGGCCCGACGCTGGGCAAACCCACCCACTTCGACGTGAGGGACGGCAGGTTCTAGCAAAACCCTTTGCAAGGCTCGCTTCCGCTTGCTTACGCGCTCCCTTTGCCTCCGCCTCTCGCCACCCAACCGAGGATGGCTTCGTGGCCGAGCGCACCTTCGTGCGACTCGAACCTTTCCTCCGCGGACAAGATCCTGTAGAAATCCCTGACCCATTCGGCGTCGAAAAATCCCCCGGTGTTGTGCACAAGGAGCCTCGCGGGAACGTTGAGGGCCGCCGCGGCCCTCAAGCCCCCCGCCTTCATTATTCCGGGGATGTACAGGCGCTTGAGCCAGCTTTCCTCTGAAAAGTCTTCAAACCCGTTCAAGTCGGAAGCCACAGACTCCAGTTTCCCGGCCACGCTCGAGGCTAGGAGGCACCAAGCTCCCGCTTCCCCGAAGCCGGCAAGGCTAACCTTGCCGCACGATCTCCTCAGGAAAGACAGGGCCGTCAGGATGTCCTGGATCTTGAGCGCCGAATCGGTCCTGTTGTACGTCTCGTAGTAATTCACGTAGCACGACGAAACCTCCCTCCTGCTCTCGACCGGGGCCGCGTACTCGCCTTCAAGGAAGCAGTCGATCGACAGGACGTCGAATCCGGCCGACAATAGGCCAGAGGCAAACGCGTTCAACCTCCCGCCCTCGAAGAGCCCCGACTTGCCGTCCTCGTAGACCACGAGCGCGCCTTTCCGCGCCCTCCTGAATGGCCTGACCCATATCCCAGGTATCTCCTCCCCCGACCCCCTCCTTCCAAGGAGCAACTTCGCCAACCTGGCTTTGGGCTTCACGAGCGCCCTCTTCACGATCTTCGCGCCCGCCTCCGGAGTGGGATCGACCGACAAGCACAACCTCATGGCCTCCCCAGCCAAGCTTTTGAAACTGCGGACGTTCTCAGCGCTCCTCGGCCTGAGCTTTTCCACCGCCTCCCTCGAGCGCTCCACGAGGTAAGACCTCAACCCTTTGGCGTCTAGGCAACCGGGCGGCCTCCCCCTCCCGTCGAACACGAGCAGGTCCTCCTTCCTGTCCGGAACGAAGGGCTTCTCCACGATCCTTCCGGGGCAACGCTTTCCCAGCAGCCATTTCGCGAACCACCCGTAAACCGCCTCCCTGCTCTCTTTGTTGTAGTTGTGCGGCGCGTTGACCTGGACGCACTCGACCTTTTCGGCGGCCCCGAAGAATCCGTATATCCTTTTTATGAAGGGGTACTCGACCCAAGGGTTCCTGCGCGTCCAATCCCCGGTCGCCGAGACGAGCATCATCGGCCTCGGGGCCGTGAGGGCCGCTATCTCCACGTTGTTCGTATCCAGCCTCAGGCTAGGGGCGTTCTCGCATAGGCAGCCCCCTTGGAAGTGGGCGGAGACCATGCAAACCGGAGCGCAGACCTTGACCCTTTCGTCGACGGCAGAGACCATGAACGTCTGAGTTCCGCCTCCGGATTCCCCGGTGCACCCTATCCTCTCGGGATCCACGTCTTCGAGGGACTGAAGGAAGTCGATAGCCCTGATGCTGTTCCAGAGCTGGAGCCCCATGAGGCTGATCCCCCAAAGGCTCTCGCTGGCGCCCCCGAAAGCATGGTCGACCTGCTTGCTGTCGTTGTAACCGACCATGTCGTAGAGGAATGCAACGTACCCCTGCCTCGCGAAGTTCGCGCACCTCGCCTGCACGTCCCCCGCGAGCCTTCCCTCGCTCCAGTGGCCGTGGGGGCAAAGGACGCCAGGGTGCTTCCCGCCCTCCAAGGGCCTGTAAAGGTTCCCCGTAACGTAGAATCCCGGGTAGCTCTCGAAGAACGCCTTCTCGACCTTGTAATCCTCGCGCTCCATAGTTCCAAAGATCTCGGCGTTCAAGGGGGTTTTCCGCGGCTCAGGAAGGAGCCCGCACGCGAAGAGAATGCGCTTCTTTATCTCCTCCTTCCTCTTCAGCCACTCGCGCTTGCTGTAATTTTTCAATTCGAGGGGCATGTCCAGCCTCCTCACTTCCACGAACCTCCCGTCCCTCGGGATCG
>JAFNJA010000013.1:2308-4085 GCA_017601265.1 Candidatus Brockarchaeota archaeon
CGCCCCTTCCGGCAAAACCTTCCAGGCCGGTTCCATGGGATCGGACGCTGACCGTCGCTTAAAAAAGGTTAGCGCGCCCGGCTTGCAAAGCCCCCCTCAGATCTTGGAAAGGACCATGGCGTCCGCGGGGCAAAGGGACGCGCACAGGTTGCAGTTGTCGCAAGCGTCCCAGTCTACCGAGATTTTTTCCCCGAGCGTTACCGCGCCGTACGGGCAGGTTTTCTCGCAAACCCCGCACTTAGTGCACTTCGCTTCGTCAACTTCCACGCGGTATGCCTTCGCCCTCTCGAGTTTTTCGAGCGCGACCACGCCCTTCAGCGCTAGGCCGACCGCTTCCTCAACGCTTCCGAACCCCTTGCTCCCCAGCCAACTCTCGATCCCCCTCTCGATCTCCGTTATGACGCCGTAACCTTTCGCCATCGCGGACGTGCAAACTTGGACGGCTGAAGCGCCGGCGAGTATGAAGCTCGCGGCGTCCCGCCAAGTGGATATCCCCCCGGAGCCGACTATCGGTTTCCCGAGCTTTTCCATCGCGATGTGCGCAGTCCACGCGACGCTTATGGGAACCTGCCAGGGCCCCCCATAGCCGCCGAAGCACGGCCAGAAAGCCGGCTTCCCGCTTTCGACGTCGATCAAGAGTCCCTGGAACCTCGCAGTCGAAACGAGGGCGTCGATGCCGGAAGAGGCCATGGTCCTGGCCAGCAGAACCGGATTTGCGCCCTGGGGGGTAAGTTTTCCCGCCACGGGGATCGAGGCCGAACGCTTGACCGCTTTCACGACGTTCGACACGGTCTCGGCGTCGTAAGAAGCCGCCTTGCCCATGAGCCCCCCTTCTTCGATGTGGGGGCAGGAGAGGTTGAGCTCCAACATGTCCGCTCCGGCTTCCTGCATCAGGGAAGCCAGTTTTTCCCACTCCTCGTAAGTCCTCCCCGCGATGCTCGCGACCAAGACGCCTTGGTCGCCGATCTCCCTCCTCGCCTCGGCAAGCTCCCTCGCCCAAGCCAGGGGCTCGAGCTCGGACATCAGGTCAACCGAGTAGAAGGAGTAGAACCTCCCGGCGAGCGCGTCCTTCGGGTTCACGACGTGCATCCTCGGCTTCGGCTGGACCCGCTGCATAGGATCGTACGTTATCGTCTTCGTGACCGCCCCGCCTGCGCCGTGCCTTATGCACTTCGCGATGTGCTTGTAGGATCGGGTGAGTGGGGAAGACGCGACCACCACCGGGTTCCTGAACGTCACGCCCGCTATCTCTACGGAAGCGTCCACCGGGCCTTCTACCCTAAAGCGCCCCCAACCTCTTGAGCGCAGCTCTTATGCGTTCCTCCTCGTCCTTAGATACGGGCAAAAGCGGGGGCCTGACGAACGCCTCGTCGATGACTCCCATCGCCTTCAGCGCCACTTTCAGGCGAGCCCTGTAATCCCTAACGGGCGGCGCGAAGATCGCCTCCTCCAGGGGCAGGAGCTCCTTCCAGATCTCGCCAGCCTCCCTAAACCTGCCTTCCGATGCAAGCCTGAACATTTCAACCTGCATGTCGACGGCTATGGTTCCGAAACCGAGCAGCCCGCCCTCGGCTCCCATGACGAGGGATTCGTAGATGAAGTTGTCGTTTCCGGTCAGCACCGTTATCTTCTTCGGCGCCTTCTCCAAAATCCTGACCGTTTCCGCGAATTTCCTCGCGTCGAAAGAGGCCTCCTTTATCGCGACCACGTTCTCTATCCGCACCAGCCTGTCCAAAGTTTCCCTGCCGAATTCTATCCCCCCCAGCACCGGCTGCAA
>JAFNJA010000013.1:4095-11835 GCA_017601265.1 Candidatus Brockarchaeota archaeon
CGGCTGCAACTGGAAGAGGATGATCGGCAAGCCGACTTTTTCCGCCACCTCCTCGTGGTAAGCGTAAACCACTCCCCCCGCCTGCTCGCCCATGAAAGCGGGGTGCGGGAATACCAGGAGCCCGTCTGCTCCCGCCTCCTTCGCCTCCTTGCCAAGCTTCACTGCCTCGCCCGTGCTCCTGGCGTGGAGCCCGGCCACAATCGGGAACTTTCCTCCGACTTTCCTTGCGTAAGTCTTGATCACGGCGGCGCGTTCCTCGGCGTGCAGATGGGGCCCCTCGCTTGTGTCGACGTTGACGGCTACCCCGCCCAAATCGAACTTCGAGATCCAATCGATGTATTTCTCAAGTTGGCCGTAATCGACGTCATAAGCCCCGTCCATCGGCGTTATCGTCGCGGGTATCAGCCCGAACTTTCGCGACGGGATTGGGAATTTTCCCATTGCGACCAACGAGTGGAAGCGTCTCTTAATAAGTTTTCACGGCCTCGACGACCAGTCTTTGAGAGCGTAACGAGTTTGCAGCGATGGTTGCAGAACTTACAGAGTCGGGGCTCATTTTCAGCAAAGCATGTCGCTCGAGGCAGGCGCCGACTAGGACGAGGCCGCGCACGGTGAATGCGCATCGGCGGCGATCGGGATGGCCAACGCGGGGCAGGCGAACGCTACATTCGAGACCGGGCTTCGCGAGTTCGACCTCGTCCTCCGCGGCGAATCTTGGCGGGCCGTAACGAGGTGGCGGGACGTGAAGGCCCTCGTGTCAGTGGTTGCCGTTATCGAACCGCGGCCCATGTAGGGGATCGAGCGGGGCCTTTCGATCCGCGGTGGAAAAACGGGCAGTCACGCCCGATGCCCTGGGAGCAATACTCCCTGGCGCCATCTAAAGCAGGGTACGCCAAGGGCTGCTTTAGTACCGATTCTGGTTTAACAGGACTATTGACGGGGGGCGGCGGAAGCGGGCTTGGCTTTGCGCGCCTCGCGTTAGAAAAACTTAAGTTCGAAAGTAACGCTTCCCAGGCCGGGGTGGGATGTTGAGAAAGAACGTCTTCGTTGCCGGGGTCGCGCTCCTGGCGCTTGGGGCCGTCTTGCTGGGTTACGGCATACTCACCAAGAGCCAGCTTGAAGGGGCGATCGGGATGCACGATTGGTCCATCACCTGGTACGAGATGAACGACCAGCTCGGGGGATATGGCCAAGTTTTAGGCACCTCGACGGCCCCCCTCAGGTTCGACATGACGACCGTAAGCTTCCAAGGGCGAAGCGAGCACGTGGGTTTCATGGCCACAACCACGATAGATCTGGCGGAGGACAGCACCGTCTGGTTCCAGATCGGAAGCGACGACGGATCCCAACTGTACGTCGATGGCATGGCGTTGATCAACAATTGGCAGCTCCAGGCCTACCAGACGATGTCGGCGGAGTTGCAACTGACGAGGGGGACGCACAGGCTCGAGATGTGGTTCTACCAGTGGGAAGGCGGCGCCCGCGTTTCATTTGACTGCAGCCTGCCGGGCCTGCAGGACGCAATCAACGTCGCGGTAGCTGGCGGCTTCTTGCTGGCGCTCGGGGTCGTAATAGCCCTCATAGGGTTCCGCCTGAAGCCGAAGGTTGCCCAAAGATCGGGCTCTTGAATTGCGGGCACTCTAGAAGTTGGGCGCGTTCCAGGAATGGGGCGGCCGCTTCCGCCCTCCGGTCCCAGGGTTCCGGCTTTCCGATGAATTGGCTCAGGTTCGGGGCAGGTGGGGAGACACGCGCTCCTCGAGCAGCCTCCTCAACGCCGGGTCGTTCCTGAAGTAGTTGTCGGGTATGCCCAAGACCACGACCTTTCGGCCCGCTTCCGGGTTGAGCGCCCTGACGCGCTCTGCTTGGTACTCCTCCATGACGAAGATCATGTCGGCCCAATCGACGAGCCGGCGGGTCAACTGCCTCCCTCCTGCAGCCGCGGCGATCCCGGCGGACATCACCTCCAACCCCGGCCTCCTCTTGAACATCTCTTCGGCCGTAGGGCTCCTGTCGACGTTGCCGTAGCACACGAAGAGCACCTTGGTTCTCCCCATCGCGTCCATCCGACCCTAATCCGCGAGGCGGGGTTCAAAACCTTAACGAAGGCCCTAGGATTCGGGCCTCCTAATCCTTGGGAGCGTGGGTGGAAGCCGGGATGGGCTTCGCCGCTTCGGGGCCGAGGACCGTAAACTCCGCCCTCCCTCCCCTCTGCCCGGCCTTCACGGCCAGCTCGAGGACGTTTCGGGCATCCACCGCGCCCGCGAGCACGCTGAACTTGAACCTGCCTCCCTCGACCAGAGGTTGGGAAACCTCCCACCCAGCCGGAGCTTTCACGCCCACCGTCGCGGCGCTGGCATCGACCGGTTTCCAAGACTCCATGAGTGAGACCTCGAAGGTCTTCCTTACGCCGGGGCGCAAAACCGGCTCGCCCCCGTAGTGGAACGCGACCTGCAACCCTCCCAAGTCCTCGACGGAGCAATGGACGTCGAAGCAGAGCAAGCCCCTCACCTGCTGGTTGTCGAAGAGGGAGGAAAGCGCGTCCTCCGGCGCTGACGTCCTGCCTGCAAACTCCGCCGCCCGAGACCTGCGTGAAAGGAACTCCTCCGCGACCTTCCGGGTGCGCGCGACTAGCTCGCCTATCGTTTTCGGCAAGCCTTCGGTCACCGTGAAGCCGACGGGAGTTATCGCTTCACCTACCGGCCTCTTCCATTCCTCGGGTATGCCCGACGCGCCGTGGATTATGCCCAAAACGGAGCCGAGCGTGGCGCCCGTGCAGCAGTCCGTGTCGTAACCGCAGTTGACCGCCTTGCACAGCTTGTCCCCGTAATCTTTGCCGTAGAGCCAGCCGATGATCGTGAATCCGTGGTTGGGAACGGCGTTGCAGGGGTTGTGGTGCCCGAAGGTGGTCGCTATCCTCTCCCTCGCCTCGCCCCACTCGATCCCGCACTCGTGGCAGCGCGAAGCCTCCCTTATCGCCCTCGCGACGTGCGACGAAACCGGGATCATCGACAGCCCGATCTCGATCAGCGTCTTCGGATCTTGGATGACGAACGCGGCGCTCTCCACAGCCGCCCAGAACATCTCGCCCCACCTCCCCTCCCCGCCCGCATGGTCCATCGACGAGTCCATCCAAGCCATGGACGCGGCCAGCTGCGGGTCTCCAGGAGCGACGCATGCCCAGATCTCGCTCCTTATCGGCGACCCCATCTCGTCGACCCAGTAGTTCTGGAATGCCCCGGAGATCGGGGGCTTCAACCCCCTCAGGAGGTTGTAGGTGCAGAAACTGTATTCGGAGAAGTCCTTGAAAGTCGGGCAAACGCCCCTGTCCTCCAGCATCTTCAACCAGACCAGTTGGAAGTCGAGGTCGTCGTTCGGCAAAGGCTCGGTCGGGACTGGATCGTAGTAATCGAGGCAGTGGGCGTACTTCTTGCCCTCGTACGGCGTTCCGAGCGTCCCGCCTATGTTCTTCCCGAGCCAGCAACCGCGCATCTTGTCGAGGTAATCATCCCTGCCCAGCAGGATCTTGCCCATGCCCTCCCCGCCGCCCCGGCGCGATTTAGTGTTTGCGATCCGCGCCCGCGCTTTTGGGCCGCGCCCTACCAGCCGAGGAATTTCGCGATCGGCACGAAGATCCCGACGGCGATGAAGGGGACGATCGAGTTGTACGGCGTGGGGACGAGCGCCATCGAGAAACCCAATCCTACAGCGAGGACGAGGGCCAAAGCCCCGCTCATCTTCGTGCGGCTCGGCATGGAAGGCAGGGCTGGGCGCGGGCTTTATCAGCGTTCCGGTCCAACCGCCCGTCCGGAAATGGCCGCGCAAAACGATATCTGGGTGGAGACTCTCCTCGGGACCCGTGTGCTACGAAAGGGCGTTGTCCGCCATCTACCTCGAGGGCGACGACAGGATCGCGCAGATGGAGTACGTCTTCCACACCGGCCTGATAAGGAAACTGGCAGGATTCGATCCGTTCCTGGACCCGGAGAGGGCGCTGGCCAAAACGTACGAGAAGCTCGACACGGACATGATCTTCTACACGCACCAGTCCATCGACCCATACTACGAAGCTAGGAAGGCGGACGGGAAAAGTTTCACAGAGAAGGAGAACTGGTCGAAGCTTTACCCAAGCACGTGGAGGGTGGAGCACCGCGTCTCCTCGGAGGAGGACGTCCTGAATTACGAGCCAAGCATGGGCGGCCTGTCCTTGGATCAGGTCGCGGAGGAGTTCGGGCGGGCGCACGACCGCCAGCGGAAACTGTACCGGAGCCAGCTCGTCCCCGGGGGGTACTACTGCACCACGTTCATGTGGTGCGTGATGCACTTCGGCCTCGAGTGGACGATAAGGGCGGCAGCTAGGGACCCGGGGAGGTTCGAGCGCCTCCTCGGCCGCTTCGCGGAGATCTCCATGCGCGACTTCGAAGCTTGGTCGATGTGCGACATCGAGGCTTTCATCAGCCACGACGACATCTGCATGACCGAAGGGCCGATCATGAATCCCCGCTGGCTCCGGAGGTACGTCTTCCCGTGGTACGAGCGGCTTTGGCGGGTGCTGAAGGCGAGGGGGATTCGGGTCATCTTCTGCTCCGACGGGAACGTGGACAAGATCGTCGACGACGTGGCGGAGGCGGGCGCCGACGGATTCATCCTCGAGCCGAGCTGCGACCTTGGGAGAACAGTCGAGAAATACGGCGACTCGAAGGTGATCGTGGGAAACGTTGATTTGAAGGCCCTGACCTTCGGAAGGGAGGGGGACGTCGTGGCCGAGGTACTCAGGTGCGTCCGCACAGCCGGCCATTGCCCGGGTTACTTCATCAACGTCACCGGATCGATCCCCGACAACGTGCCCCTCGAGAACCTCGAGGCTTACTTCGCGGCGTGCAAGAAATTCGGCTCCAGGCCCAAGAAGGCGTGACGCGCCCGAAGCAGGCGCGGTGGGCAATGCGTTATCAGCGCATTCGAGGCTCCACTCGGCAGCCTTCCTGGCTCCGCGTTCCCGCGCGAGGACCATGAAACCTCTTCGACCGTTCCGGTTTGTGCGCGCGACAGGATCGGCTTGCGGAAAAGGCTGGACCTGCTTGATGCGGCTCCGGGCTGGCAAGCAGCCAATCGCAAAGCATAGATGCCCCGGCAACGGTCTTGGATCGCCCAAAAATGCCGAAGGAAATCTCAGCTGGAGCGGTCGTGTTCAGGCAGGACGAAACGCGCCAATACCTACTCCTCCATTACGAGTCGGGCCATTGGGATTTCCCGAAGGGGAACGTCGAGAGGGGGGAGAAGGCCGAAACCACGGCTAGGAGGGAAGTGGAGGAAGAGACGGGGATAAGGGACGTGGTTTTCGTCCCCGGTTTCGAGCAGAGAATAAGGTACTTCTACAAGAGGGGAGGAAGGACGGTATGCAAGGAAGTGGTTTACCTGTTGGCGGAAACGAAGACGAAAGAGGTGAAGCTCTCCAGCGAGCACGTGGGTTTCGATTGGCTTGACTTCAAGGGAGCGTACGAGCGCGTAACCTTCCGTTCCTCGAAAGGGGTTCTGGAGAGGGCGGAAAAGCACCTCTCGGCACTAAAAAGGTAGGCGGTTGGGCGGGTTCAGCCAACCTCCCCTTCCCGGACCCGTTCCCCCTCGGCTCCAGATTCGATCCGCCTGGACCTCAGGAAAGATAGCAGGAGTACCATGAAAGCGGCCAAGAAGAGGCCGACGGCCACGAGCTCCGTACCGCGAGGGCCGCTGCCAAGCAGTATCGGTATCGGCCCAACGAAGATCACGATTCCGGCCGAGGTTGAGGAGCCCTGTGATCTGAAGGCCGAAACGGCCACCAGCACGAATCCGACCAGGCTGAGCGCGAAGCCGATGATCACGAGCCTGAATCCGAGTTCCGAGAACCCCTCGCGGGAAGCGATCAAATCCCAACGCCCCCCATCAAGATGAAAACAAGAAAGGCGAAAGCCAGGAACAGGATCGCGGCCGCGCCGATCCACTTCCGGTCCGAACCGAAAACGATCGGAACCGGGCCTATCATGACGAAGCCTCCCACCTTGGCTTTTCTGCCGCCCGCCCCTCGGGCGGAAAGCGCCAACAAAACCGAGCCCAAAAAGGCCAGCCCGAAACCGAGCAGGATCAGGAGCATTCCCAGGTCCGCCAGCGCCAACTCCAACCCGGTTAAGGACGCGGAAACGCAGGATATAAGCAGAATGGCTCCAAAACGCCCTTCGCTGGACGCCCTTTTTTCAGCGCCTTTGGCGCGAAGGGTGCCCAAGCCTTTCGAACCTGGCCGAAAGCCCCGGCCCGGGGCCAAGGACGCTTGCCGGACGAGAGGGCTTGGCCGGCGCCAGCTCGGCCTCGGAAGCGGATGATCGTGGATGGCGGGACTTGATTCTCCCCGGTCGGCCTCCATGCAAGGAGCGTTTCCCAACGCGCCTCGCGCGAGGTGAGAAGGTTTAGGGAGCACCATAACCGAGATAAGGCAGGCTCTAAGCGATCGGGCTCAGAGGCACATGAAGATCTCCGCCACGACGGTCATGATGCCACAGTTCGACATGGAGGAGACGGCAGCTCTGCTCTCGCGCCTCGGCTACGACGGGGCGGAGTGGAGGGTGAGGAGGATCCCGGAGTGGGCGAGGGGGCAACCGTTCACGCCCTGGGGCAACGTCAAGAACGATTACACTCCCGAGATGTTCGCGGAGCACCCGGAGAAGCTGGTCGAGGTTTCAGAGCGGCATGGAATCGCGATAGCGGGGATCGCGAGCAGCGCGCCTGCCAGCAACCTGAAAGACGTCGAGCTCCTGGCGAGGGGGGCGGCGGGGGCGAAGGCGCCCTTCATCCGCGTAACGGCTCCCAGGAACTACGACCGGACCGCGAGCTACAACGAGCTCTTCTCCGAAGCCGCCGAGGCCTTCTCGAAAGCGCTGGACGTGACGAGGAGCTACGGCGTGAGAGTTTTGATAGAGATGCACGTCGGCACAATCTTCGTTAGCAGCGGCCTCGCCCACAGGTTCGTCTCAAGGTTCGACCCTTCGGAGATCGGAGTCATTTACGACCTCGCGAACATAATACAGGAGGGGTACGAGAACCCCAGGATGGCTCTCGAACTGCTCGGATCTTACGTGGGACACGTTCATTTGGGAGGCCACGCTCCAAAGCCAAGCCAAGTTCAGCCTGACGGCACTTTGACTTGGACTTGGGAAGGAACATCTTTGGCAAAGGGTCTGCTAGACGTGAAGCAGGCCATCAGGGACTTGAAGTCAGTTGGATACGACAAGTTCGTATCGGTAGAGGACTTCCGAGACGTGCCAACGGAGGAGAAGCTGGAGGAGGACATCGCCTACCTTCGCTCGGCTATAGCTTCAGCCTGAAAGACGATCCGCCGAGAGGCCGTTCCTGAGAGTTCAACCTGCTTCGTAAGTTCGGAGAGCCTTGCTTACGTCGTACCCAAGCTTCCGCCCCCAGCGCTTCACGTTCCAGAGCGCCGCCCTGAGCCCCAACACGCCCAGCGCCCTGAGCATCAGCCTCAACCCGGGGTTGTACTTGGAGAACCAGGGGAAATTTTCGAGCTCGATGAGCGTGTGCCTCCACGCCCTGTAAATTACGCACCACGAAGCTTCGTTGATCTGCTTCTCCAACTCGAAAAATTCCTCTCCTTTCAAAACCCCGACCGGAACGAAGGCCAACGGGGCGATCACGAAGTGGGCCTTTTCGCCCACCTTCTCGGGCAGCTTCCTTTCGAGGGCGTCTATCAGCCTCAGG
>JAFNJA010000013.1:11845-23463 GCA_017601265.1 Candidatus Brockarchaeota archaeon
TTCCCACGCGTCGTCCTCCGTCTCGCCCGGCAGGCCGACGATCAGCGTGTAGGCCGGGAACCAGCAGTTCTCGTTGAATACCCTCGTCCCTTCGATGACGACCTCGAACCACTCGTCCGGCTCGAAAGGCTTGGCCTTGTTGGGCATGTATTTCCTTATGATCTCGGTCGATCCCGTTTCCAAGCCCGGTTGGATGCCGACGGGGTTGCTCGGCCCGCTCTTGATGAACTTCGAGATCTCCGCCACGGCTTCTGGATCGGCAACCGCCGGAGCTATGCTCGCGTGGGTGAGGTAAACGTGTTCAACGCCCCTGGTGTTAGCGACGTTTTGGAAGAGTTCGGCCAAAGCTTCGCGGTTCGGGGTAAAGTTCTTCCTGTCCTCGAACCTGTAAAGGAAGATGTCCTCGCTTTGGACCCAAATGCTCCTAGCACCGCCGTCCGCGTTCGTGCGCGTTTCGGCGACTATCCTTTCGATCGGCATGTGCCTGGCGACGCGCAGGTTCGGCTCGCAGAACCTGCAACCCCTTCCGCACCCCCTGGTCACCTCGACCGTGCCGTGCACGCTTGGCGCGACGATGGGCGGTATCTCTTCCACTTTCGGGTAAGAACGGATCTCCACCACCTCGGGGAGGCCGTCCTCTAGCAAGTCTTCGAAGAGCTCGTGCGCGACGTGCTCAGTTTCGCCAACGACCACGTTGTCGATCCCGAGCTCCCTTATCCTGTCCTTTCTGTAGAGGAACTGCCAGCTTCCGGCCCCTCCCACCAGGAGCTTGAACCGGAAGCCCCCCCTCCTCCTCGCGAGGTTCACGCGCTCCACCAGATCCGAGAAAGCCCTTTCGGAGTAAGACACCAGCTTCCCGGCGCCCGTGAACATCGCGCTCACCGGGCCGAGGCTGAGCGGGTCCATCGCGCTCACGCCCACCACGCGCGTTTCTTGGCAGATGAAATCCTCCACGCGGTCGGGGTGGACTACCGCCACGTCCTCCCTACCGAACCCCCGGAGGAGCGCGGCCTCCAGCTTCCTTACGCCGTAGGGGGCGCGCACCGCGAACCCGTTTTCGTGCGGAAATTGCGGGGCGAAGAAGTCGAATATCGCCGGAGGGACCTTCTCGACCGGGGTGCAGGCGAAGAAGTCGGCCAAGGGGAAGTTCCTGTACTCGCTCATCAGCGTCCTGTCGGCGGTGAGGACGATTTTCGGGCGCATTCGCATCGCCGTCAACGAGGCAGCACTTTCACCAACTCTTCGAGGCCCAGGTCCTTGTGCTTCTTCATCAACGACAGGAGGGAGTCGATGAAGGCCCTCGCCTTCCTGTATTCCGCTATGATCTTCTCCGCGTTCGATCTCCGCTCCGCGTCCTCGACGCCCCGGGCCTCCTCCGACAGCGCCCCCAACGCGGGGACCACCTCGAAATCGACGAACCTTTTCAGGAAACTCTCCAGCGCGTCCACGAACGACATCGCCGCGACGTACAGCCTCTTCCTGCCCTGCCTCCCAACCGATGCCACGAACCCCATCTCCTCAAGGCGGGACAAGGTGGAGCTGACGAGCCCGATGCTGTACCCGGATGATTTCGCAAGCTGCTCCTGGGTCATGGCCCGACCCTCGACGAGCAAAGCTCCCCAGATGCAACCGACGCTCTCACCCAAGCCCCACATGTCGGTTGTCTTGCCAAGCCTGCGGATGAACTCGGCGGTGGCCACGTCAATGCACCTTTTTTAGAAATTTCTAAAAATTCAGAACTTTATAAATTTTTCTTGAATCGCGCGATAAGCACCAACGCCGCGGCGGTTTCAAAAATCATGCCTGAACGGCTCAAAACGCGAAAAAGGGGTTTCCAGCTTGATTTTTTTCCGCGCCGGCTCAAAGCCCAAGAAAAAGAGTTTTCTTGGCCGGATAACCTTAAATCGAGCGCTCATTCGAGTGGCAGGCGAACTCGCATGTCCGATAAAAGGCGCGTAAAGTGCGGAGTCCTGGGTTGCGGCGTCATAGCCAACGAGGTATACCTTCCGACTTTGAGGGAGAAGGCCGATCTCGTAGCCACCTGCGACATCGTGCCTGAAAGGGCCAAGAGGAGCATGGAGCTTTGGGGAGCGAAGGAGTGGTACGCTAGCCTCGACGAGATGCTCAGGAAGTCCGACATCGAGGCGGTCTTCGTGCTGACCGGAATGGGGATGCACGCGGCCCACGCCGCGAAGGCGGCAAGGGCAGGGAAGCACGTCCTGATCCAGAAACCTTTGGCCACGAACATGAGGGACGCGGATGTCGTTTACAGGGCGGTAAAAAAGGCGGGCGTAAAAGCCCTGGTCGAGCCGAACGTCCAGCAGGACCCGCTGTACAAAAAGGCGAAGAGCATCCTCGAAGAGAACGCGATAGGGGAGGTTTTTTGGTTCAGGGCCGGCTTGGGCAGGGGTCCCCCCACGTGGAGCGAGAAGACGTTCTTCACCAAAACGGCCGGAGGGCCGCTCTTCGACCTCGGAGTTTACGACATCGCGGCTTTGACGTTCCTCCTCGGCCCGGCCAGCAAAGTTTCGGGGTTCGCGAAGATATCGATCCCAGAAAGGTACATAGTGCCGGACGAATTTTTCACCGAACACCTTGCCAGGAAGCCTTACGAACCGTTCTGGAGCAGGCTAGGCGCCGCGAAGCCGAGCCAAAAGATAAGGATGGGGGCGGAGGACAACACCCTCACGCTTCTCAACATGAAGAACGGAAGCATAGGGTGCGTGGTCGCCAACTTCGTGACGCCGGACGGCTTGAGGAGGGACGTAGGAAACATGCCGCACATCGAGATCTACGGGAGGGAAGGGGCCCTGTTCATAGGAGGGCAGGCTCCCCTCTCGGTCATGACCAACAAGGGGGACAGCAGGTACCACAAGCCCAGCGGCTGGTACCACGTTCCAAGGGAGGAGATCCCGGCGTGGAACTACTACGTCGCCTCCACGGAGCATTTCCTGGACTGCATAGTCAACGACAGGGAACCTATTCCGAACATAGAGTGGGGAAAACACGTCAGCGAGATCATGATAAAGTCGATCCAATCCGCGAGGACGGGCCGGTCCCTGAAGTTGTCGTCCACGTTCCATTGAAGGCTGAACCGCCATTGGTGAAACGCGGCGCGAAAGCGCGGCGGGAAACGGAAAGTTGCTGCCCAAAGATAAAGCGGATGAACGGGCCGACAGAATGGTGACGGACGCGGAAATCTTCGCTATCGGAGACGAGCTTTGCTACGGCCGGGTTTATGACACCAACTCTTTCTGGCTCGCCGACCAAGTCACGAAGCTGGGGCTGATCGTCAACAGGATCACCTGCCTCAGGGACGACGTCGAAGGCCTTTGCGCTGCCCTTTCGGAGAGCTTGAAAAGGCGCCCCCGCTTCATCTTCATCACCGGCGGTCTAGGGCCAACATTCGACGACAGGACGATAGAGGCGATCTCCAAGCTGTCAGGCAGAAAAATCGTCACGGAAGGCAGGATATTGAAGGACATGGCCGAGAGGAGGGGGGTGGGCGTAGACGGCCTTTCCCCCGGCCTAAAAGCCATGGCCAGGACCGTCGAAGGGGCCGAGTGCCTTCCGAACCCGGTCGGCTGGGCCCCTACGACCGTAATTGAGATCGGAGAGACCGTTTTGGCAGCCCTTCCCGGCCCGCCGAAGGAGATGCAGGCCTGCTTCGCCGCGCACCTGTCGAAGAGGGTTGCCGACGCAACGGGGTACAGGAGCCTCTCGCACCGGGTGTTCGTCACGATGTACGAGTCGGAAATCTCCCCGATATTGGAGAACCTCGCCCGATCCTGCGGCGCGGCGTACTTCAAGCCGCTCGTGGGCGCGTACGACCAAGGGATCGGGTTGCCAGTTGAGGTCATAGTGTTCGGCGAATCGGAATCGGCTTGCGAGAAAAGGTACTTGGAACTGATTTCGTCGTTGGAAAGGGAAGTGACGGCCAGAGGCAAAAGCTTGTTTTCGGAACCGAAGGGCAAATGACGGGGCAAAGCTCGGAGGGGCGGGCCTGGTTCCAGCGGCCAAGGCAGCCCCGGAACGGAGAAACCGTCCTTGTCGGCCCCGTCTGAGCGGAACGCGTGCGCGCGAAGGCCAACCCTTTGAAAGAGAGCTCGCCAAGCTCGGAACTCGAGAGGTGCCCAGAACCAGGTTGGTCGGCGGCTCCAGAGAGGAGGGTGCGCGAGCTGCCTGGAGAGACTAGGCTAGACTAAACTTCAAGAAACCTGTAGCTTGCCCTGGCGCCTAGCAAGGGCTATTAACTTAGGGGCGCGGCTTACCCGCCGCGTGGTTCTGGGAATGGACAAGGCCGAGCGGTTCATGCTGCTCTCGATGATCTCCCTCGTCATCTTCCTGGCCCTTGCGGCCGCGTCCAGCCTCCAAGGATACTCTGTCCTGATCTACTGTTCGGTGGCGTCCGCGCTTGCAGGTTTCCTGTCCTTCGTGATCTCGGTGCGCGCGATGGGCCAGCGGGACCTCTTCGAGGTGCTCGGAAGCCTGTTGCACAAAGCCCAAAGGAGGGCTCAAAACCCCAAGCCGCCGAAAAGCCCGAAGGCGCCGGAGAAAGTAGTGAAAAAAATCCAGAAGCCCGCGGCTTCGCCGCGAATGGCACCGGAGCAAACTCCGCCCCAAGTCGCACAACCGCCCCACGTTGCTCAGCCGCCGCCTCCGCCTCCTCCACCGCCGCCCGCGCCTGAAACCGTGCCGCCGAAGGCAAACAAGCGCGAATTGCCTGGCGAGGTGAAGTGCCCCAGGTGCGGCCAGAAACTGCATGAAAACGCGGCTTTCTGCGGCAGATGCGGCCTGAAGGTGCGCGAGCCTGAACTGCCGCCTCCATGAAAGGCAAATTTTCAATCGCGTCGCAGTATCCATAAAGCCTTGAAACTAGCGCCAAGAGCCCGGTTCTGGGCGAACTCGCGGGCGTTCCGCGAACCCAGCCCTTAACCTTTTTGTTGCCGGCAACTCGACAGCGTTGGGAAAACCGCCCTTTTTGAAAATCCAGCCGATAATCTTCTTCCAGCAACGGTTTGGGACCGCGCGAGATCGCGTTGCCCTCGCCTCAGCCTAATCCGTTTACGACGTGTCGCGAAAGCTGCCGAAAGGCTTTTCCCCTTCCGCCAGATCTTTCGAGCCGTCTCGAACACTCACGTCCCCGATCGCCAGCTCCCCAAGTACCTCCTCTGCTCTTCGGTGAGGCGATCTATGCTTATGCCGAGGCTCTCGAGCTTTATCCTCGCTACCTCCTCGTCCTGCTCCCTCGGGACATCGTAAACCCCTGGCTTCAACGTGGTGCCCTTCTCCGCAAGGTAGAGGATCGAGAGGAACTGGTTGGCGAAGCTCATGTCCATGACAGAGGAAGGGTGCCCCTCGGCTGCGGCGAGGTTGACGAGCCTCCCTTCGGCGATCAGGTAGAGCCTCTTTCCGTCGCCAATGGTGTATTGGACGAGGTTCGGGCCCACCGCCTTCTTCTGCCTTGCGAGGGACTCGAGCTCCGAGACCGAAACCTCGACGTTGAAGTGGCCCGCGTTGCAAAGTATCGCGCCGTCCTTCATCAGCCTCATGTGCTCGCCCGTGATCACGTCCTTGCAACCGGTCGCGGTTATGAAGATCCCGCCGCGCTTCGCTGCCTCCTCCATCTTCTCGACCCTGAAGCCGTCCATCCTCGCCTTCAAAGCCCTGATCGGGTCGACCTCGCAGACCGTGACCTCCGCCCCCATGCCGCGAAGCCTGGTGGCTATCCCCTTCCCGCAGTGGCCGTAACCGGCGACCACAGCGCTCTCGCCGGCCAGGAGTACGTTCGTCGCCCTCAGTATCCCGTCTACGGTCGACTGGCCCGTCCCGTAAGTGTTGTCGAAGTCCCACTTGGTCTCGGCGTCGTTGACGGCGATTATCGGGTACTTGAGCTTGCCCTCCTTTGCCATCGCCCTCAACCTGTGCACCCCGGTCGTGGTTTCCTCCGTTCCTCCCACGACCCGACTGGCTTGCTCCTCGCTCGCCTCGTGCAACGTGAAGACGAGGTCGGCTCCGTCGTCCAACGTGATTTCGGGCTCGGTTTCGATCACTTTGCGTATGCACCAATAGTATTCGCCCTCGGTCAACCCCCTCCACCCGAACACGCTCACCCCGCCGGCCGCGAGGGCCGCGGCAACGTCGTCCTGCGTCGACAGGGGGTTGCATCCGGACCAAGCTGTCGTGGCGCCCGCCGCCGCGAGGGTTTCGACGAGCACCGCTGTCTCCTTCGTGATGTGCATGCACCCTCCTATCCTGACTCCCTCCAGGGGTTTCTCCGCCTCGTACCTCCTCCTGAGCTCCATAAGCACCGGCATCCTCTCCTCAGCCCACTCGATCTTGGCCCTCCCCTGTTGGGCCAGGCCAAGGTCCTTCACCTTGTGCGGCATGTCTGCCCGCAACGCCCCCTCCCCTCATAAGCTTGTTGCAATCGCCTCGAGCCCGCCATCCAGCCGGTTCGAAGGCTGGATCCGAAGAAGCTACCGGAAACTTTTCCGAATCCTTTCGGCGGCATCGCCTCCGAGGCTGGGCCCGAACTCAGCCTCAAACCGCTTGACGAACTCGTCCCTCCCCAGCAAACCCTCCTGCACCCCTTCGACCTGCCAAACCGACGATCCCTCGACGAGGCCGGCCGCTGCCCCTTCGACGATAGTAAGATCCCTTTGCAGGGCTGCCAAGATTCCTACGGCTATGGCGTCGCAAACCCCGGTGCTGCTTCCCGTTTTCCTGATCCCGACGGGCCCTATCCTCCTCCTCGCCTTCTCCTTCCTGCTGTAAAGGTCGACGGTCCCGGCGAACTTGTCCTCCACGGCCACGAACGCGGGAAAAGCCTCGTGCACGTCGAACAACTCCTCGACCCTCTTGATCTCGAACGCGTCGAGCACCTGCCGCACTTCGGACTCGTTGCCCAGGATCGCCGTCGATCTGGGCGTTACGTGCCTCAGGTACTCTGGAGTCACCCCGTACGAGGCCACGTCGACCACGACCGTCTTGCCGTACTGGTACGCCTGGTCGACGGCGCCCTTCATGAACTCCATCTCCGAGGACGTGACGAACACTATGTCGGAAGACTTCACCACTTCGCTCGGAACGGGCCTCCACCTCTCTATGGTAGCGGCGCCATTCACGTCGTCAAGGTAGAAGAAGTCGATCCCGTCGAGGTCCTTCACGCACGTTATCGTGCTCGTCACCTTTCCCTCGACCACCACCGCGCTGGATCTCGCCAACGCGTCGCCGTAGTTCGCCCGCAGGTACCGGGGGGCGGAACCGTCGCGCCACTTGTCCTCCGGTAGCGACAACCTCGTCTCCGACATCTCGACGCCCGCCCTCTTGAGGTGCGAAACGTATCCTCCTCCAAAGAACCCGGGGTAGGGTTCGTCGTAATCTTCCCCGAAGCTCGTGACCAAGGTGACGGGGCCGCCAAGGAGTGCTATGCCGTAAGCCACGTGCGGCGCCCTCCCGCCGTAGCTGTAACTGACCGGGCCCACCGCCCTCCTTTTCAGGGCGTCGAAGGCCCTTTTCGGCGTCCAGCCCTCCCCGTAAAGTTCCTCGATCCTCGAAAGCGGCACGGTCTTCCTCAAAAATTTCTGGAACGGCTCCGGCAGCATCCTGACCGAATCTATCTTGACGTGCTCGTCCTTCCCGACCGTCCCGACGGCGACTACGCGCTTCAACGCGCTTGCCAACGCCCTCGAATGGGCATTTAAGGCGTTCGGGCGGGCAAGAAGCCTTTTTTTACCTCGCCGCACGACCTTGGTCTGGACGAAAGGTTGGCAGGAACTGGCGAGGTCGAAGAAGATTACGTCAAGTGGCTCGACAGAGCGAAATCCGGCGCAGAGGTGGTGAAACCGGCCGAGAGGTTCGAGGTGCCCGAGATACGCGCGTCCGTGATGAGGATGAGGACGAGCTTCATGAACTTCAAGGAGGTCTGCCAGGCGCTGAGGAGGGACCAGAAGCACGTTTTCAAGTTCTTCGTCAAGGCCCTCGCCACGAACGGTTCGATCCACGAGGATTACGTCGTCTTGAAGGGGAAGTTCGGCGCGGAACAGCTTTCGGAGGTCCTGAAGAATTACGTTGAGCAGTACGTCGTCTGCCCGATCTGCAAGCGCCCGGACACCCACCTCTCGAGGGAGGGGGATTTCGCCTTCCTCGTGTGCGACGCGTGCGGAGCCAGGAATTCGGTCAAGCGGGTATAAGCAGGGCTTGGAACCCAAGACCGAAGCGCGAACCAGCTTTCCCGCGGAGGAGCGCCAGCTCAAGAGTCGTGGCCTCCATGGATCGTGAAGCCGCGGTCGAGAAATGCTTCTACGTGAAAGTGTACCGCGTCCAGGACCAGGTGCTCGTCGCGGCCTGCGACGCCGAGCTCCTGGGGAAGACCGTCCGGACCGAAAGCGGGGTTGAGGTGCTAATCTCGGAACGGTTCTACGGAGGGGAACTCTTGGAGCCGGAAAGGGCCCGCGAAGCAATGAGGAGCGCCACGTCGCTAAACTTGGTGGGCAACAGGATAGTCAACCTGGCCCTCTCCTCCGAGATCGGGCACCCGGACAGCGTAATCATGGTCGACGGGGTAGCCCACCTGATCCTTATCCACGTCTAGCCGGCTGCCAATCCAATAAGTTTAAAGCCACGTCTAAACGGAACCCAAACAGTAATACCAGATGGGCAAGCGGAAGGTGTACACGGAAGAGGAGATATCGAAGTCACTCGTTACCCCGGGAGAGGGGCAGGTCTTCGGGAAGGTCGACGGCCTTTTCGGTTTCGGCTGGCTTTCGGTGGTCTGCACCGACGGGAAAAGGAGGAAGTGCAGGGTCAGGGGGAAGCTGAGGAGGAAGATTTGGGTCAAGCAAGGGGACATAGTCTTGGTCGAGCCTTGGAAGTTCGACGACGGAAGGGGGGAGATCCTCTTCAGGTACACCGGGGGGCAGGTGGACTACCTCCTCTCCAAGAACATGCTGCCAACCTCGATGTCAGAAGGGGCTTGAGCCGCGGCAGGCGGGGGGCCTCTTGCCGAGACAGAGCAGGGTCGAGAGGAAGCTTCTCGACAGGGAAAGGAGGTTCGAAAGAGAGTACAAGATGAAGGTCAAGCGGTCGGAGGAGTACGAGGCGCTCGAGGAGGTGTTCGACAAGCCGACGCTGATGCTCATCTACAGTATGTTGAACCGGGGAATACTATCGGAACTCGGCGGCGTCGTAAGCACGGGCAAAGAGTCCAGGGTCTACCACGGCAAAAGGGACGGGAGGGAGGTGGCGGTGAAGATCTACCTGACCGGGAGCGCCGAGTTCCGCAAGGGCATGATGCCTTACATAGCAGGAGATTACAGGTTCTCCCGCGTTAAGAGGGACACGAGGAGCCTTGTGAGCGTTTGGGCCCGCAAGGAGTTCGTGAACCTCAGGGAGTTCATGGGGGCGGGCGTCCCGGTGCCGGAACCGCTCCACGTCGAAAGGAACGTGCTGGTGATGCGTTTCATCGGGGAAGGCGGCGTGAGGGCCCCTCTCCTTAGCGAGGTCGAGCTGCCAGATCCGTCGGGCACGTACGAAAGCCTGATCGGTTTCGTGAGGCTCATGGTCGAAAAGGCCCGCCTCGTGCACGGGGACCTGAGCGAGTACAACGTGAATCCCTCCCGGTCTCCCACCCCCTGGCCGCGGAGCTTTTGGCGAGGGACGTGGGGAACGTCAACAGGTTCTTCGGCCGCCTTGGCGTTGACGTTTACGACGGAGAATCCTTGGTCAAGGAGTTGATGGGAAGTGGTTAGCCAAAAGGTGAGCGTGCGCGTGCCCGTCGACAGGGTCGGGGTCATCGTGGGCAGGGAAGGCGCGGTGAAGAAGAAGATCGAGTCGCTCTTCAACGCGAAACTTGTCATAGACGGCTCGACGGGAGAGATAGAGGTCCAGTTCGACCCTTCGGTCACGGATCCCGTCAAGATCGAGAAGCTCAGGGCCCTGTTGAACGCCGTTGGCATAGGCTTCTCCCCCCCGAAAGCGCTCAGGCTCAGCGAAGACGACGCGTTCCTCGAGATCATAGACCTCCACGAACTCGTCGGCAAGTCGCCGCAAGAGCTGGAGAGGGTAAAGGGAAGGATAATAGGAAAAAGGGGAAGGGCGTGGAAGAACATAGAGGAGATGACGGGCACCTCCCTTTCCGTCCACGGCAGGTACGTCGGCATCATAGGGGGCCTGGAGGGCAGCGAGGTCGCGAAGAACGCCATAATGATGCTCGTCGAAGGCAAACAGCACAAGACCATCTACAAGTACCTCGAAAGGATGCGCAGGGAACTCAAGCGCAGGAGCTTGGAGATATGGGAGACGGAAGTAAAAACGGCCGAAACCCAAGGGGCGCGGGAGGGACCGTGAACCTTTTCAAGCCTTCGGCGCCTCCGATTCCGCATGGAGGAAGCGGCTACGGAGGAAAAGTCCTGTTACCCCCGACGTAGGTTTCCGAAACCTTCAGGTCCCTGACGCGCTCGGCTCCGATCGAAAAAGGATCGGTTTCGAGCACCACGAAATCCGCGTACATGCCCAGTTCCAGCGTGCCGAGCTCGCCCTCCTCGTTCATCGCGCCCGCCGAGCCGCGCGTGTACTTGTCCAACGTTTCCTCCAGGGTGAGCCTTTGCTCCGGAGTTTCAACGCCGAGCGGGACGCCTTCCAGAGCCCCCCTCGTCGCCGCCGCGTAAACGGTTTCCCAAGGGTCGACGGGTTCGACCGGGCAATCGGTCCCTATCCCGACGAAGTCGGTTTCGCCCGCCAGCGTCTTGAAAGGGTAAGCGAGCTTGGCCCTTTCCATCCCTATCCTACTCGTGACCCACCAGTCCGAGATCGCGAACCTGGGTTGTATGGTCACCGCGGCCCCGAGCTCCTTGATCCTGCGGATCTGATCCCCCCTGACGATCGAGCAGTGCTCAATCCTGTGCCTCAACCTCTTCGTGCCTTCGGCCCTGCCGTACGCGCCAAGGATCAGGTCGATCGCCCTGTCGCCTATCCCGTGGGTCGCGACCTGCAAGTCGAGCTCCTCCGCCGACCGCACTATGCGGGCCAACTCTTCCTCGCCCACGAGCGGGCCTCCAGATTCGCCCGGCAGGTCGGCGTACGGGAAGGAAAGCCACGCGGTCCTCGCGCCCAGGGAGCCGTCAGCGAAGGCCTTGATCCCCGCCACCTTCAACATGCCGTCTCCGTAACCGCCCCTGACTCCGAGGGAGGCCAAGGCGCCGAGGGCATCCGCGGCCATGTAGACCCTCACCCTCGCCAGGAGCTTTCCTTCTCTCCTCAAAACCTGGAGAGCCCTGTACGACTCCAACGTGCAGGAGACGAAGCCCAGGGTGGTTACGCCTTTGGACGCGCAGCAAAGCAAGCCGTTTTGCAAATGCCTCAGCGAATCCCCAAGCGCAGCCGAGGTCGGGAACTTGTTCTCCACGAGCTCCAGGAGCTTTTCGGCCACGATTCCGGTCGGTTCTCCTCCCGCGCCCTTCCAGAGGTGGGGCGAATCAAGCTTTTCGTCCAGCAGGCCCGCCTCCTCGAGGGCCTTCGAGTTCAAGACCGCCGCGTGCCCGCAGATCCTCGTCAGGATCACGGGCCTCTCTCCCTCGACTTCGTCCAGGTCCCACCTCGTCGGATACCGCTTCTCC
>JAFNJA010000139.1 GCA_017601265.1 Candidatus Brockarchaeota archaeon
GCAACCGTCCTCAAGAAGATCAAGGACGTAGACAGGAAATTGGACGAAATCAAAGGGTTTCTACAGGACGTTTTCATAACATCGGAGGAATATTTCCTGATCAAAGAGACGGACGGCCTTATAAAGCAGAAAAAGTTCGACGAGTTTGTTATTTTAGATGACCTATAGGATTCTAGTACATAAAAATGCGGTTAGTTTTCTTCGCCAGTTAGACTCCCGATTAAGAGACAATATCGTCGAACATTTGAAACAACTTGAGGATTTCCCTCGCACGAGGCTGGATGTCGTTAAAATTGCGGGGGAAGAGAACACCTTCAGGCTTCGAGTAGGAAAATACAGGGTCCTCTTTAGAATTTACGAAGAAGAAAAAGTAATAGTCATCGTCAAAGCCGACTTGAGAAGCAGAATATATAAGTGATGTCTTGTCAGGTCTTAACCCTCGAAGGCTTATCCATGGTTAATAGACGTCGGCCTTTTACTTGGAACGGTATCCTCGTGCTCACCTGTTAAACTGATTTAGTCGAAGGAGATGATCCAGCAGGGAGATCCCTGACTTTTATAGTGGAGATTAAATATCTTTACGATGCCATCATTCTTGGCTTGAAAGCGCGGGGAGACTGCGGGAAGGGCTGCCTAAATTGCGGGCTCTTCCGCATTTACTGCCTCGGTTGCATCACCCGCGCCTGCCTAGTGGCTAAATGCAAGCGCGGAATATCCTATACCGGCATCACGCAGCCTAAGGAAAACTGCAGATTACGCAGTTACTGTACCTCCTCCGAAGTAATCCCAAAGGGCCTTATGGTTGAGGCCATGCCAAAGCTCAAGGTAAGGACCGAGGTCGAGCTCCCCAGATTCGCCCCCGTAGTTCGTCTGACCGATGAGAGGTCGTGGTTCTGGGACGATCTTTCCCTTCCTTGGATCGTCGTCAGATTATCCGAGTTCGTCAAGAACAAGGCTTTGACGCAGGAGGTGTCCTCTCGCGGCCTTCACGACTTCTTGGGCTTCGATGGCAAGATACTGCTGTCTACGGTGATGGAGGACGAACTCCTCGACGCTCTGACGCCAAAGGACTACGTTGGGATGATCAACGACATCGGTCCCGACGCGACGATGACGCCCGACTCCTACACCTACTTGGATGATCCGCTCTACCTTTCCTGGGAGCAGACCATGAAGCAGGCCGCATACTCGAGAGCTTTCTCGGAGCTTGACATTCCTGTTGTGGGGATCGTCAAGGGAGTAATATGGAAGCAGATAGCCTGGTCGGCCGAGAGGGCGATCGAGCTGGGCTGCGGCTCGTTCGTGATACCTTCCAGAGAGCTCGCGGCGCTCGGCCTCCTGGACGGCGTGGTCTCGGCCGTCACGAGCGTTCTCCGGAGGTGTAAGATAAGTGCGCAGTTGCTGCTCTACGGCATCTCCCACCCACAAAGATGGGGGCGGGGCGAGTTCGCCTACTCCGGGCTTTCTTGGTTCATCGGCGCGAAGAACGGCTATTATTTCAAGGGAAACGCTTCGTACCCGATTACCGACGCCAGCATCAAGTCCGAGGAATGCCGTTGCGATGCCTGCAGGGGAAGGGCGGCGAACCAGCTGAAGAACGACGTCAGGTCCCTCGCCCTCCACAACCTCCTGCAGGCCATGGGGAGGTTCGGGTAGATGGGGGCCGGCACGAGGGTGAAACAGTATCAAAGGAGGTTCGGGCTGGGCCAGCCCGTCGATACGTACGGGGAGCCATGCCCCCACGCCAAGGCAGCAACCCTGGAAAAAGAGGCGGCCGAGGCCTCATTCAGGGGGAAGGCGATAGAAGGGAAAAACTTGCGGGTCGAGCTCCCGAACAGCTTCGCCAAGACAACCGCGCAGAAGGGCGTCGTCCAGGTGGAGTTGACAGACCCGATGACTGGAGAGGCGCGCAGCTTCTACAAGGCCCTCCGTCCAGCGGATAATCCCGAAGTCAACATACCCAGAAAGATAATGGATCGCTTCGAACCGGGTCGGGAGATAGTTTTGAAGATAAAGCCGCTGCCGTTGCAGAAGTTCATCGAGCGGTTGGGGGGCGAGGCTTCAAAGATAGTAAGGTTAAAGGGGGACGGCCACGTAACTATAAATCTTGGTGGAAAAGAGTTTGCGATGAAGCTCGAAGATCTGAAATACGATTATGCGAACAATGCAGGTGGTCAGGGCGGATCCGCCTACGTAGAGTTTGTAGTCAACGACATCTCTGGGAAAGCTTGGAAATTCAGGCTCTATGACAACGGGATGGGCGAATCGCGCCTCGTGGTGGACTATGGGAATCGCCTCCGCCCCATCGAAGAAATGAGCTACGACGCCAGGCGCGATGCAGTTTCCGTGGAGTATCATGACAGCGGCGGTAACCGTGAAATTAAACTCCTCTTCAGGGAACCGCCGGACGAGATCGACCTTGACGCCGGTATGGCGCCGAAGGAGATGATAGATGAAGTCAACGATGCGCTTAAAGCCAGAGATACGGTAAAGTTGGGTGAGATTGGAGAAAAAATTGCAGCAAAGTTCGCCAAGGAGAAGCTCAAGGCAACGGTCTTTCAGAAAGATGGAAATATAGGACCAGACCGAAGGATTATACTTGATGGTGAACTGGGCATAATTGAATCCAAGTTTACAACTAATAAAAAAATAAACTTGAATATCAAACTCGTAGAAGCGAAAGATCAGATACGTAACCGACGAAAAGAGAATAGAGAATACAGATTCGGAATAGCTTTCGCCACATATTTTAATAAGGATAATGGCTACTTCGACTATAGCTATGAAAAAGTGGAGCTGAACCGATATGAAGGTGAATAACTTTGGCTGAGGCCACACCAGAAGCCTCTGGAAATTTCGTTCATAGAGTCAAGGAGCTCCTTGAGGCCATAACCGGTAAACCCTACGGGATCATGGAGAAACAGCACTTGGAAGGGCGAATTTGGGGGGTTTATTTAGATGAAAATAAAGTTGAATTTTCTGAAAGCATTTCAATGAATCGCGGTGCTCAATGGGTATATGAAGATAAGGATGGCAACATACAAGTTCTTTCGGATAAATTCTTGGACATAACCGACTTGGCCTCAGATTTGTATGACTTTGATTTTAAGGATACAGACGTCTTGTTGGACAGGAAGAAATGGGAGAAGTACAAGAAGGAATTGCCACGCCTGATAACCGAGCTGGAAGCTACTGAGAGGATAGCGAATGAATTGAATAGGAAGCATGGCACTAACATCACGATTTGGTCGGGCGAGAAGCCGTACTTCAGGACCGGTTTCAATGCTAAAGGCATGAGCGAAGAAGAGAAATTGCGTGAGATTGGGAAGCACGTTAAGGCTATGCTCATAATGTGGAAACGCCGGGATAAATGGGTTGTTACCGAGGGCGCCGAGATGTACAAGAAAGAGGAGAGGAGTAGGATGAATATGGTCAAATTCAGGGAAGCCGTGATCTCGCGGCTACAGGACATAACGAAATCCGAATATACCAAGGGATACAAAAAAGAACTCCTTTCGGGAGTTCTATGGTCCGTAGTCGGATGGTGCGAGGACAAGAAGGGCTTTAATGCCAACAGGGGCGTCTGGTACGTAAAGGAGACGAAGGAGGGCATAGCGATCTTCTCCGACAACTTCGAGACGATCAACGCGAGTAATGAGCTAGAGTATAATTCCATCAAGCTGATGGGCGGCGTCACGGCCGGCGATTACGAAGCGCGGTTAAACAGCGCTTTCCAGTACTACAGTGACGTTGACGAACGGGGGTGGAAGATAGCCAGGCCGATCACGAAGCAGGATGCCACGAAGTACGGCAGGAAGGCCACCATAAGCCCCAAGCTCCTTGAAGACGTTGCCAAGCAGGCCAGCAAAGAGTTCAACGTAGACATTCGTTTGATGAAGGACAGGCCCGTGTTGATGGCCGAGTTTAAGACCAAGGGGCTTAAAAGAAGCGAAAAACTCCGCGAGATCGAGAGGCGCGCCAAAGCTCTGGCGGAAGCCTGGAGTAGGGTAAAGGAGCTGTCGAAAGGAGAGGCGGACGCAAAGGCTTGAATTACTGGCCGTATGCCGAGGAAATGTCTTGAATAGGGCCTATTAAAGGACCGCCCGCCCCTCGCTTTATTCATCGGGGCTTATATAGGTTGATTCATCTTGCGTCTAGACCTCAAAGTGAAAAGCTTTGGCGTGACTGGACCATAACCGATCGAAGGGAGACTTACATTCAGCTGGCCCCCGTAGTGAAGACGCGCACTTTGAGCAGGAGCTTCGGGGGCAGGAAAATCAAATTCGAGGTCGTGAAGGCCGCGGGGAGGCGAAAAACTCCCGTCTTCCAGTTCATCTGCCCCAAGTGCAGGGGCCAGGTATATGAGGGTGCTGTAACCTTCGACTTAGAGGAAGAGGTGAAATGCAGGAAGCGCGGTTTCGAGGCCGAATTGTGGCACTTCCCGCGCACGCTAAAGGGATCGGGCCTGTACATGATGGGCAGCCACTACACGAACGACAGCATGTCGACGCTCCCGTTGAACGAAGTCCTCGATTACTTCCTCTATCCCTGGGGCACGAACTTCCAAAGATCGAGGTACCGAATCGTCCACGGCGGCGGGGAACCTTGGATAGTGGGTTCTCTCGACGATTGCTTGAAACACTTCGCCCGTTTATACGGCGGCGAAGAACCTCCTGCGGATGGGCTGGGGCGCAACGACGCTTCCGATTAACCTGCGTTAGAAGAAAGCGCCAAATCGAAAGCGCTTAGAGCCGGTTCATTGGTTCAAGGGCACGGGGCCATCCCTGGTTAGCCCAATCTAATGGAAAGATTCCAATGAAAATTCTAGGAAAATCGAAAGGCCCGCAGCCCCACTTTCGCTTCCGCTCACGCGCCCAAACTTTTTGCGAAGGAGGTGATCCGGCCACAGGTTCCCCTATGGCCACCTTGTTACGCCTTCTCCCTCCTCGCGGAGCCTAGGTTCGTCACGGCCTTTTTGGGACCGAGCCTCGCCTTGACCCCACTCGGATGGAGCGACGGGCGGTGTGTGCAAGGAGCAGGGACGTATTCACCGCGCGATGATGACACGCGATTACTAGGCATTCCACGTTCATGAGGGTGAGTTACAACCCTCAATCCCAACCGGGGCAGGGTTTCGGGATTGCCTTCCCCTCTCGGGGTCGGAACCCATTGTCCCTACCATTATATGCCGCGTGTGGCCCAAGGGTTTCGGGGCATACTGACCTGCCGTTGCCCCCTCCTTCCTCCGCCTTATCGGCGGCAGTCCTCCCAGAGTGCCCGCCGTCCTAGCAGGACGCGGTAGCAACTGGGAGCA
>JAFNJA010000140.1:0-2357 GCA_017601265.1 Candidatus Brockarchaeota archaeon
CTGTACGGCGCCCTGGGTTACGTCCTCACCCCAAGGTTCCTTCTCTGCCTGGGCATACTGGCGGTTGGCCTCGCCGGCGTCTACGGTTTTTCGCTCCTCGTCGGCTCCTTGGTTTTGAGGTTGAAAGAAGCTTTCAGCTTGCTCGTCATATTCCAAATGCTTTTCGGGATCTTGATGGGAGTCTTCTACCCGGTCAGCTTCTTGCCTTACGGCTTGTCCCACGTCTCTTACCTTCTCCCGATGACGATCGCGCTCAACGACATGCGCGCGGCCCTGCTTTCAACGCAGTACGTGTCAAGCCTCTACCTCGACCTGGCCGCCGTCGCCCTCCAGAGTTCGCTCTACCTGCTCGCCGGCTTTGCCGTGTTGAAAAAGTCCGAAAGGAAGATCCGGGAGGGGACCGGGCTCGCGTCTTTCTAGGGCAAGCAAAGCCTTGTTCGCTTCACTCAAGAAGGATTTCGTCATAGCTTCGCGCTACCCCGTCGAGCTCGTCGGCTCGTTCGCGGCCTCGGTCCTGATGGTTTCGCTGATCGTCCTCGCAACCAAGCCATTCGTTCCGAAGGCCCAAGCCTACCCTCCTGACTTCGTCCTCTCCGTGAGCTGGGGGGGCTTCCTCCTGCTGCTCTCCTCCAGCCCGCTTTTCGAGCTCAGCGTTTCCTTGAGGCAGGAGAGGACGAACGGGACGCTGGAGCAGCTCTTCCTCTCCCCTTCCCCGAAGCTCCCCCTCCTCCTCGGGAGGGCGTTGAGGAGCCAAATCCTCTCGATACTATACGGCACTTGCTACCTCGCCTCCGCCGCTTCCATGCTCGGCGGGCTCCGTTTCGTCGACCTGCCCCAAGGCATCTACTACCTTTTGCTCGGAATCCCGGTTTTCTACGGGCTCGGGTTGGTCGTGATGGCCGCGACCTTCAACGTCAGGGAAATAATACCCGCTGCCACGCTGATCCAGATAGGGGTCGCTTTCTTGTCCGGGATCCTCTTCCCATTCAACCTGATGCCCTACCGCCTTAGGATTCTAGCTGCATTCTTGCCGACTTCGTACAGCATCGACCTCTTCCGCTCAGCGATATCCGGATCCGGGCCCCAGCTGCTCACCTGGGCGGCTGCCGGGCAGGCTTACTTCCTCGAATCGCTGCTCGCCCACCTTCTCGCCTTGGCGCTCCCAGTAGCCGGGATGGCGGCGTTCAATGCGACCGTCAAGAGGGCCAAGCGCAGGGGAGGTTTGCAACAGGGCTGAGATGGATGGTGCCGCCAAGAGAGCCGTGCCAAGGAACTTGGGATTAAAGGGGCTTCTTGCGCCGAAGGAAGCTTTTGTGCCCATCGTTCAGATTGGACTGTTCAGTCCTTCCAGTAGGTTGTTGCGATCATTAGCCTTCATTTTACCACGGCCGGTTGGTTGCGCTCTAGTACTGGCCGAGGGAGCCGTCCTTCCTGGTCGAGTCGTAGGCCTTCCTGAAGGCCTTGAGGGCTATCGGCAGGGACGCGGCTATGAAGACCAGGAGCTTCACTACGTCCTCCGCAAGGAGGCATCGACGGTGTCCTCCTAGCTCGGCCTCATTTCCAGCTTCCTTTTCGCGCTTGCATCCTGAAATAATATCGTAGTTAGTGAAGCACATCATCGATCTCGCTTTTGATGGTTCCATGTATTAACATCGTGAATTTCGTAGAATTAGGTCGCCGTCCCCGATACCTTCAAACCTTAGTAATTTTATCACTCGGATGGCGCGCGTCTCCTCTGGTAGCGCCCCCTTACTTTTGAATCTCCTGATAAGGTTAATCGGAAGAATTATACCTATACTATTGCAAATCCGTTATCATGTCACGATTAATGATGCCTAGACTTTGACCGTAGTCATTTTCTTTCGAACGATTAGGGCGACGGTCTCACCATAAAATCGAACCATAGGGAACCTCAATTCTTTCGTAAAATAGGTCCGATCTTATCCATAACGTCATGTTTCGAGATGAGCCACAACATCTCGCCTTTCTGTTCGTATAGGTATATCAACGGAACGTAATATTTCAGAGCCAGCCTGTAGAAAGCTATTCCAGAAGGGCGCGTCCCGGACGTGCAATCCATGAAAAGGAGGTAATCTCGGAGGAGTTCGATGAAGTTCCGTTTAATTCTGCTTTCCATCTTCTCTATGTCATTCATCTCGTCAATGCTGACGGGGATTATCTCGAGTCGACGGCGAATCGTGTCATTAAAGAATCCAGACCAAGACCCCAAAGCTTCTTGGGTTGTGCAGACGAAGATTTTCGAAAATTCGATCCCCTCTTGGCGCAGCTTCTCCACGGCCGCTTTGGTCTCCGGCTCTTCGGTTGGCGTCGTGCCTTTCTTACCTAACAGGCCAAGG
>JAFNJA010000140.1:2367-3397 GCA_017601265.1 Candidatus Brockarchaeota archaeon
TAGGCGCTTGGCACCTTACCAGGCTCCGCAAAAAGGCAGAATGGCGTCTTGAATCTCAGTTCGAAAGTCCCCCGCGCTCCCCTCTGGGTAATGACGCCGATTTGTACCAAGGAATCGATGTTGTTGGACAACGTGCTTTTTGGGGCGTTCTGCAACCTGTCCTGTATTTGCTTGAAGTCTGCTTGGCCACCCTCATCAATCAAGATATTAATGATACTGGCGGCGTATTGCCGCTTAAGACCCCGTAACCTTTCGAAGTTTATCGGGCTGTCATCAATCGAAGACGACAATGCGAGCCGCTCCGCACTTTACAGAGCATGTTCGCCTTTTTTGGTTTTTGGCCGAACTAGTTCCACCTCAACCATTTCTTCCCAACGGTATGCCGCATTTACGATGATCCATGAAGCTAGAAATGGAAGCTACAAGGAAGCAATCTGGTAGCTACGTAGAGAGATTGCTTAAAGACAGGCAGAGCGGCTGGATGCCGATCCACGTACTTGCAGAATCGAGCTTCTGCGAACGCAAAGTCGAGCTGATGCTAAAATTCGGTTACAAGCCTACGTACCACGCCACGCGAGGTTTTCGTAACCACGCCGAGTCCGCAAGGGAGTGGTGCAGGGCCACCCAAGAGGGCATCCTCGAAGCGTTGAGCAAAGGCGTTGGAGTGCATGCTAGAGAGGTCCGTTTGGCCGAACCGTCCCTCAAGCTGAAGGGGATCGTCGACCAACTCGAAACGTATGGAAAACGCGGGAAAGCTGTTGCGAACGCGATAGGTGAGGAAAGGAAAGTGCACAATTGCGAACACGTCTACATGACGATATCCGGAGGTAGGAAGGACATGTCGATAATGATGGCTCTGGTGGCTCAGGTAGCGGGCGTAGACGGCGTCTACCACATAATACACAAAAATGTCGCGAAGTATAACGTGATGCTGGAGAGGATGAGGCACGACATAAGCGAGCTTGCCAAATCTGGTAATCCGAGAAGCTATTACGAAGCTCGCCTCGGCGACTTTGAGCAGCTGATGTTT
>JAFNJA010000140.1:3510-5207 GCA_017601265.1 Candidatus Brockarchaeota archaeon
TCTTTCAATAATAAGGCTTCCGATACTTCCATACCCCAGATCCCACCTAGTGAAGCTTCTCGATATCCTTGACAAGGGCGGAACTACATTGGAAATAGAACTGGCTACGATCCAGGCCCTAAAGAGAACGGGAATCATCGCGGAAACAAGAGGGAAACTTATTCCGACAGATGTGTCCAAAAAAATAGCCAGAGCGATGCGCAAAGCCATATCATAATCCGATCCGTTCAGGATTGTTTTTTTCACGGGACATTTCTATCATTTAGCCGATTTTATCTCATTCATGATCAGGATGCCATTTACGAAGATTTTTCATACGGTCCCGATAGAGTTGAGTCATTTAACTTCCTAGAGAATACTTAGAAAAGTCAAGTAACCTTGTCGGTCAAAGGCAAAAGTGCCTCTCGGTCGAATAAAAGCTGAAATAAACGTGTTTCGAGGAAGCGGCATTGAAGAGCAAAAAGAAACCAAGGTCTTTTTCGGGTCATTGATCGTAATTAATGAAATTGTCAAAACGATATGGAAGAGACAGCAAAATTGTCGCGGGGAACCCGCTCAATGAACCGCTAGTTAAAAATCAAGCAAGTAGGAGCCAATGCGGTGGAACTTGGAGAAGTCGATGCGGAGGGTGCCCTAGTTATTGACATCTAATAAAAAGGATTTGGTAAGGTAACTATCTGATAACATGATAAATAATGCCCTCGTTCTGCTACATAGTTTCAAACCCGTTGGGGTTCGAATCTTGTCCGACCAATACCGATTTAGCAGATAGGCTCATTTCAACCTTTTTCCGCCCGTAAGCTCTCACGATCCAATGGATCGCGCTTTCTCTGAGTTTCATTTTCACTCAGGTCTCCCCCTCCCCAGAGGTTCCTGCAAGGCTTAAGAACTTCTTTAGCGCCTGTTCAATCATGTTTGCGTGCTCAAAATGTGGCAGGATCTTTAAGAGGTTCGGCGATGCCTGCGGCTACCTCGTGCATCATCACAAGGTGCACAGGCGCGAGGTCTGGAACTACCTGGCGTTCGAGGTACAGCACAGATGCGCCAAGGCGGTTGGATACCCTTGGATCCTCTCCTAACCCCAATTTCAGCTCTATCAAAGAAGCTAAATCATCGTTTCACTCAACTCCCCCTCAAGAGGTACATCCAAGCCTTAAATAGAAGATTCGCGCTTTGCATGATAACGAGGAGAGCGGGCTTCAAAATGACTTTATTGTTATACGTAAATTTGGGGAGGTTGCCACGGTGGTTGACATAGCCGCCCTGTTCTTCTGGGCTCTCGGCCTGTCATCGTACCCAACGGTCTACTTCTTGTCCCTCAAGAAGTCTGCTAGCTTCGCATCCAAGAGGGGCGCGGCAATCAGCAGGGTACTATTTTGCTTGGTAGCCATCTACCTTGAGACCTTATTGCTCTCTTCCCTCGTCGCGTACTTCTTCCCTTACGGCTGGCCGCCCTACGTCGCGTTCTTCATAACATTGCTGGCAATTATCCTTACAGCCAGCTATACTCTGAAGGCCGCCTTCGGCCTGTCGTTCAGGAGGGGCATCCTAGCTTACACCCTCTGGCAGTGCCTATCCTTGCTTCTCGGAGCGCTGCTCGTAGTAACCCTTCTAGCTGCCATGGTCAAGACCTTGCTGACGTTCCTCCTGATCATTGCGCTAATGCTCCTTTCATGGTGGAGGTGGAGGGCGGAGCC
>JAFNJA010000141.1 GCA_017601265.1 Candidatus Brockarchaeota archaeon
ACTGGCGTGACGGCCCCGACTCCGGTCGTGGAAACGCTGGTGACGAAGTGGACGATCGTGTCCTTCCACTCGTCCGGGTGGTTGGCCGCGTTGAACGGGTCCCAGTAGGCGGTTGTGAAGTTGTACTGCACGACTTGGATTCTCAAGCTGCAGTAACCCCATTCCCCGGTTGCCTCCATCCTGCTCGGGTTTTGGGTAAGCGATATCGCGGGCTCGTTGACCAAGCCCCAGAAGGAGCAGAATATGAACTGGACCTGGGGCCAGAGCCTGTCCCAGTTGACCTTTTCGTACTTGTCGCCTGGCGTCTTCATGTAGTACCTGGCGTCGTTTACGGTCCTGTACGTGAACCCGCCGCCGTAGCATGCTGCCACGTACGGCTCGGAGTCGAACGAAGTGGCGCCCATCATCTCGATAGGCAACGAACCCCGGATCCAGGCCGGGTAGGTGTTCAGTATCTGGTCCACGAACATCGTGCCGTAGTCCTCGCCCAGTATTGACTGCATCGCGGGCAAGTAAGCTTGGAAGAACCTCGCCACCATCCAGCTGTACCTGCCGTTGAGGATCTCGATGTTCCTGTAGGCGTAGGAGCTGCCCAAGCTAGCTACGCCAAGCTGGCCCGACCCCGTGGCCAGGTCCAAGCTTACGAAGGCCTTTATCCTCCCCCTCTGTATTTCGCTGAAGTGCCGCTCGACGTACTCCCTCGCGCCCCACAGCGCCTCCCAGTGTCCGGAGACGCCCAAAAGTATGATCGACCTGCTCGGGCGGCTCTGCGAAAGGAACCTCGCCATTTCCAAGAACACCGACACGCCCAAGGAATCCGTTGCGCCCGGCGCTAGGGCTGGAACCACTGACCACGAATCCAAGTAAGCGGAAAGGACGACCGTGTCGTTAGCGGCAGCTCCGTAACCTTGTATCAAGCCCACGACGTTCGGCACCCTCACCCTCACCCACTCCATGAACGAGCTTACCTTGATACCGACCTCCTTGCCCTTCGCGCAGAGCTGCCTGAGCCTGTACCCGTCCTCCCAGGAGACCCAGATCCTGGGAAGGTTGACGGGCACGCCGTAGACTTTCTGGAGGGCTTCCATCCTCGAGGCCTCGTCGGTGCCGATGTAGATGACGCCCTTCGCGCCGAACATGGCGGAGAGCCTGAAGAACCACCTCGAGTTGAAGTCCATCAGGACGAACCTGTCGGTCAGGTTGAGACCCTCGAGGTCGTTGAAGCTCCCCTCCCCGACGTAAATCAGCTTGTCCCCCTCTTCTGGGCTTTCGTACGGGCAGGGGTTGACCAGGTTCGGCCACAGGTTGTAACCCTTGATGGTCGTCCCGTCTTCGAGCGTTATGCTCGCGCCGTGGTCCAGGGGGACCGTGACCTCGAACCACTCGAAATAGGTTCCGCCCTCGCCGATCGGTTTGACGCCGTATTCTTCGAACTTCGACACCACGTAATCGACGGCTTCGAAGAAACCGGGGTAGCCGGTGACCCTGGAGTCGAGGCTTGAGAAGAATTTCACGTTCTCTTGTATCTTTGACGCGTCCAAGTTCCTCAGGACGAGTTCAAACTGGCTCCTCAGGGCCTCATCCGTGGTCTGGGCGGCCACTTCCGTGATCGCCGCAGGTGAAATCGAAGCGAAGAGGACGAAGAGGGACAGGAGAAGTAGTGCCTTCTTCTTAATACGGAACCTTGCCGCATTCATCCCCGTTATCTGGCCCGGTCCGGCCTAAGAACGAATATATGTGTTACTAGCGGGATATATATAATGGAACATGGCTCCATGTTTCGCCTAGAAGGGCGTCCTTCGGCCTGGTCTGAAGCGTTGCTTCGAGTCGAGTCCTTCGAAGAAAATCGAAATGCGGAATTCGGTTAATGGACCGCGCCTTCGAGCGCGTTATGGAAGCCTTCCGGATCGAAGGCCAGGGGCTTAAATAGGCTGCTCCAACCAATCCTCGTAGTCCTTGATCTGGGTCTCGGACTCTTTAAGGTCCTTCGCCGTGTCCACGGTCATCCAGCGGCTCCTGGTCATGTAGACGGCCAGAAGGCCGGCCAATTTGGGGAAAACGTCTCGCTCCAGGTCCCCCTTGTCGACCAAGGAAGGGACGATGCCTTTGTTGAAGACGTATATTCCCGAGTTCATCCAGTGGGGAAGGAGGGGTTTCTCTACGAACCTTTCGAGGACCCCGTTGAAAGATTCGCATATCCCGTATGGAGACCTCAGTTGGGTTACGGCGATCGTTCCCAGCTTTCCCATCGCGAAGTGGAAGTCCGCAAGCTCGTACAAGTTCAACGCGCAGAGGACGTCCCCGTTGAGGACGTAAGTCGCGTTTCCGCCAACCATGGAAAACGCTTGCTTTACGGCGCCTGAAGTCCCTACCTTTTCCTTTTCGACGCTGTAATGAAATTTCGCCTTCAGATCGCTTCTTCCGAAGTACTCCGCTATCTTTTCGTAAAGGTGGCCGCACGCGAAGATCACGTTGTCGACCCCGAATTTCAAGAGCCACCTAACCTGCCATTCCGCTATGGGCCTGTTTCGAACGGGGATCATGGCCTTCGGGATCCGTTCCGTTATCGGCCTCAACCTCTCGCCTAGGCCCCCGCAAAGCACTACCGCCGTTTTTGGGTACTCCGAACGGCTTGGCATCGCTCCACTGTTCATCGTCGGCTGGGCGGCTTAAAGAGCCTTTTCCTTTTCAAAAGAAGTGGCTTTGCATTAACGCCAAAATGTCGATTTGAAAAGCCGTAAACTCGATTTTGAATGTTATTTTAAGGAGAATTTCAGGGGGATTCCAAGATTCCGAGCGCAACCTGGAGTAGGGCTACTATTGCCCGGTTGTCAAAAAGGTTACCCCGAAACGCTCCCTGGAATCGCTCGTCCGCCGCAGGGGAGAGGCCATTACCTGTCCTTAAAAAGTAGTGCTCTTCACCCTAGACGTTCAGCCTGAACCCGGCCTTTTTCACGAGGCGCGCGAATTCGTTTTCCCTCAGGGACGATTTCCTTTCGCCGCTCGCGTACTCGTCCCTTACGAGTTGAACCAGCAGTTTGAGCCTCTCGTCGTCCTCGTCGACGCTCGACTTTATCATCTCTTCAAGGCGGTGCTTTATGATGGCCGTCCCGGATTGCCTTCCAATTGAAAGCCTCCTGACGTTCCCCAACCTTTCCGGGGGCATGAACTCGTACGTGGACGGGTCCCTGAGGACACCGTGGGTGTGTATGCCCGATTCGTGCGCGAACGCGTATTCTCCCACTATCGCTTTGTTCGGAGGTATCACGACCCCCGTGGCGTAGCTTACGTAGTCGGCCGTCTCCTTCAGCTTCGAGATGTGCTTCTCGAACTTCGCGACCCCGTAGTGGAAGTAGAGGTTCATCATCACCTTCTCCGTCTCGGCGTTCCCGGCCCTCTCGCCCATCCCGAGCATGGTCGTGGACACGTAGATTTTCTCGTAAAGGCCGTCGGCCGCGCGGACGGCCGCTATGCTGTTCTCCACGGCGTTCCCGAGGTCGTCGTGGGCGTGGATCTCGAGGCAGCCGATCTTGGTCTCTTTCTTCAAGCTGCGTATTTTGGCAGGTATGCCGTTCGGCAAGGGCATCCTCGGGTCCGAGGAGCCTACTCCGACCGTGTCGCAGATCCTGTAGACCTCGGCGCCCGCGTCCGCGATGCGGTTAACGAAAGACCTCTCCATCTCCCAATCGGCTCTCGTGCTGTCCTCGCCGTGGACGAACACGGTAAGGCCGTGGGCCTTGGCGAACTCCACGACTTCCGTGACGTTTGACAAGACGCCCTCGAAGGTCTTCTCGGGCCATTTGGCTTTCATGTGGGTTTGCGATATAGGGTGAGATATCCCCACGTGCTCGACGTCTAGGGTTAAGGCGTTCTCGACGTCGGCCTTCAACGCCCTACACCAAACCGCCAGCTTGGCTTCCAAACCCATCTCCTTTATGAGCCCTATGGCCTCTTTGTCCGGCTTCTGGTACTGGTGCACCTCGATCCTCTCGACGCCTATGGAGTTGAGCAACCTTGCCACTTGCGCGGCGTCCCTGGGGGAGATCGCGGTGCCTGGCATCTGTATGCCGTCTCGCAAAGTGGTATCGTCTATCGCCACGTCTATGCCGAGCTGGCACCTTCCCACAAGCCGCCTGTACCTTTCGTCCGGCTCCTGGAGCATGGCTGTCCGAGTGTAAATTTCCACGTTTTTTACTTTTTGGAACTAGGCATCTCTGCCTCGGGAAAAAGACCACAGCTCCCCTTATATACCGGAAATAGCGTTGGGGAAGAAGGGAACGAACCTGGCATGTCCTCTAAGAAGATGGCCTTTCTAACTTTTCTCTTTTTACCTTGCCTGCTTCTGCCCCGGGCTTCGGCGGTCCCGCAATCCACGATCGTCGGGAAGGTCGTGGACGCCTGCACCGGCTTGCCAATCCCAAACGCCTCGGTAATCATATGGGACCTCAACAGGCTGGACAAGCCGAAGAAAGGGGCGGGCCTCTACTTCACGGATTCCCTCGGCAACTACAACGCGACGCCGCCTTACATCGTCACCGGGCACTCCTATTGGCTTTACGCCTACAGGGGCGATCCGTCGGCCGCTAGCTTCGACTACGTCCCTTCGAAAAGTTCCGACAAAAGGCTGCTCAACCTCGAGGCGGGGGAGACGAACGTGTCGATCGAGCTCGTGCCGGGAGCCCCGATGGTGTTTTACGGGAACGTTTGGAGCGTTGAGAGCCCTAGCCCCGCTTACCGGGTCATCCTTTCCGTGGTCGCGCCCTTGTCCGAGTCCGCCCCGGAAGTCTGCGGGGCAAGCTACGTCACCAATTACGGAGGATCCGTCGACGCGTTCTTTCTCGGGTTCCCTTCGAACCTTACCGTAGTCCCAGCTGGCGTGAAGGTGGAATTGAGGGGCGAAGCTTGGTTCTTCATAAGGGACGTTGGAATACTGAAGCAGTCCTTTAGGATCGACAACGATCGTAAGTCGTTCCTGCTCGAGCAGGGCGCTCCGGCGGCGCGCGTGCAGCTGGCGGACTATTCTTTGAGGCAGAGCTCCGACGTCGTAAGCACCTACATATCCAGGATCTCCTCCGAAACGGACGAGGCCCAGAGGATAGGCTTCTACGTATGGGAGGAAAGGATAAGCTTGAGCGCGGCCCGCGGCGACCTAAACAACGCGATGTCCCAGCTTTCGAAGGGCAACCACATCG
>JAFNJA010000142.1:0-282 GCA_017601265.1 Candidatus Brockarchaeota archaeon
TGTCCCGTTGGGAGGTCGTGGACTGTGCAGCCACGTTATGTGGGTTCACCGGGATCCAGGCGGGGACAGCGGGGCCCTCGTTGCTCCATTCAAGCACGTCGGAACTTACCCGACAAGGCATTTGGCTACCTTAACAAGGTCAGAGTTACCTCGGGCGTTTAGCGGTCCTTGGCTCAGTTGAACCTGAGATTCAGATACCGCTACTGGCCAGGATTCAAGAGCCGTGCACATCCTTTCGGACTAGCGGCTCCCTGTGTTTGTTACCCGGGCAAGCGCGCCTTT
>JAFNJA010000142.1:339-4861 GCA_017601265.1 Candidatus Brockarchaeota archaeon
AGCCCTCCGCGCAAGGTTCCAAGAATACTACAACGGAACGCGAACTCTTGCAACGACACCATCTTCAGCGTGCCCCTGCACCAAACAAATCCGCAACGAACCTCTGGGCCGAAGAACTTCATTATCACCGGTTCATTTTCGTTCTCGCATGAGCTTTGCCTTTGCCGTTTCGATACGCGCTTCGAATTCGTCCGGTCTGTTGGAACGCAGCAGGCACAGGTTTTCTCGAGGCTTCCGTCCCCGGGGATTTCCTTTTTCCATCTCCATTTGGCCGGCGCCTTTGCCCGATTAGTAAACAGTCGGGACCCCCTAGTTACTGCGACCTGAGGCCAAGCCGAAGCCCAGTCTCAGGCACCCCTTATCCCAAAGTTACGGGGCTAGATTGCCAAGTTCCCTCGCCGTGGAATACCCCGAGACGCCTTGCGCTTCTCACGCAGGAACACCAGTGTCGGATCTTGGTACGATCAGGAGGGATCCGTCCCCCGCACCTTTTCCATGGCTCCAGGGCCCGGCTGAACTCGCCTAACGGCAAGCCATTCCTGCCTTCGCCTGGTTCTCACCTTTACGGTACTCCCCAGGTTTGGACAGTTAGACGGGGCGACAGCCCCGCTCAACCTTCCCCGAAGCGTCGGCGCGAGGGCTTGCGTTACCGCGCGTACCCCCCTGGTGCCGGAATATAAACCGGCTTCCCTTGTTCGACCTCGCATGTTAAACGAGGCCTTAGGATCGACTAACCCCCGGTTGACGACGCGTTGCCGGGGAACCCTTGTCCTTCAGGCGGACAGGATTCTCACCTGTCTTAGCTGTTACTACCACCGGGATCTGCAATCCAAGTCGGTCCACCGGACCTCACGGCCCGGCTTCGGCCCAACTCGGACGCCTTCCTACCAGACGCAGCCTGAGGCTGCGCTCCAGGGTATCGGCAGCTGGCTTGAGCCCCGTCCATTTTCAGGGCCTGGACTCTCGGCGGGTGAGCTGTTACGCACTCTTTAAAGGATGGCTGCTTCTAAGCCTACCTTCCCGCTGTCTAAGAGCCCAGACGCCTTTCGGTGTGACACTTAGCCAGCATTTAGGGACCTTAACCCTAGTCTGGGTTGTTCCCCTCTCGGTCCAGGAGCTTACCCCCCGGAACCCGTCTCCGCCCATCTACGGTGTTGGCAGATTCGGAGTTTGAAAGACAGGTGGACTCTTTCGAGGCCTTGCCTGTCGATCAGTGCTCTACCCTGCCAACCTCCTCCGGGCGGGCTGGACTGAGATCCATTTCGGAAGGAACTAGCTATCACCGAACTAGATTGGTTTTTGTCCCCTAATCCCAGGTCAGAGGACTGAATTGCACGTCAAGACCCTTTCGGGCCTCCACCGGGCTTTCGCCCGGCTTCGCCCTGCCCAGGATTAGATCGTTCGGTTTCTAGTCTTATGATCGTGACTCCGGGCAATCGCTACCCCGCCCCTCGCCGCGCGAAGGCGGTTGCGGGCAAGTCGGCTTCCCTGCGCTTACGGGGATAGGCCCCCTTAGGCTTGCCACGACCATAAACTCCCCGGCTCGTGTTTCAAGACGAACCTCACGACCCTGGTAGCCCCCCATCGCCTCCGGCCTCTCGACCGGCAACTTTTGGGGGATTCAAACCCTTTCAGGCCGTGAACGTCTGTAACCACCTAGTTTCAGGCTCTTTTCACACCCCTCTCGGGGTTCTTTTCAGCTTTCCGTCACCGTACTGGTGCGCTATCGGTCTCAGGACGTATTTAGCCTTGGAAGTGAATACCTCCCAGCTTCCTGCGCCATATCCGAGGCGCGGTACTCTGGAACTCGGGCCCAGCTCACGCCGGCTTACGCCTACGGGACTATCACCCATTTTCGTGGGCCTTTCCAGGCCTCTTCGGCTTCGCAGGCAGAGAGGTGGCCCGGTCCTCAACCCCACATCCCACGAGCCTTTCGGCCCGCGGTTCGGTTTGGGCTCTTCCCTTTTCACTCGCCGTTACTAGGGGAATCTCGTTTGATTTCTCTTCCTCCGCCTACTCAGATGTTTCCTTTCGGCGGGTTTCCCCACCCTTTCGGGTGTTCCTACAGCGCGCTTGCGCGCGCCGGAGGAAGGTATCCCATTAGGGGATCCTCGGATCGAAGGATGCTTGCTCCTACCCGAGGCTTATCGCAGCTTGCCACGCCCTTCTTCGGCGCCTGAGCCAAGCCATCCTCTAGGTGGCGTACCATGTCGGGCGTATTCCACCCAGTGACCACTCAGTTGGCGCTTCTGCCTATGCTCGGCTTCATCGCGAACCCGACGAGCATTTACCGCGGATCCGCTGGCACGCTTCGCCCCGAACCTCGCGATCCGGTGCTGCACCCCACCGAAGGCCCGCACCGCTTCCGATTTCCCGACGCCTTCACAGGGCGTTGGGCATGTTCTCTACCGCTTCGAACTGCCTTCAGCTCACCAAACTCACCTGGGCGAGATATAAGTCTTCCTTTTTCTCCCGCGCATGCTGCACGATCCAGGTCCTTTTTCCCAAGTCAGTTGCCTCGGGGAGCGCGGCGGAAAAAGCGTTTTTTGGCCTGGCCTAGGTTTTCCGCCCGGAAGAGCCGTGCTTGGCCGCTTTCGACCGACTGACTGACTTCCAATCGAATTTTTAGCCTCTACCTCGTCCCCGTCCCCAGGCCGCGTGAGACTTAGCGATATTGAATGACCGTCTCGGACTGCTACTTTGTCACATCCCGATGATTATGCCTACGATCCTAACCGCAACGGTGAAGAGGAAAAGGATCCCGGCCGCGAGGGAGGCGGATCTTAACACCCTCTTGTCCAGCGCGATGCCGGTCCTTCCGTAGTAAGGCGAGAGCAGCTCCGATGTCGCGAGCAGTATTATCGAAACGACCGCGAGCCAAAGGCTCAGGTCCCAGAAAGTTAGCGGGAACCTCATGGCGAAGCGCCTCCCAAAAATTCGTAGAGCGCGCTTACGGTCCCGCTCTCCGGATCGAGCTTCGCGTCCGACACGACGACGGGCTGCCCCGTCGCCCTGGCCAGCGCCAGCGCTATCGAGCTCACCAGGGGGCACCCGATCCCACCGAGCCTCTTGTCCATCCCCTCCCTGTAGAAGAACTCGAAGATCGAGTTCCTGATCTTCACGGCCACGCTCCCCCCGGCCTCCTCGATCTCGACTCCTTCAGCGAACTCGAACCCCTCCACGAGGGCGGCTGGGAGGTTCTGCGCAAGGTAGCCGAGGTCCATGCTAGAAAAGTTGCGCCCCATCTCCTCCTCCAGCAGGTTGGCGATGCCCAATCCAGGGGGAACGACGTTTACTCCATGCGGGTTGGGCGTGATGAAATCCCGCGTCGAAAAATCCGGGGGAAAGGCTCCCTCCTCGTTTTTGACGCCCTCTGCAGCTATGAAGACGCTGCCACCCTTCACGTCCTCCAGCCTCCTGGGCGGGACGTACACGGGCCGCCCCTCGTATCCCAGGTGGTCGAGCAGCCTTTGCAGGGAGAGGTAGTGCGCCCTTATCCCGGACTCCAGGACCTCGCTCCTCACGTAGTGCGAGGGCCTCGCGAAAAGGAGGAGGGCTCCCCAGAAGGACAGGCCGAGGCCTATGAAGGCAAGTATGCTCGACTCGTAGAGGACGGAGGCGGCCAGGGACGCGAAGCCCAGCGAAGAAAGCGAGAGCCCCGAAACCCTGGATGGCGCCCTCCTCAACTTCCACAGCTTGCGCCGAAGCTCGAGGTTCTCCCTCTCCAAAGATCGGGCCTCGCCAGCTTTGTTCGCGATCTCGTACCGCTCCTCAAGCCTGGTGCCGCAATTCTCGCAGTAAACGTCCTGCGGCCTCGCTTCGTATGAACAGTTGGGGCACCGCTTCCCGGCTTTGGCGCCGTCGACGGCGGATCGTGGCATGCGTTTGGACTTGGGGAACGGCCCAGCCTCTTATCCTTTTGGAGGAGACCGTTCAGGAAGCTTCGGCGCGCTATCCGGAGAAAAAAAGCCTCGATTCTTCGAAGCGCGTTTTCTAGATGACGCGCGGCGCGCCTTCCAAGAGGGTCGTCGCGGATCTCCGGTCCTGGGTCCGGATTGGGGTTGGCTCGGCTGGCGATCGGCCTGGATCCGCTTTGTTTGTGGCGGGTGTTCGGCCCCAGCGAGAATTATCGACAACGCGAGTTGGCCCTCCTCGCTTCACCCGCCGACAACGTTATCAACTGCTGTCGAAAAAATAATGGTTATGAAATAATCTCCTAGAAGAATTTGCCGCGTTTTCTTCTTGGCTGGCGCGCCTCGGTGCCCGGAATTGAACTTTTTGCTATAAAATTGCTCGTTCGGGCCCTAGCGCTAAGCCTCTTTTTTGCCGCCTTTCAGGAAGGAAAGGGAGAGCCCTAGCCTGTAGAGCAGAGGGGAAGCTTTCCCCTCCGGCTTCGCGCGCCCCTCCTTTATCGCCCTCAACACGCCGCTCGGGTCCCTTGAATCCGAGTCCACGACCGTGTAGGCGTCCCCGACCCTGACGCCTTCGTGCGCGGCGCTTCCGCCGGTCTGGGGCCGCTTCA
>JAFNJA010000143.1:0-1949 GCA_017601265.1 Candidatus Brockarchaeota archaeon
GCTCCGTCAACGGCGCGGCGACAAGGAAAAACGCGATCGTGAAGGTGATATTCGAAAACGGCCTCCTCAAAGGCGACAAACCGAAGATTGAGCTGTGCCACATCTGCAATTTGCACAAGGTCGCCTTCGTGAAGACTTCCACGGGTTACGGGTTCGTGAGGCAGGAGGACGGCACGTACTCGTGCAGAGGCGCCGTGGAAGAGGACGTAATCCTCATGCGCAGGGAATGCGCGCCCGAGGTCCAAGTCAAAGCGGCAGGGGGGATCCGCACCCTGGACGACTTGCTGAAGTTCAAGGCCTTGGGGGCCACTCGGATAGGGACCACCTCAACAGCAGCAATTTTGGAAGAAGCGAAGCGGAGGGGGTACAGGTAGGAAGGACGGCAGGCTCCATAAGCGATCGAGCCTTCCATTCCGCCCGACGGAAGAAATGCTACCAGAGGATTTGGGCACCTAGGTTCCGATTCCTTTTGAAAACCAAAAGGGCAGAAAGGGGGCAGGCTCGACCTTGGAATGGATGGGCGTCGGAGCACCGCAAGCCTGTGGGATGAGGTTTGGCGCGTCGGGGCCGCCTTGGCTCAAAACCCTCGGGCACTGGTTTTGCAGCGATTTCGACCGATTTAAGTCGGTGAAAACCTCGCTTCGGCTCGCGTCCAAAAATAGGCAGCTTGCTTATTAACGGGAATCCGAGCTTCGCGCGGAAAGGAAGGCGGCGGGAGTGAAACGCGGGCCCGGGCTGGAAAGGCCGAAAGAGATCGAGTATTGGAAGTTGAGTACCGAAGAACTCCTGGAGGCCTTCGGCACTTCCATTGTCGGCCTCGGCGCGGAAGAAGCGGCCCGCAGGATCGAGAGGTACGGCCCAAACGAGATCCCCCAAGTCGGCCGGCGCACGACGGTAGCAATGTTCGCGTCGCAGTTCAAAAATCCGCTGGTCTACGCGCTCGTGTTCGCGTCCGCGATCGCAGGTTTCCTCGGGGAAGCGGCGGACGCTGCCATAATCGTAACGATCGTTCTCGTCAACGCTATTTTGGGTTTCGTCCAAGAGTACAGGTCGGAGAAGGCGGTCGAGGAACTCAGGAAGTACGTGTCATACGAGGCCGTCGTGTTGAGGGACGGGAAGAAGCGTTCGATCGACACGAGGGAATTGGTCCCGGGGGACGTCGTGAATTTGATCGTGGGAGACCTCGTTCCCGCCGACATAAGGCTGCTGGAAGCTGACGAACTCCAAACGAACGAGTCAGTCTTGACGGGAGAATCTGCCCCCGTCTACAAGGACGCCGAGCCGATCGCGCTTGACGTGCCTCTGCCCCACCAACTGTCCAACACCGCCTTCATGGGAACCGAGGTTGTAAACGGTTCGGGAACGGGCGTGGTAGTCGCCACGGGCGCCAGGACGCGCTTCGGAAGGGTGGCGACAAGCCTCTCCCTGATCCCGCCTAAGACCGACTTCCAGAGGAACATCTCCAGTTTCGGGAATTTCCTCGTCAAGGTGATCTTGGTTTTGACCGCTTTCGTTTTCGCCGTCAACTCGGTTTTGGGCCACGGGATTTTGGAGTCGCTCCTTTTCTCCTTGGCGCTCGCGGTCGGGATCATACCCGAGGCCCTGCCCGTGATAATCACCGTCGGGCTTTCAGACGGAGCCTTAAGGTTGATCAAGAAGAAGGTGATCGTCAAGAGGCTTGAAGCGATAGAAGACATCGGCAACGTCGACGTGCTTTGCACGGACAAGACGGGGACGCTGACGCAGAACGAGATCGTGGTCAAGGAAGTTTTGGACTCAAAAGGCCGCCCCCGCCCAGAGCTGATCAAGTACGCGCTGCTGTGCAACACCGCCATCGTCGAAGGCGGAAGAATCGTCGGAAACCCGATCGACGCCGCGATTTGGAAACGCGCTTTGGACATAGGGTTGGGCGAAGCCGACCTTGAGGGGTTCAAGCGCGTACACGAAAT
>JAFNJA010000143.1:1959-4843 GCA_017601265.1 Candidatus Brockarchaeota archaeon
GAGCTTCGTAGTCGAGGGAGGGGGAGGAAGGATCCTCGTTTCAAAGGGCGCTCCAGAATCGATCCTCGACGTTTCGACCGAGGTTGGAGACGTAACCGAGCGCCTCCCCATTGCAAAAGCGAAGGGGGAGGTCGACGAGCTGATCGACAAATACAGGCAAGCGGGGTACAGGTTGATAGCGGTCGGCGTGAAGAGCGTCGAAACCAAGCGGGACTACTCAATCGAGGACGAGCGAGGCCTAGCGCTCGTCGGGCTGCTCGTCCTCTTCGATCCGCCCAAGGAGGACGCGGCGGGCGCGGTATCGCGGTTCAAGTCGCTGGGAATCAAGTTGAAGATACTCAGCGGAGACGATCCCGTCGTCACGGCCGACGTCTGCCGCCAACTCGGGATCGACTTTCGAGGGAAAGTCCTCACGGGCATGGACGTAGAAGGCATGAAAACGGAAGAGTTGCGCAAGGCGGTAGAGGAGTTCGACGTGTACGGCCGCGTGACGCCCGAACAGAAACTCGCCATAGTTCAAGCTCTGAAGGAAAACGGCCACGTGGTCGGGTTCTTGGGCGACGGCGTCAACGACGCCCCGGCGCTAAGGATCGCGGACGCGGGGATATCCGTCGACTCCGGCGTCCAAGTAGCGAAGGAAGCCGCCTCGATAATACTTCTCGAGAAGAGCTTGGGCGTCATCGCCGACGGAGTCGTGGAAGGAAGGAAGGTCTTCGGAAACATGATCAAGTACATAATGAACACGACCAGCGCTAACTTCGGCAACATGCTGACTGTCGCGATGGGTTCCCTGTTCCTCCCGTTCATACCCCTCCTCCCGTCGCAGATATTGCTGGTGAACTTGGTTTCTGACGCGCCTTTGCTGACTATATCCACCGACAACCTGGACGAGGAGGGTCTGAGGGATCCCAAGAGGTGGAAGATAGCTCCCGTGGCAAGGTTCATGGTGTTTTTCGGCCTGATCAGCTCATTCTTCGACGTCGTCACGATAGTCTCCCTGGTCTACTTCCTGAAATCCGACCAAGGCCTTTTCAGGACGGGCTGGTTCATGGAATCCGTTCTGTCCGAGATCTTCGTCACCTTTTCGATAAGGACGAGGAGGAAGTTCTTCAAATCCAGGCCCAGCAAATTGATGTTATTCGCTTCCGCCTTCGCGGCCTCGGCGACATTTGCGATAATATACTCGCCGGCCGGCGGCCTTTTTGAGTTCGTCAAGCCTCCGCCGTGGTTCCTGGCCCTGGTGTTCGGGATACTCCTGACGTACTTCGCGCTGGTCGAGGCCTTGAAGCACGCCTTCTTCAAGCACCACGCGATTTAAGCTTCACCTTCTGACCCTGAAGAGGGTCGCCCTAACAAATCTTAGGATAAGGGCGGGAAGATTTTTTCCGCCTCAAGCGGGTAGGCGCGGCTTAACCGCGCTTCGCTATTCCTTCCTGTCGATCCTCAAAGCGAAGGCGTGGTCGCATGGTCTGCGCGTCGGCATCTTCACCCTCAACCCGGACTCGCCGCGCGACCACTCGACAGGTTCTTCAGAACCGAGCAGCCTCACGCTCCCGACCTCGCCTTGGTAGAGCCTCAGGTTCGTGCTCAGCGACTGGACGACCAACTCCTCCCCCGGCCACGCGAGCGCTACAGCGTAGAGCGCGCCATCCCTGGTCGTGAATCGGATGTCCCGACCGGTGAAGGGTTCGCTTTGGTCTTTGAACTCCCCGCCGACGGAGCGCGTAGGTCCTTCGCCATAAACTATCCAGGGCCTCGTGCCGTATACGGCCTCGCCATTGGCCTCCAACCAGCGGCCAACCTCTAAAAGAATTTGGCGCTGCTCTTCCGGGATCGTTCCATCTGGACGTGGCGCGACATTAAGGAGCAGGCAGCCGTTTTTGCTGACGATGTCCACCAAATCCAGCACGATCGAGCCCGCCGTCTTGTATTCGTGGTCTTTTATGTACCCCCACGACTTTTTGCAAACGGACGTGTCGGTCTGCCAGAATCTTGACCGCAAAGTATCCAGCTTCCCGCGCTCGACGTCCAAAACGGCCGTCTTTTCCGGAAACGAGTTGTGCTTGTAGTTGATGGCGACCCCGAGGTTCCATTGGGCTCCCCGGTTGTAGTAGTAAGCGGCGAACCTCTTAAGGTAAGGCTCGAACGAAGGCTGCTCGATCCACCAGTCGAACCAAAAAATTTGGGGCCGGTACTCCTCCAGGAACCCTTCGTCAGGCTGGGTGTTGCCCGGCTTCGCGGGGCCGTAGAGGCCCTGGTACCTCGGGTCCTTCACGTCGGAATCGAACCGCATGCCCCCCTCGAAGAACCACCAGTGCTCAGCCCTGTGGTAAGAAACGCCGAAGGCCAAGCCCTGCCCTCGGACCGCATCCGAAAGTTCGCGGACCACGTCGCGCTTCGGCCCCATCTTCGCGGAGTTCCAGCCGCCGTAGCCGCAATCGTACATCGCGAAGCCGTCGTGGTGTTCCGCAACCAGAACGACGTATTTGGCCCCAGACTTTTTGAAAAGCTCCGCCCACTCGGCAGGATCCCACCTTTCCGCCTTGAACGAAGGAATGAAGTCCTTGTAGCCGAATTTCCCTTGCGGGCCGTAGGTTTCGAGGTGGTGCTCGTAGGCTTGCTCGCCCTCGAGGTACATGTTCCTGGGGTACCACTCGTTCTGGAAAGCGGGCACGGAATACACTCCCCAGTGCACGAAGATGCCGAACTTGGCGTCCAAGTACCATTCCGGAACCTCGTAACCTTCCAGCGACTTCCAATCGGGCCTGAACGGGCCTTCAGGGATCGCGACTCGACCGCCGCTCACGGCGCCACTTCGTCCGCGGATGGCATATAACCCGTTCTTCGGACTTGGGCGCTTTGCAGATCCCGCTCCGACCTGGCC
>JAFNJA010000144.1:0-2973 GCA_017601265.1 Candidatus Brockarchaeota archaeon
TATTGAGACGATGTGCCCGTTCCGGCCCCTGACCGTTGCCGCGACGTAGCCGACCAGGGAACCGCTTGTTTCGGCCACCAAGAAGACGCCTTGCTCGAACCTCAGGAGCATCTCCAGGTAGTTTGGCGCGTAAGGGGTGTCGAAACTGGACCTTTCCACCTCGTAAACGCCCTGAAGGTCCCCGGAATCGGCGGCTCGGATCTTCGGTTCCGCCACCCAGGCCTCGCGGACCAATTCACCCACCCAAGTACGGGCTTAACCTGTCCCGGTTCAAGAGGAAAAAGGTCGGCCCCCATTTGAACTTCGAAAGGACCAGTTCGGCGAGTTCTTTGAAGCCCATGACGACCAGGGCCGCCGCGAACGCTTCGGCGGAAGAGAGCCTCTCCGGAACGCTGAAGTTGACCGGATTCGCGGCCAGTAGGTAAGGGAGCCTCCTGTGGTCGCCCCTCTTCACGAGGTGGAAGATGTTTTGCGACCTCTTCCACGAGCTGTCGATCACGACCAGCCCGTTTCGAAGGGCTTTCTGCCTGTCGCCGGCTTCGAGCACCTTCGCCGCCTCGGGGTTCAGGACGATGGCGCGAGCTGGGATCGAAGATTGGCGCCTGAAGGTTTTCACTAGGCCGTGACGCCCCAAAACTCGGGACGTGCATTTTCTCGGATCGTCCTCTTCGAGGCGGTAGACCAAAAGCCGCGGGTAAGCGCGTTGCAACCCCTTCACCCAACTCTTGCATACAAGCTTCTTGCGCGTCTTTTGCGGAAACCCATGATCGGGCAGGGCGGGCACCTCGGGCGGATGGACCCGCAAAACTCCTTGCCGAACTCGACGAGCAGCCAGTTGGCGGCCATCCTCTTCCGTGGAGGGATCAGCAGGTGCAGTTTCTCCCGGACGGCCTCGGATCCGTCCCCCTCGTCCGAGATCCCGAGCCTTTTTGACACCACCTCGACGTGGGCGTCGATCGGCATGACCGCCTTGCCGAAGGCGAAGCAGAGCGCGCAGTCGGCTGTCTTTCCGCCGACGCCCGGCAGCTCCGTCAACAGCTCCCCGTCCATCGGCACCTTTCCGCCGTGCTTTTCGACCAGGATCTTCGACGCTTCCCTGATCATCCTTGCCTTCCGCCTGCAGAATACGACCGGGTATATCAGCTTCCTGATTTTCGATTCGCTCAGCAGGAGCGTCCCTTCCGAGGTTGATGCTTTCCCGAACAACCTCTCTTCTGCTTTCTCCGCTACCTCGTCCTTCGTCCTGTGAGACAGCAGGGCGCCGATAAGGGTCATGTACGGGTTTTGGCGCCCTCTCCTGCTTAACAGAACCCCGTACCTGCGCGCTGGGACGCGCATCGCCTCGCCCACGTCAGGTTGGATCGAGGAGGTTGAGGACATGTCGCGGGGCACGCAACGCGGCGCGGATATATGAAGCCTTAACCCTCTGGCGAAAAAGCTCATATCAAGGAGTTCCGAAGGGCGGGGAGATCGCGATGGACGCATTGGAAGCGATCCTTTCCAGGCGGAGCATCCGCAGGTACGGCAGGCGGGAGGTCCCAGACGAGGTCGTCGAAAAGCTGTTGGCGGCGGCCATGAGCGCGCCTTCCGCGGGCAACGAGCAGCCGTGGCACTTCGTCGTGATAAAGGACAGGGAGTTGCTGGACGCCATACCGAGGTTCCACCCTTATTCGCAGATGCTCAAGGAAGCGCCGCTTGCAGTGCTCGTCTGCGGGGATCCGGCGCTGGAGAAGCACGCGGGCTTTTGGGTCCAGGACTGCTCGGCCGCGACCCAGAATTTGCTCATAGCGGCGCACGCGTTGGGGTTGGGAGGCGTTTGGCTAGGCGTTTACCCCCTGGAAGAGAGGGTGAAGGGGATCAGGAACCTTCTCAAGATTCCGGAGCGGATCATTCCGTTCGCCTTGGTTTCCCTCGGCTACCCGGAGGAGAAAAAACCGCCCGCCAACCGTTACGATTCCTCGCGAGTCCACATCAACGCGTGGTAGCCTCTACACCGTGCGGTGGACTCGAACCTCGATTCGGGTGGAGGCGATCCCGGCCGTAACCCCTCTTTTGTTTTAAGCAGGATTCGACTATGCGGCCTACCCGGCCCTCGCGAGGACGTGGTCATCGGGCCCTGTTTGGCCTTGCTCTTTGTGGGACGGCCGTTTCACCTCTGCTTTCAACTTCGTCATCAGCTTCGCAGCCGAATCATCCACATCCGTTGAAGCGAGTGCCGTTTCTGTTCCGTTGCCAAGGGTCTCCCCTTGCGCCTCGCGGCGCCACAACGTCCGCGCAGAGGAGGGAGTTTCCTCAGGCCTTTCGGCCCGGCACCTGCTCACCGGCTTCGCCTCTACTTCAGCCTCGGCCTCCTCGGTTAAAGGCTTTGCTTCCCATGCCCTTGGCCTTCCCAGCCTTCTTGCGCAAGCGCGAGGTTGTTCGCTCCGATCCCGGCTTGTTTCCGGTCCGACCTCTGCTCTGCCTGGCCTTCCAAAAATGCGGCTTCGGGAAAGCGGGGCGGGCGAGCAGGTCAGCCTTTGTTGCGCCTCGCGAAGATCGCCAAGACGGCCGCGACCAACGTTCCCCAGAAGGCTTGCCAGGCGAGGAGCCATGTTGGAATGGTGCCAAGTAAGATGCAAACAACGATCAGGAAAACGTTCGCGGCCGCGAGGGCGGCCAGCAAGCGTGAGGCGAAGGCCTCGATCCTTTTGCCAGGTTTCCCGCTGCCCGCTTCGAGCTGGGCGGAATGCACCCATCAAGCCCCCTTGCGCGCGAATGGCCAAGGAAGCTCGACGGTCTTCGCGATCTCCTTGACGCGCTCGACGTTGCCGAAAACCTTCCTGAAAGCCTCGACGTAGAGTTCCATCAAGCTTAGGTCGTTAGGGGGCGTTATCCTGCTTATCATCAGGTACTCGTCTATCAGCTTGAGGGTTTCAGGGTAATCCTCCTTGCGGTATTCAACCGGGGTATGGAAAGGATCGATCCTGTTCGTGT
>JAFNJA010000144.1:2983-4832 GCA_017601265.1 Candidatus Brockarchaeota archaeon
GGCACCGGGACGGTCTGCCACTGCCCTATCGGGACTCCTTCCGCGTTCAGGCACCTCTCGACGGCGGTCCTGAACCTGGCCGCGTGGGGGTTCAGGCCCAGCTCGTCCCTCTCCTCCGGAACCTTGACGCCCAGCCTCTCCGGCTTCAGCCTTATGACGTAGAAGAAGTAAACGTGCGTCCTGTCCGGCGGGACGTAAGGAGGCTCTATCCCCTCTATCTCCCCGAGGTGCTTCGTTAGGTACTCGCAGTTCCTGCGGCGAAGCTCGTTCAGCTTGTCCAGCTTCCTCAGCTGGCACCTCGCGAAGGCGGCGGCGAAGAAAGTCATCCTGTAGTTCCAGCCCATCCCCAGGGCGTTGTAGACCCTCCTTTCGCCCGGCCTTATGACCTCTCCGAACTCCCTCATCCTCTTAGCTCGCTCGTAATACTCCTCGTTGTCCGTCACGAAAAGCCCCCCCTCTGTGCCGCAAGACAGGTTCTTGCCGACGATTATGCTGCACGCCGACACGTCCGACAGGGCGTCGACCTTCCTCCCCTTGTAGAGCGAACCCTGGGACTGCGCGTTGTCCCCGATGACGGCCAAGCCGTGCCTCTCCGCTACCGCGTTTATCTCGTCCATGTCGGCGGGGAGGCCGTGGAGGTGGACGGCCATTATCGCCTTCGTCCTTTCGGTGATCTTTTCCTCAATCTTGCCCGGGTCCAGGTTGTAAGTCTTCGGATCTATGTCTACGAAGATCGGGATTCCGTTCTGGTGGAGGACGCAGGAGGCGGACGAAAGAAAGGTGAATGCTGGGACTATGACCTCGCTGCCAGGGCCGACGCCGACTGCCGCTACCGCAAGGTGCAGCGCCGAAGTGCCGCTGCTCGCCGAGACGCAGTACTTGGCTCCGGTGTAATCCGCCCACTCCTTCTCCAGCAGCTCCCTCGGGTCCGGCCGTGGGCCGTACGGAGCCGGGAGCCAACCTCCAGGATCGCTCACTACTTCTAGGACCGCCTGCCTCTCCTCCTCGGTTATCCACGGCCAGGGCTTGATGATCCCCTCGGGAACCGTCCGAGGCCCGCCGTCTATGGCCAACCTTTCGACCATCTTGCCTTCGGGTTACCGCAGGCCGGGTGGCGTAATAAGCCGTTCGATGGCTTGGGCGCGCCCCCTCGATCCGGCGGATCGAAAATGACGCGGCACTCCGCTTCGGTCACTTCGCAAGCTTTCGGTAGATCCCGGCCGTCTGTTCCGCGACGCTCCTCCAAGTGAAAAACTTGAGGACCCTCTCTCGCCCGTTCCTGCCCCAGCGCTTCGCCCTCTCCGGATCCGCTAGCACCTCTTTCATGCCCCAGGCGATGTCCGCGGGATCTTCGCCGTTCACGTGGACGCCGTTCTGCTCGCTGCCAGCGTTCACGACCTGCTCCCTGAACCCTACGACCCCCCTCGCCCCGACGACGAGCGGCTTCTCCATCGACATCGCCTCGAGGCTCACTATCCCGAAAGGCTCGTAAGTGGAAGGGAAGACGCAAAGGTCGGAAGCGGCGTAGTGGAGGATCCTCTCCCTTTCGGAGACGTATTCGAACCTGTACCTCACGTTCCCGTTTATGCCCAACCTTCCAGCCAGCTCCTCTATGTCGCTCTGCTGCTCCCCCTTGCCCAGGATCACGAGCTTGGTGTCCGGGAACTCCTGCAGGACCATGGGGAGGGCTTGGACCAGGTTCCTAACGCCCTTCACCCAAGTCAGCCTGCCGAGGAAGAGCGCCATCCGCTCGCCTTCCGCGATCCCGTACCTCTCCCTGACGCTCCGCACTTCCTCAGCCTCCGCGGAGCGCGGGTCGTACTTTTTCGGGTCGACACCGTTCCCGCCG
>JAFNJA010000145.1 GCA_017601265.1 Candidatus Brockarchaeota archaeon
CCCCCGCCATCCTTGAGAAGTCGCGGAACAGGCAAGAGTCCCACCCCCTGAACCTTTTGCACGAGCTCCCGTAGGCGCAGTCAGAAACGTCGAAGCAGTAGCATGTGGGGCAGAAGAAGGAACATAACGCGCACCCTACGCATGACTCGCTCAGCCGGGACCAGGCCGGGTCGTCATAAGCTTCCTTCAACTTGCTCGCCAAGTTCTTGGCGTCAAACTTCGAAGGCATCGCCGACTCTATTTCACGCCTCTTCCAGAAGTAGGAATCGGATTCGGCGCTCGATGCCTCGCGAAACGTGTCAGAGTGGAGCTCGACGAATTTCGAACCCTTTGGAGAGGTAGGCTTTACGTAAAAAGCGTCCGAGAGGTTCAGAAGGGACAGGTCCCCTCCCGCGCCTTCGACGGGCCCGGTTCCCATGTCCTTGCAGAAGCACGCGGGTGAAAACTTCTCGCACGCGACGCTAATTATGAGGGAGCTCCGCCGCCTCGACGAGTAGTAAGGATCCTCGAATTTTCCGCCAAGCATGATGGAATCAAAGACGTTTATCGCGGAGGCGTCGCACGGCCTCACGCCGAAGAAGACCGCCCCGCTTTCCTGCAAAAGTTCCGCGGACAACCGTCCTGAACGCATGTCGTACGAGAACATCTCCTCCGCCTGGGGCAGAAGTTGGAATTTGGGGGACCTCAGGACGTTTACCAGGTCGAGCCTCGCGTCGTCGTACGAGGAGACTCTCGAGAACCGCGAGGAACCTTCGATCGAGACGGGGGCGAACAGCTTGTTATCCTTGGCGATCGAGTTTATCAAATCCCTGAAGTTCTTCCGGTCCGCCACGTACGATTTCCCCAAGGTAGGCCCTCCTAGCCGCTGCGCCTCGCCACGTTTTCCCCGACCAGGGCGCTGGCGAGCCTCTCTCGGCCCTTGCCGGCCTCGGCAAGGCGCCCAAGCTCCGGCTCGACCTTCTCGTTTACCAGGTGGTACAGCCTGGTCAGCGGTATGCGGGCAGGGCACGCCATCTCGCAGGCTCCGCATTCCGTGCATCTTCCAGCCATGTGCAGTGCCCTTACCAAGTGGAAGGTCGCCAGCTCTTCCTTGAGACTGATCTTGGACACCAGCCACGGCTTTGATCCGCTGAGGGCGCACTCTGTGCAGTAGCAAAGGGGGCAGGACCTTATGCACGCCATGCACCTGACGCAGGTTTCGAATTCCGAGAACCAATCTTTGGGGTCCCCCCACGGAGCGGTTTCCTTCCTCTGCGGTTTCTTTTCCCCGGTCGAGATCAGGATGTCGTAAACGGGGGAGACGTTCGCCGAGCACCTTTTGCAGTGTTCGGCAAGTTCGTGCTTTGGCTCGATCGAGTAAGGCGCTTCCGGCTTCTCGACGCCTCCGCACTCCACCGCGACGATGTAAACCGATTCCCTCTTGACCTGGTTCTCGAGTATCATCTGCAAGATTGTTGCGCCGTCGCACCCTTTCGCCAAGATCCCGACCTTGCCGGTAGCGCCTACCAAGTAGCGGGCAAGGTTGCTCCTGCAATACCTGTTCCAAACGAGCTTGTCCACCTGGCTTTCATCCCTGACGAAGCAGGGCCTAGAAGCGCCACGGATCGAGCCATTCTCGAAGCCGATGAAGCATTCGACCTCCTTCTTCGACAAAAGCTCCCTGGCGATCGAGCGCACCCTCTCTTCTGCGTCCATCCCTCACACCTGCAACCTCAATGGGCCCATCCGCTCTACCTCGTCCAAGTACCTCTCGACCTCCTGGGCGAACTTCAACCCCTCCGGGGCCGAGATCCAGACGAGCCTTACCCTCTCCTTCTCTATTCCTACCGACTCCAGCAACGAACGGAGTACCTTGACCCTTTGCTCCGTGATCCTGCTCGGGCTTGCGTGCCTGAGCTCGCTGGGTTTGCAAGCCGAGATTATGACCCCGTCGGCGCCCTCCTCGAAACACTTCACGACGATGGCCGGGTCGACCAGCGCCGTGCAGGGCACCCTTACCGGAAGGAGGCCGGAATCGTAAGTTGCCTTCTCGACCCCGGCCCTATCCGCTCCTGAGTATGAGCACCAGCAGAGGAAGGCGACGACCTTCACCATCACGGAGCCTCCAAGATCCCCTCGACCTGCCTCGCCATCGATTCCTGCTGCCATCCCTTGATGGAGATAGCCCCCTGGAAACAGGCTGGCACACACGCGCCGCAACCCTTGCAGGCACTCTCGTTCACTACTGCCTTTCCCTCCCCGCGAGTTATGGCTCCGTATTCGCATGCATCGTAGCACCTCATGCACCCCGTGCACGCGGCCTCGTCAACGGACGCCTTGAATGGCGAGAGGACGATCTCGGAAGCGTTGAACATCGAGAGGACGAGGCCAGCCGCTCCCGAACCTTCTATCACGCTTTCGGAGATATCCCTTGGGCCGTGGCAGGTTCCGGCCACGAAGATCCCCTCCACGAAAGTCTCGAGGGGCCTGAACTTCGGTTGTACCTCCTCTATCCAGCCAGGACCCCTTGTCTGCAGTCCCATGGCCTTTGCCAGCTTTGCCGTAGATTCGCTCGGCCTCATCCCCAAGGCGAGGACGGCCAAGTCAACCTTCAACTCCCCCCTCCCGCCCGTCAAGGAATCCTCGTACGGCACCACGATCTCGCCGCTCTCCCCATCCCTCCTGAGCTCTGATGGCCTGCACCTTATGAATCGGACCCCGTCCTCCCTGACCCTCGCGTAAAGGTCCTCCCAGCCCTTCCCTTGCGCCCTGATGTCTGTATAAAATACGTAGACCTCCGCCTCCGGATCGTGTTCCTTCACCAGCCTGGCTTGCTTCAAGCTCACGGCGCAGCAAAATAGGGAGCAATCCTCCAAGCCTACGCTCGAATCCCTAGACCCCACGCACTGGATGAAGGCTATCCTTTTCGGGCGCTCTCGGTTCCTGAGGACGAGCTCCCCGCCGGAAGGGCCGGAGGCGCATATCACCCTCTCGAACTCGATGCTCGTTATGACGTTCTCGAACTCGCCATAGTGGTACTGGGGCTTTAGCTTTGGATCGAAAAGGGACGCGCCCGTGGCGATGACTATGGCACCTACGTTAAGCATTACGGTCTTGGGGCTGTCGTTGAAGTTAATCGCGGAGAGGCCGCATGCCTTTTGGCACATCCCGCATTCGGTGCAGATTTCCTTGCTTATGACGTACTTCAACGGGACGGCCTGGGCGAACGGTGCGTAGATCGCCTTGATGGGCTTCAGGTCCACGTCGTACCTGTTCGGTTGGTAGACTGGGCAAACGTCGACGCAGGCTCCGCAACCGTTGCATTTCGAAGGGTCCACGAACGTGGGCTTGACCTCGACAGTCACGTCGAAGTTGCCCGCCTGCCCGGCGACTCGGGTTACTTCGGCGTTCGGTATAAGCTTGATGTTTTTGTTCCTGCCCGCATCCGAAAGTTTCGGTCCCTCGATGCAGATGGAGCAGTCGAGCGTCGGTATGGTCTTGTCCAGTTGCGACATGACTCCCCCTATGCTTGGCTCTTTCTCCACGAGGAAAACCTCGTAACCCGCGTTCGCTATGTCGAGCGAGCACTGCACCCCCGCTATTCCGCCGCCAACTACGAGCGCCTTCCTCACGACCTTGGTTTTCGGGGAGGGAAGAGGGGAAGAGTTCGCGACCTTCATCAAGCCTCCTTTGATCATCCTGAACGCCTTCTCGGTCGCGCCCTCCTTGTCGAAGTGGACGGAGGAACAAAGTTCCCTCAGGTCGACGACCTCCACGAGGGATGGGGGAAGGAGCCGCGATTCCGCGGCAGCCTTGAAGGATCCTTCGCAACTCCTCGATGAACACGCGCCTATTACGAGGCCGTCAAAGCTTCCGTCTCCTACGAACTTCGTCAGATTGGAAAGCCCTTGAGCGCGGCAGAGCTCCTCTTCAACCCCCACCATCCGAACGTACGGCGATACTTTCAACCTTTCGGCCAGCTCCTCGAGATCTACGGTTCTGCCGATGGCCGAGCTGCAGCTGCAGAGCAGGACGCCTAGCCTTTTCATGCGACGACGCCCGCCATCCCAATGCTTTTGGGGGAAGAGCCGAGCGCCAGGGCGTACAGCTGGGCAAGGTGGAAGACGGGCAATCTCTTGCTGCGCGCAAGCTGTTTCAAGCAATGGGAGCACGTCGTGACCACCAGTTCAGCTCCCGAGGCCTCGGCGCTCCTCATCCTTCGAGTGGCCAATTCCTTGGAAACCCGGCTGCCTTCCTTGACCGAGCCGCCGCAGCAACCCAACCCTCCCCCTTCCTGCACGCCCTCGCAGCCGATGACGTCGAGGAGCGACTTTACGAGTTTCGGGTAAAAGGGATCGTCGACATTCCTTACCTCAGAGGGCCTCAGAAGGTGGCAGCTGTGCTGGATGGCGCACCTAAGTTTTACGGGCTTCTTCAACCGTTTCCTCGCCTCCTCCTCGGCGTCCTTCAGGACCTTTGCAAGGGGAAGGACGTTTGGCAAAGCTTTTCCCTCTTCCCTTTCCAGGCTCACCTTCGCGTCCTGGAGGCTTGCGAAGCACTCGTCGCAGACCGTTATGATGTCGTATTTTGCCGTGCCGAAGTTCGTGAGGTTCACGTTCCGCCACACGTCCTTTTGGAAGCCGAAGAGGGCAGGGGGAATGCAGCACGCGGATCCCCTCATGTCGGAGTACTCGATCTTTAGGATCGAAAGCACGTCCCTCAGAGCGCGTTCAACCTCCGGGTAGAGGTTGGGGACGATGCAACCCAGGTAGAGGGAGTACAGGCAGATCACCCACCCTTCTGGATCGCTTCGACCAGCGGCTTGAGTATCGCCCTTAC
>JAFNJA010000146.1 GCA_017601265.1 Candidatus Brockarchaeota archaeon
ACTTCATCGCGTCTCGATGGATTCTCATCCCCTTACGCATGGTGGAATGCTGCCGTCCGTTCCGTCCGCGGGATTGTTTATCGAGTTTCAGCGCTTCCCGCTTTCCTTAGCCCCAAAGCCAGTTTGCTGCCCAAGTCCTCGGCTTCCCTCAACAGATCCGGCCTTCGGGCGACGGGCATCTTGGTGGTGTTGCAGGCTTTCAGCGTTGCGACCGTTTCTACTCCGTAGTAACGTTCGAAAGTTCCCTTTATCCATTCAAGGACGCCGTCGTAGCCGCTCGGGTTATCCCATTCGTACGTGATGATTATTACCGCCTTCGCCCCTTTGGGGAACGAATCCTTCCACTCGTAAGCGTAAAGCCGATCCGTTACGGCCTTCGCCTGCGCGCTGACGTGGTCGTGGTAGATGGGAGTTCCGAAGGCGATGACGTCCGTCCCACGCATGGAATCGTATATTCCCTGCATATCGTCCCCCTGGGCGCATCTGCCCAGCGTTTCGCATTTGTTGCAGGCAAGGCAGGGGTTTATCTTCAGGCTACCGCAATAGAATATGTCCGTCTCCGCTCCCCTTTTTCTGGCGCCATCCAAAACGGCCTCAACGAGGAGAGCTGTGTTGCCTTTCACGCGGGGGCTGCAAACTATGCCCAGAAACTTCATGGATGCCAAACCGCTTGGCGTACGTTCCAAGCGCCCTCCGGTGGCCCGCGACGTTCAATTAAGCGTTGCGGTCAAGTCCAAGCGATTCTCGTGGGTAGGCTATGGCAAAGAGTTAGGAGGGCTTAATCTCAGCAAACTCTTCCGTAAATTGCGTCGAACTTACCCATTAAGTTTCGACCTGATCTTCGACGGTTCTAGAAGCAATCCGTTCAGATTCTTCTTAAGCGAATTAAATGCCTCTTCGAAGCTTTTTTTGGCCTTCCTCTTCCTCTTCGCCGGGGTGCAGAAAGAGATCACTTCCCTATACAGAAAAGGATGATCTACCCCCAACTTCTTGATCTCGTCCACCGTTTTCCTGGCCAGGGCGTCGGTCTCGATCAACATGCCGGCCCTGCCCTCCCTTTCCTTCATCGCCTTATCAAGCGGCATCGAAAGGAAGGAGTCCACCTTTTTCAGCAAAAATTCGTACGCTGAGCCGAAGATCTTGGGCCTCCTTTCATAGGCGATCCCCAGGGTAACGTAATGGGCGTATTCGATCGAATCCATTATCCTTCCGTCGTCCTCTTGGATCGACTCGTCCTCTTCCAGATACATCCTGTAGACGTTGAGTGAGACGTAGGCCTTGTCCCTTATCGACATCTGCTTCTCGACGTTGAGTTCCATGAGGTTGTGGGCGTATTTTTCTGGAATTATGATGGTCGGCAGTTTCTTTATCCCAAGCTCCTTCGCTGCCAAGAACCTGTGTTGCCCGTCTATTATGACGTTCTCATCCCCCCTCCTCACAACAACCAATGGCACCACGAATCCGACCCTCTTGATCGAATCGCCAAGCCTCTTTACGTGGGCCTTGGACGGTTTCCTTTGCACCTCTATAACCTTGAGTTCTCCCACCGGAATCAGGGCTACCTCCTGCGTATACCCGTGGAAGGGCTCCTCTATCTTGGTTGACATGTCCATCGTTGCCACGCCTCCGAAATTTGATAAGGCTTTGTCCGAAGCCGGACGGAAGGGGGTCAAGCGCCGAAAGCAGGATGCTGCCCATTGGGCGAGCCCCAAACCCACGAAGCTTTCAAGGAACGATTCCGGTATTACGGCAGGCGGAAGGGGCCGCGCAGCTCCCCCCGCGTCGCGATCGAAGCGCAGGTCAAATAAGCTGAAATAGCTGAGAGGCGCAGCCGCGTCGGTAGAGAAACGAAGGTGCTACGGGTGTACGGCTACCGCGGCAAAATGCTGCGCGTCGACCTCTCTTTGGCCAAGGGCGCGGTTCACGAGCTTCCAGAAAGCGTTCTTAAGAAATACCTCGGGGGGCGAGGGCTTTGCGCCAAGCTTTACTACGACGAGATACCCCCTAGCGTCGAACCCCTCAGCCCCCAAAACAAGCTCATCTTCGCGACCGGCCCGCTCACTGGGACCGCGGTCTTCGGGGGATCGAAGTGCGCCCTGTCGACCAAGTCCCCTTGCACGGGAATCTACCTATGCACGAACGCGGGAGGATTCTTCGGGGCGGAGTTGAAGTTCTCGGGTTACGACGCGCTCGTGATCGAGGGAAGGTCCGAAAAACCTGTCTACTTGGACATAGACGAAGGAAGGGTGGAAGTGAGGGCCGCCTCGCGATTTTGGGGGATGGGGACGACTGAAACGGCTGCAGCCATAAGGGAGGAGAAGGGCGACAAGAAAACGCAGGTGGCGTCGATAGGCCCGGCCGGCGAAAACCTCGTCAGTTTCGCGTGCATCATGGCTGGCGAAAGGAGTTTCGGTAGGGGCGGCGCCGGGGCCGTGATGGGGAGCAAGAACCTCAAGGCGATCGCCGTCAGGGGCACGGGCAAGGTCGAGGTTGCGAGGCCCGACGAGCTCAAGCGCGTGCTCAAGGAAGCAATGCCCCTGCTGAAGAAGACCACAAGTGACCACACCAAGTACGGGACGGCGATGTATTTCGAAACGCTCTACTCTTTGGGGGCCATCCCCTTTTTGAACTACCAGCAGACAACGCAGGTTGACGCCGATTCGCTCTTCGCGGACGTCCTAAAAAAACATCACGTGAAAAACGTCTCGTGCTATTCCTGCCCCGTGGCGTGCGGAAAGGACTGCAAGGTCAGGAGCGGCGCCCACAGGGGTGCCGTCTCCAAACCTGAATACGAGTCGATATGGTCTTTCGGGGCAAACTGCGGCTTGCCTAGCTTGGACTTCGTCATCGCGGCCAACAACCTTTGCAACGAAGCGGGCCTAGACTCGATAACTTCCGGCTCCATCGCGGGATTCGCGATGGAGCTGTTCCAAAGGGGCATCATGCCGAATTTGGCCGGCATAAGCCTGAGGTTCGGCGACGAAGAGGGCGTTTTCGAGTTGCTGCGTCGCGTGATTCGCAGGGAGGGGATCGGCGACCTGTTGGCGAACGGAGTCAGGTTCGTGGCCGACGCCATTGGAAAGGGATCGCAAAGGTTCGCGATGCACGTCAAGGGTTTGGAGATGACGGGGTACGAACCTAGGGCCTTTTACGGAATCGGTCTGGCTTTCGCGACTTCCTCCAGGGGGGCGTGCCACAACGTCGGCGGGTGGACCATCAGGGACGAGCTCATCGAGAAGACTTCGGACCGGTTCGCGACCAAGGGAAAAGGCGGCCTGGTGAAGGGGATCCAAGACGTGCGGGGCTACGTAGATTCCACGGGCATATGCACGATACCTCGGAGGTCCTTGGGGCTGACGGACAAGCCCAACGAGGAAATCCTTCGTTACGCAACGGGTTTGGACTTCACGAACAGGTTGCTGGCGATAGGGGAGAGGGTGTACAACCTGGAGAGGCTGATACTGGTCAGGGAGGGAGTGGCGCGCAAGGACGACGACCTGCCGCTGAGGATCAAGGCCGAGCCCGTCCCCGACGGGCCAGCAAAAGGGAAACGCATAACACAAGAGATGCTGGACGCCATGTTGGACGAGTATTACGGCTTTAGGGGCTGGGATTCGACGGGGAAGCCTTCTCCCGAGAAGATGTTGGAGTTGGACCTACTGGAGCCTTAAGCAACGAAAGATCTATTATATTGGGGGTGCCTGCGCAAGCCGCAATCGACCAGGCTGAAGGTGAGTAGCACTTGGCGAACGCCACGAAGCCTTATTCTGTCGCCATAGACCTCGGCTCCGGCGCGCTAAAATCGTTCAACAAAAAGGTGGAAGTTAAGTTGCGCGATTTGAGGGGTTTTTTCTACGATAGGGGGGCTGTCGACGCGGCCGTTTACGGGCTCAAAAACCCAACCGTTTACGAGTACTTCGAAAATTCCCAGCCAAGCGCGCGCGGCCAAATGAACTTTGGAGTCACCACCTTGAACCCAGGAAAGGTCGGCTCCGAGTATTACATGACGAGGGGGCACTACCACGCAAAAAAGCGCGCGGCGGAAATCTACGTCGGACTCGGCGGGAAGGGGATCGTGGTCATGCAGACCAAGGAAGGGCGGTTCTTCCATTCGCCGATAAGCAGGGGGCGGATCGTGTACATCCCGCCGCTCTGGGCTCACCGCACGGTAAACACTGGCGAAGAGAAACTATCTTTCTTCTACGCCTACGCTTCAGATGCAGGTCACGATTACGGCACCATAAGGCGGAAAGGCTTCGCAAAATTAGTGGTCGAGAAGGGCGGAAGGCCAAAGATAATAGACAATCCAAAGTACTCGCCATGAAGCGTGGAACTAGCGCCGGCCTACCCTTGTCAAGCTCCGAGGTTTTTTCACTTCGTTGGCGGCTTCGAGCGTGACGCGCTGGAATCGCCGTCGGTTCGGCTGCCTGGCTACTGGCCGCCTGCCAACTAGATGGAGCTATGGGAAAACTCCCCACGCACCCACGTAAAACCACTTGGGAAAATTTCTCCTCATCGTCCCAGAGGCGGCCTGATGGGCAGGTCGCCGTACTCGTATATCGTGCGGGTCACGGTTTCCATGCCCTTCCTGAAGTGGTCCGGATTGATGTCTTCGGTTATGCCGATTATGAAACCGTCTCCGGGCGCGATCTCCTCCAGGAGCCCGATCGTGAACCTCCTTATCTCTTCGGCGCTCCTCAAGAAGACCTCCTCGGGGAAATTCACCCATATGGCTTTGCCCTTCCAAGCATCCTTCGCCTCCCTTAGCGGAAGGTCGCCCATCGGGGGCGGCGTGAACGCCTCTAT
>JAFNJA010000147.1:0-2796 GCA_017601265.1 Candidatus Brockarchaeota archaeon
TTGGACCTCCTCGACGTTAAATTGAAGGTTCTGGAGAACGCTCGAAAGATAGGCCTCGACAGCGTAATCCTCGTCCCGACGGTGGCAAAGGAAGTGAACGACGACCAGATCGGCGACATAATAAAATTCGCCGTCAAGAACAGGGACATCGTGAGGTGCGTCAACTTCCAGCCCATAAGTTTCGCTGGAAGGGTGGCCGCTGCCGACAGGAAGAGGATGAGGATAACCATACCCGAAGTCTTGGAGTTAGTGGAAAAGCAGACGGACGGGCAGATCAAGAAGGCGGATTTCTACACCTGTCCCGTTGTCGTGCCCCTGGCCAGGGCCATGGGAAGCATGAAAGGGAAGGTGTACCCGGAGTTCAGCAACCATCCTGCGTGCGGTATGGCCACCTTCGTGTTCGTCGAGGATGACGAGATCGTGCCCATAACGAGATACGTGGACGTGGAGAAGTTCATGCGAGCGATGGAAGGAGTTTGGGAAGCGAACCAAGAGGGCAGGAAAACGAAGGCCAAGCTCAAGCTCGTCGGTAGCCTAAGGCACGTGAGGTTTGGAATATTAAGGGACCTGTTGGGTGACATATTCAAGGAAGGAAGCTACGAGGCCTTGGGGAAGCTTATGAGAAGGACGGTCATGATAGGGATAATGGCGTTCATGGATCTTTACAATTTCGACCTTGAAAGGGTCCAAATGTGCAACATACACTACGCTTTACCCGATGGAACTTTGCGCCCATTCTGCTCGTACAACTCGGTCCACAGGCCCGCGTTCGAGGAGAAATTCGGGGTACCGAAGAAAAGGAAGGGCGGGGCATAGGGCCTAACCGCCTGGCATCATCGGAAGGTTCTTATCAGGCCGCCATGCGGATGCCGCAGGCGATAAGCTTGGGCGGGGCGAAGAAGAAGAGCATTAGCCAGATGGCGAAGAAGCAGGAAAAGGAAGGAACGGCGGAGAAAAAGGAGGAGAAAAGGGAAAGAAAGGTGCCGAAGTCGGTATACTTGGATTTCGACGGCAAAGAAGTGGAAAAAGCCTTGAAGGAACTTAAAGTGGTGACTCCCAATTCTTTGGCGAGCCAGTTGAACGTCAGGGTGGGGGTAGCGAAGAGGATCCTTGACAGCTTGGAGGACGAGGGGCGGGTCAAGCTCGTCTCAGGATCTAACAGGTTAAGGGTCTACAGCCTTAGCTGACAGCCGAGCCGAAGATCCCGGCCGGACTTCCTTCAAAACTTCGAGGCCGGAAACGACCCTTCCGATCAAGGACATGCTTTGCTTAGCGGCAACGTCCTCGACCGATATGCAAACACCCCCGCAAATGGGCCAGTAGGCGATTGATCCGCGTTGGAGCCTTTGCACGGGTTTCTCAGCGCCCAAGATCAAGTTCGTTGGAAAATAAAGGAGGCCGTCGGACGCGCCTATTACGCCCTCGAGGGGCATCGACCTCGCGATCGTTTCCACGGTCCTCGGGGCCAGGACCCGGTTGAGTTCCCCGACGACCTGCAACCTGTTGTTAAACTTGAACAAGACTGGGATCCTCGAGACGGACATTGTCCCTTTCCGTTGTGGCCAACATTTAAGAACCTTTTCTAACATCATGGCACGGCCAGGATGAGGGCGGTAATCGATGAGCACCGATGAAATAGAGGCGGGCATAAGGGCCTTGGAGAGAAGGAAGAAGGAGCTTGAGGATTCGTTCGATTCGCTGGAGAGAAAGCGCAAGAGCGGGGAGGTCTCCGAGGACGAATACCAGAGCGAGAGAAAGAAGATAGAGAGGGAATTCGTGGAAGTGATGGACAGGCTGGCCCAATACAGGTTTCAACGCTCGGGTTTCAGCGGCTGATCTTCTCGATCGATTTCAAGGCTGAATCCGCCACAAGCGCCATGCCCCTGTCGTCGAGGCGCGGATGGACCGGGAGCGAGAGCACGGTCCTCGCAGCAAGCTCGCTGTTCGGCAAAGATCCGCTTGGGATCCTGAGTATTTCGCGGTAATAGGGCATCAGGTGCACCGGCAAAGGGTAGTAGACTCCCGCCTGCACACCCTTGCCCCTTAGGTCCTTGACCATCTTGTCGCGCTTGGTTGAGTGCCTTCCGCCGGTCTTGACGCGTATGGTGTAGAGGTTCCAAGAGTGGGTCCTTCCTTCCGGTTCAACGGGAAGCTGGATCCCAGAAGCGCCCGCGAGCTCGCTCGTGAGAATGGACGCGTTCCTCTTCCTCCTGGAAAGGAATTTCGAGAGCTTCGACAGCTGAGCCACGCCGATCGCGGCTTGGATCTCGGACATGCGGTAGTTGGTTCCCAAGCGCGAAGATTCGTACCTCCTAGACTCGCCGTGGCAGCGGAAAACCCTCAGCCTCTCCGCGTACTCCGCCGCGTTCGTCGTCACCATCCCGCCCTCGCCGGTAGTGAGGTTCTTGGTCGCGTAAAAACTGAAGCACGTCATGTCCCCGATGGAGCCTATTTTCTTGCCTTCGTATTCCGCTCCCAAGGCCTGTGCCGCGTCCTCTATAAGGACGAGACCCTTCTCCTGCGCAAGCTCCTTGATCGGCCCGACGTCGGCAGGCAGGCCGTACAGGTGGGTGACTATCACCGCCTTGGTTCTCGAAGACAGGTTCTCTTCGATGGAGTCCCTGGAGACAGTGTACGTCTCCGGATCGATGTCGGCCAAGATTGGCTTGGCCCCGGCCAGCAGCACAGCCTCGGCAGCCGCGACGAACGTGAAAGAAGGGATTATGACGCAGTCGCCACGCGAAACCTCGGCCGCGACCAAGGCGGCGTGCAGCGCCGCGGTCCCGCTCGAAACCG
>JAFNJA010000147.1:2823-4409 GCA_017601265.1 Candidatus Brockarchaeota archaeon
TGACGTAAAGGCCGTCGGAAGAGGCGGAGGTGACGATCCCGCTCTCTAGCACCTTGCGCACGAGTTCCTGCTCTTCCGTGCCGAAGAAGGGCTGGTTGATCGGTATCGGCTCGGGCAACGGAGTTCGCAGCCCAAAATCGTCACGAGCTATGTATGTCTTTCCGATTCGTTTAGGTCGTCCCGCTCTCAGGATCCGAGAAAAATTAATATATGGTCCCAAAGAACGCGCTGTGGCCGGGAGTGTATCGATGGCTTCGCCTAAAACCGCGGGAATCCCGGTCCTAATCCTCAAAGAAGGCACGAGCAGGAGGAGGGGGGCGGACGCGCAGAGCTACAACTTCCAGGCGGTCATTGCTGTGACGGAGGGGCTGAAATCTTCCCTCGGACCCATGGGATCCGACAAGATGCTCGTCGACGGTTTTGGCGACGTGGCCATAACGAGCGACGGCGCCACGATACTCGAGGAGATGGAGATCGAGCATCCGGCAGCCAAATTGCTGACCGAAGCGTCGAAAGCCCAAGACAAGGAAGTTGGCGACGGGACCACGTCCCTTGCGGTGTTGGCCGGCGCTCTCATCAAGGAAGCTGATAAGTTGCTCGACAGCGGCATACACCCGACGATCATCACGGAAGGTTACAAGGCCGCTTGCGACAGAACGATCGAGGTATTCGAGGAGATGGCGGTCAAGGTCAAGCCGACCGACAGGAAGGTTCTTGCGCAAGTGTCCGAGGCAGCGATGTCCGGGAGCCTTGTCAGCGCGGGCAAGAAGAAGCTCTCGGAGATGGCCATGAAAGCTGTATTGAAAGTCGCCAAGAAACGAGACGGCGGCTACGAAGTGGACCTGGACGACGTCAAGATAGAGAAGAAGCCCGGGGAATCGCTGGAGGACACAATGTTGGTCGACGGGATCGCCCTCGACAAGGAAGTCGTGCACCCCGCGATGCCCAAAAGGATCGAGAACTGCGGCGTTGCCCTATTGTCTTGCTCTTTGGAGATCGAGAAGACCGAGATCGACGAAAAGCTCAGCTTCGAGGATCCTTCGCTCGTCAAGCAATTCCTGGAAGCCGAGGAAGAACTTTTGAAAAAGATGGTCGAGAAAGTGGCCAGCACCGGGGCCAAGGCGGTCTTCTGCCAGAAGGGGATAGACGACCTGGCGCAGTATTACTTGGCGAAGAAGGGGATCATGGCCGTGAGGAGGGTCAAGAAATCCGACATGGAGAAGCTGGAGATGGCCACAAACGGCAAGATCGTCAACACGATCGACGAGCTTACTAAGAAGGACCTTGGGAAAGCTGGGTTGATCGAGGAGAGGAAAGTGGGCGGCGAGAAGTGGGTCTTCGTGGAGAGGGTTCCCAGGTCTAGGACTGCCACGATCGTGATCAGGGGCGGATCGCAGCGGGTGGTCGACGAGGCCGAGAGGGCGATGAAGGATGCGACTTCCGTGATAAGGAACGTCTTGGTGACTCCTGCAGTCCTGCCCGGAGGCGGGGCCCCGGAAGCCGAAGCCGCGAAAAGGCTGCGGATCGAGGCCGACAAGGTCAAGGGAAGGGCGCAACTCGTTTACCAAGCGTTCGCATCGGCATTG
>JAFNJA010000147.1:4477-4768 GCA_017601265.1 Candidatus Brockarchaeota archaeon
GGCATTGGAATCCATTCCGATTGCCTTGGCCGAGAACGCCGGGATGGACACGACTACGGCGATAGCCGACTTGAGGGCGGCTCACGCGAAGGGAATGAAGAACGGCGGAATAGACGCGGAGAAGGGAACAGTCTCGGACTGCTTGAAGAAGGGCGTGTTGGACCCGCTTGCCGTCAAGAAGAGCGTCGTGTCGGCTGCCACGGAGGTGGCTAATTCCATACTCAGGATCGATGACGTGATCGCCGCGAGCAAGATGAAGGAGCCGAAAAGCCCTCCGCCAACAGAGGGATA
>JAFNJA010000148.1 GCA_017601265.1 Candidatus Brockarchaeota archaeon
AACAGTACGTTTGATCCTTGATAACTTGCGCCATGCCTCGGCGCCGAAAAGGGTTCGAACGGGTCAGGCGAAGCATGAGGCGTCGCAGAACACACGCGCCCCTTTTCCGTACTTTGGTACGATCGAAGATTGGCGGGAGACGTAAGGTCGCGGGCGTCCCGTCCTCGACGTAATAAATAGTAGCAAGCGTCCCCGACGATCGTGGGAATTTTTCATGGGGCGCGAACAAGCGAAATGAATTTCCGCCCAAGCGCCAGCTCCGATCGATCTTAAAATATCACAACCGCGATGCGCGAATTCGTTGCAAAACGTAATGTCTATGTTTTTTGAGCTCTGGAATTCCAGAAATCGAAAATCCAGTAGCATCCAGCGTTCGTAATCGAAATGTGCAGAAGCCAACGTTTTTGAGTTCTGCGTTTTTTACCGAGGTTCGCCTGTATTAGGTGAAGATTGGCGGATGACGGCCGTGTGCGTGCGTTCGGGCATGCGCCCTCGCAGGTCCCGCTTCGGCCAATTCTTGGTTTCAACGGCGATACTTTCCGCGATTTTGATCTTGGCGATCTCGGGGCTCGCGTACCAGGTCCTGCTGAGCCGCCAAGACGTCCAGGCGCAACCCGTCAAGGAGCTGGTCGAGGCAGTAACGGCGTCCTTTCGGGAAGCGATGGCCGCTGCCCTGGCGAACGTGACGCGCGATTACAACGTGACAGGGAACATGGCGATGGCGAGGCAGAAGGCCTTAGCGTACCTGTCGCGCTGGAAGCTGGCAGCGATGTCTGCCTACGCCGACGCCGGGCTGCAGGTCGACTTCAGCTTCCCTTCAGAGCAACTGGCGTTGAAGATCCAGCCCGCGAAGGTGCTCTACAACTCCCCGATACCTGACCGATACGTATACAACCTCACGAAGCTCTACTGGTACTACCCCCAATCCGTTTCCGCGATATACGCGACGTTGAAGCTCAACCTCACGGGCCTGGGCCTTTACGGCTGGCAGCAGGACGTCTTGGTCCTCCTCAACGCGACCCTAGACCCTTCGTCCATAGCCGTGGATGTTAGTGAGAACACGACGAGTTTCAGCTTCAGCATAACACAGGAGTACGGGAGGGCCGTCACGACCCTGGACAACCTGTCTCTCAGCGTCCTCTACCTGGATCCGGCGAAAAACTCGTGGGTCAAGGCTACGCTGAAGGAGGTAACGTACAAGGGCGGGGGCAACTACTACATACGCGTCTCCCCGGCTGCAAAAAGCCCGTACGAGCGCTACCTGCACTTCTGGGTCACGGACCCGAGGGGGATACTCGTCGAGATGTACGGCATGGCCTTCTTCGACATGGTGATACAGGACAACGCCGTAACTTCGCAAAGGCCTGGAAGCGAGCTCGAAACCTTCGTGTTCGAGCTCGCCCAGAACGGGAAGGTTTCGTGGTTTGGGAAGGACCTCGCAAGGTCGGGAGGAAGCGATCCGTTCCCGCTCCCACCGATACCTGCGAAGCAGTTCAGCCTGAACGTCACGACGAGGGGGCCGTCTTCTGACTTCGTCGAGAGGCCGATCCAGATCGAAGTTTGGGACAGGTCCTTCAGCAGGCCCCTCTCGGTCTTCAACGCCAGCAAGCCGGAAACCTGGTACTCCAGGTTCAACCAGAGCGCAAAGCTCGTGTTCCAGGTGAACTACCCGAGCGGCCTCCTGCCCGCCCGACAAAAGGTAAGGGTTTGGTGGTACGACGACGTCGACAAGCACTCCCCGCCGAGGGCGGTCTACTTCAGCCTGTCGCAAGGGGACGCGGTGCTTAGCAACGGCGTACTCAACATTACGACTTATTTCGCGTCCAGCGTCGGGCAGTACTTGGACTACAACCTGCGAATAGACTACAAGGGAGCGGGTGACGCGAAGGCAAGGCACTCGTACGTCGGAATCCAGGGGTGGGAGTACGATTCCGCACGCGGCTGGTGGCCGCGCTACATCCCGGCCATAAACGGAAGGTGGAATTTCAGGGGAATCGACGGCGACCTCCTGACCGGTCCTGTTCGGGCCTTGATGTACGCGAACACCTCAGACTGCCTGGACGGCCCGGAACAAAGGATACTCAGCGGCCCCCTCCAAATCTTCACCTTGGTCTACCTGGCCGACGGGGTAAGGTACGCCGTCATCCTCGTCAACGGAACCTGGCTCAGCACCACTACCACGAACCTCTACGACGCCCAGTACATGTACTCGCAATCGACCGTCGACTACGTCTACAGGTATTGCTTCCTCAGCCAGAACAAGAGGGTCAGCGGTGTCTTCGACAGCCCCGACCTGCCGAGGACAAACAGGTGGAAGTGCTACGAAAGGACGGGAAGCGAGGGCACGGGCTACGTCTGGTGGTGGACCGAGTGGAACCAGACCTTCGGCTTCGCGGTTTTCGGAGGGAGGAGGTTCTCGGAATTTTTCTACACGGGGGAAATCAAGAACCTGGACGGCGACTTCGCGGTCGGCAGGGACGCGGTCGACATGAGAGTAATAGAGCCAAGGTTGATCAACAGGGTCCCGTCAAGCATCGGAGGAAGGGGAAGCGGAACGCGCGTGATCCCCGCCGGGCTCAAGTTCTCCTACGGATCGGCGATATGGGTGTACGACGGGGGCGGAGTCGAAGGCTGGAACGTTCCCGATTACTACTTCCCGATGTTCCTCGAGGACAACTGGCCCACTATCGTTTCGGAGGGATGAAGAAGATGAAGAGCGGCTTCAAGAGGGAACTCGCGAGGAAGGGCGCTTCGGTCTTGATCTCAGCCCTAGTCGTTTCTTCCACGACCTTAACGATAACAGTCGCGGCGCTCATGTTCTCCGACAACCTGCTCAGGATACAGCTTGACGTCAGCGAATTCGAGCAGGCGAGGAACGTGCTCATGACTTTGGCCGACATGATAGAGGACGTTTCAGCAAACCCCCTCTCGGCCCACTACGTGCGTTTCAACGTCAGGACAAGCAGGCCTTGCTTCATGGATGATTACTCGACAATCTCCGTCACGGTAGAAGGCCTTCCCGAGCCGGTCGTGCAAGGAAAGTCAGGAGTCATCAAGGTCGAGGGCGGGCCTTACGTCGGAACGGTCGAGAAGAAGGTGCTCCTGGGCGAGGACCGCTTGATAGTGGGCGACATCTCCGAGCCCCTTGCAGCGCTCTTCGAAGAGCAGAATGAAGGCGCCCGCCTCTGGCTCGATTACCTCAGGGTCAGGGTCACGAGCCTTGGGTGCTTCTACTACTACGACGCCGGCAACGGCCTCCGAGGCTACCTAAACGCCGTGCGAATCGCTTACGTCAACCTGACCGTCGGCAAGACGATCGGGACTGGGCCCGTAGACATAGTTGCAAGGAGCGTGAGCACGAGGCTCAGCACCGTGATCATCCAAAACAACAACGTCACGGTGCGCGTGACAGTCGACGGCGATAGGACGGAAGAGATAACGCTTGCCGGGCTGGAAACGGCAGAGTCGGGCGGCGTATCTTACCCCGTAGTGGGCACGATCCTGCAGGTACTTGTTTCGGAGGTCGAGGTGATTTCAGAATAGGCCGGGAGAGTAGCGGCGGATGCCCGTGATAACGAGCCACGTCATCGGGACGGTAGCCATCTTCGCATTCGCGGCGACCCTTACCTTGTACCTGTACTCGGTGGGAAGCGCGGAGAGCCTGGCGGTGACGAGGGGGAGGCTCCAAACCGTTTCGGACTACGTCGCGGTGCGAGTGGTCCAAGTGATCTCGATGGCAAACGCGTCGAACACGCCGAGCTGCATCCAGTCGCTGATCGAGCTGCCCGAAACGATAGCGGGCGGGTCCTACTGGATCGCGCTCTCCGACCAAGGCGGGTACGCGGTCAGGGGGGCGATGGTCCTCTCTCCGGACGTAACAACGGAATCACTCATACCAATAAACTCTACGTCCGTGAACGTTAGGATCGTTGCACAGGAGGGCCTCGCCATGGACGGCGTAACGGTCCAAAGCAAGGTCTATGGCGGGACGAAAAGCGTGGTAGTTTGGGGGAGGAGGATCGGGAACGTGATAGAGGTCGGCTTGGGCAGGAGAGCGTAGATGGCAAACATCCTCGAGTACCTCTCGACATCCCTCGTCCTGATCCTGATCCTGTCCGCGACCGCGACCTCGCTGGTCTGGGTCTTGCAGCCGATCTTCCGCGACGTGGCCAGGAAGGAGCTCTCGTCCACCGCGGACAGGCTCTTGACGCACATGCTTTGCTACAGCGGGGACCCCGCCCAATGGGGGAGCGACCTGACGGTCAACGCTTCAACCCTCCATGGCTTCGGGCTGGCGAAGGCGAGCCGCGACGACACGGCCTTCAACGTCGACGTGGACAAGATCATGAGGCTGACTCAACCGGACGCGGGCACCTACATCGACGCGAAGACGTTGAGGCGCCTCATGAACCTGGACAACCGTTTCGATTTCAACCTCGTCTTCGTGCCGGCCTTGAACATCACGATCGAGCCGACGATGAAGATCGCGAACAAAAACGGAAAGGTTTACGAGACCGCTTTCAAGCTCGCGGCTGTAACGCACGAGAAGATAAGGGTCGCAAACGTCAACATCACCGCCTACATATTGCTCGCCCTTTTGGTGAAGGGGCAAGGGGAAACGTTGGTCAACTACACGATCGCGGCGGTCCAGCGGGCGGTCACGGACTGGAAGGGGGAGGCCTCGTTGAACTTCACCAAGCAGATGGCCGACCTCATCGACAAGGACCTCGTGGGAACGGTGCTGATGGTGCAGGGAAAATATTACG
>JAFNJA010000014.1:0-14191 GCA_017601265.1 Candidatus Brockarchaeota archaeon
ATATACGTCATCGATCCTCTGTCAAACATGTTTGGAAAGTTAAGCGACGGGACAAGGTGCGACTACTGTCCAACCGAGCAAATGGAAAAATGCCTCGAAAAAATAAAAATTGAAAATTACTTTGGCCTCTCTCTTGAGGAAAGGAGGAAACAGGAAAAGTTGCTTGCCGCAAACAACCGCCCCAATCCACCAAACCCGATGGACTTCGTCGCGAGCTACGTAGCTTTGAAAAGCTTGGAGGGAGAGACGTGCACGGTTCAAATCTGCGAGACGGAGTGCCACTTCATCAAGGCGGTAAGGTTCAACGTTCAAAAGTGATTCGGCCTTCAAACCAATCCACTTGCACGCAAAAGCCACAAACCCGATTCCGAATGGTTTCGTAAGGCACCAGTCTTCGGAAACTCAGCCGAAAGGCAGCCGTTCTTTCAAACTTTCGTGTTTTATGCGTATGCCTTTCTACCTGAGTAATGAATTCAAAGTATCGGTGCCAGCATCCTTGACGCAATCCCTCCCAGGCCTATTGCGAATATTATTTCAAATGCCGTAATGGACAGCGCCTTCTTCCAGCCAAACTCCTTGACCAACGTGGCGATCGTCGCTATGCAAGGTATGTAAAACATCGCCACCAAGCCCAATACGACCATCTGCACGGGCGTCAAAACTTCCGCAAAATTCGTCGTTCTCAAAAGCGCGGCGAGCATCACAAGCAGCAACTCTTTCCTCATCACGCCGAATATCAGCGTTATGCCGGAGATCGACGGCAATCCAAGCCACGTGACCGTGACCGGGCTCAGGATTGCCGCGATCGTTTCCAGCCAACCTAAAACCTCGGCAAGCTTCACGGAGAGGCTTCCCACGACTATCAATGGGAACGCTATCTTGATGAACTCCGCCAACCTGAACCACGTCTGCTTCAAAACGGTCCTTGCATGAGGCAGCTTGTAATCGTTCATTTCCATTATGAGGGAGGTGGGCTCGCCCGGCAGAATCCTGAAAGCGGCCCTTCCCAGCAAGAAGATCACGATAAGGTCGAAGGCGTAAAGCGCCAGTGCCCACTGGATTCCAACAAACTGCCCAACAAGGCCGAGTATTATCACGCTCCGCGCCGCGCACGGAACCAGAGTGGTGACGAATGCGGCGAGGAACCTCTCCCTCTCGGTTTCCATTATCCTGCAACCCAGGCAGGCGGGAACGTTGCACCCGTAGCCAAGCATTATCGGGATGAACGCCTTCCCGTGCAAACCCATTTTGTGCATGGCGTTGTCCATCAGGAAGGCGATCCTGCTCAGGTATCCCGAGTCTTCCAAAACGTACAGGATCATGTAGAAAGGAACGATGTACGGAAGGGCTATGGTGGCTCCGGCTATGATCCCCTCGATCACGCCTCCCCAGAGAAGTTCTCCGACGATTCCGGTCCCGATGATTTTTAAAAAAAGCGGCCCCAGGCCGTAGAGGAAGTTGCCCAGCAACTCGGAAGCGAAATTGCCGAGGGCGAAAATGGCAAAGAACATCGAAAGCAGCGCGAAGGCCATGATCGGATAACCCATAATTCTATCGGTCGTGATGGAGTGGAGCCTCTCCTCAACTGTGGGTTTCAAAGGAGGAATCATTTTTTGCGCTTCTCTCGCGATGCAGCCAGCAACTTCATACCGTTCTGAAGTCAAAACTGTTGAACAGGAATGGCCATGCATGTCCTCAAGTTCCTTTGCGAGTTTCTTGGCGTATAACGCTATATGCGGGGCTGCTTCATCTATCTCTTTCACTATTTCCTCATCGCCCTCCAACAGCTTTATTGCCAAATACCTTGGGGGGTATGGCGACCGGACGTTTTTCATAGCGTCAACTATGTCCGCGATCCTTTTCTCAACCTCCTCCCCGTATCTAACCTGCACGCGCCCCTCCCTTTTACCCTTCTCCGCAACCTCTATCGCTTTTTCCAAAAGCTGGAAGATGCCTATCCCTTTTATTGCGACCGTCGGTACGACTGGAACGCCCAACAGCCTCTCCAATTTCCCCACATCGATTTCGATGCCCTTTCTTTTCGCGACATCCACTTGATTCAACGCCACGATCATAGGGTTCCCAAGTTCCAGTAGCTGCAAAGTGAAGAAAAGGTTCCTCTCAAGGACCGAAGCGTCCACGACGTTTATGACCAAGTCGGGCTTTTCGACCGCGATGTACTTCCTCGAGATCGATTCTTCCAAGGAGTAAGTGGAAAGGGAATAGATGCCGGGCAGATCGATCAGGTCTATCGTGTAACCCTTGAAGTGCAGCGTCCCTTCAGCCTTTTCGACCGTCTTTCCCGGCCAGTTACCGATGTGCTGGTGCAGTCCCGTCAAGTAGTTGAATACGACCGATTTCCCAACGTTCGCGTTTCCAGCCAAGGCTATGGCAAGTTTTTTATCGGTCACTCTTTCTCTATCTCCACAAGAATCCTCTCTGCCATGCCCCTTCCGAGCGCGAGCCTCGAGCCCCTCACGATGACTTCCAAGGGGCCGTGAAAAGGAGCGGATTTCACGACCGTTACCTTGGTTCCCGGGGTTAGGCCAAGGTCCATGAGCCTCCTCTCGAACCCCCAACCCATGCCCACCCCCCCTCCGTGGCCGGATCTAATCGAAGCCACGGTTCCGGTTTCCCCGCCCCTCAGCGCGGTCAAAGGCACGACGCGCCCTTCCGAGCTTTTCCTTTCCATGCAAACGGCACCCTCACTTCGCCCTTTTCACTTGTATGGCCGACGCGATCGCGACGCTTATCGCGACGCTAGCTTCTCCCACTTTGAGTGTGACAGGGCCGTCGAATGGAGCTTTTTCGACAACCTCGACCGAGGCGCCGGGAACCAATCCCAAGCCGTTCAGGTATCGCAGCAAGTCCGACCTCTCTTCGGTTATCTTCGCAATCTCGCCCCTTTCCTTTTTGTTGAGTTTCGATAACGGCCGGGACTTTTCCTCCACCACGCCTCCGAATTCCGTCGGTATGGGGTTTCCGTGCGGGCAGGTCTTCGGGTGCCTCAACGCCTTTTCCAATGGTTTTAACACCTCTTCGGTGATCCCGTGCTCAAGCTTGCAAGCGGCGTCGTGCGACTTGTCCCACCCCACGTGCAAAATGTCGGTGAGCAGGCGCTCGGACAACCTGTGCCTCCTCACGACCTGCAAAGCTACCTTGCGCCCTTTCTCCGTAAGCTTTACCCCCTTGTAAGGCGCGTGGGTGACGTAACCTTCCTTCTCGAGCCTCTCCACGGTGTTCGTGACGGTGCCGGGAACAACCTTGACGTCCTTCACTATTTCGCTTGTCCTGGCCGCCCCGCTCTTCTCTTCGAGCTTGTAGATGGCCTCCAAGTATTCCTCCATCGCGTCCGTGACTTCCTGCAAAGGAATTTTCACTACTCTAAAATCAAATTACGACTAATCGTATATTTATGCTTTGCGAGCGCCAGCAAAAGGCTCTTTCGGCAGGCACTTCCAATGCATGGGAAACGTTAAAAAGCGGCGCCTTTTCGTCCATTTTGACCGGAAGATGAGCCAGACGGAGGCTTTCCCTTCCCTTGTGCCCAGGAAAATGAGTTCGGAAGAGCTGGCCAGGGCAATAAGGCAAGACATCGCGGCGGAGCTCGACGCGATAAACCTTTACCAGGCGCACATCGACGCCACGGATGACGACAGAGCCAGGAAATTGTTGGCTCACGTGAGGGACGAGGAGAAGACCCACGTGGGCGAACTTTTGGCGCTGCTCAAGGTCCTAGACCCCGACGCGCAGAGGCTGCTGGAAGAAGGCTTGGAAGAAGCGGCACCGATCCTGAAGAAGGGGAGATAGGCCCGCGGCACCTAGGGCAAGCGGTTTAGGTCGAGGGATTCGGCGAAGGGGCTGCAAAATACCAGTGTAAACGATTCTATAAACAGTGCAATCTTCCGCCAGCCGCTCCCGTCCAACTCGCTATTCAGTTGAGCGCGATGTCCGTGGTTTTGCTTGCCTTTCCACCTTCCCCGGAATAGACGGCCGTTTGGCGCGGCTGGCGAGACACGCTCTGCCGGTACGGAGCAGGCGCAAGCCGACTTTCAGGCTTCGCCACCATCGCCTTCTCCCGGAGTTTCCGATTCGATGCCCGCCCCGCTATAACCCGGGAGCGAAAACGATAAGACGAGCTCTCCTAGGATGGAAAAGGCGGTGTAGAATGGTACTCGAGGGAGCGAGCCTCGCGGTAATAATCGAGGCGTTGAACGTGGCGATTCTCCTTTGCTTGATGGTCATATACCTTAGAAGCCACAGGAAGGTCAAGTCCAGCTTCACGGCAAGCTTACTCATCTTCTCGGCCCTGCTCATGCTGCAATCCGCCTTCGCGGCCGTCCTTTTCGCCACCACGGAGCTTTGCGAGGTGGGAGTCAGGACGCAAGAGGTGCGGCCGATACTAAGCCTCGTTGAACTGATCGGCCTAGCCGCCCTCCTCCGGGCGAGCACAAGGTAGCGCGAACGGGTTGGAAGTCCCCAGGCGGCTTCTCTGGTGGCTGCTCGTCGGCACTCGGGGAGGCCCGACTAGGGCAAGGATAATCCATTCCCTCGAAAAAAACCCGCAGAACGCAAACCAACTTGCGCAGGCCTTAAAACTTGACTACAAGACGGTAAGGCACCACCTCCAGGTGCTGGTCGAGAACCGGTTCCTGGTCACCGCAGGCGAGGGATACGCGAAGATGTACTTCCACTCGCCCGTGCTCGAAGCGTGCCGCGAAACTTTCTTGGAAATCTGGAAGAAGATCGAAGAAGAGTCTGAACCTGTATCGCAGTGAGGGGCGGTTAGCAATAAAAAGGCTTGGTTTGCGTTTTGGCCGAATGGCTGCGGGACTGAGGTTAACGGTCATCGTTGACGACTCAAGGGGATCGAAAGGGTTGGAGCCGCGACACGGCCTTTCGATCCTCGTCGAGTCAAGATCCGGTAGCGTGACGACGCCCGTCCTCATGGACGCGGGACCTGACCCGGAAACCATTGCGCGCAACGTACGAGCCATGAACGCCGACCTGCGCAAAGTGGACGCCATATTCCTCAGCCATGGCCACCGCGACCACATCGGAGGTTTGCTCTACGCCCTTGGAATGATCGGGAAACCCGTTCCCGTCATAGCCCATCCGAAGGCGTTCAGCCCGAAGTTCGTCCTCAGCCCCAAGATGAGGGCAGTGGGCTCCCCATTCAGGGTATCGGAGATCGAGGCGAAGGGCGGCGTTCCATTGCTCGCCTCGAACCCAGTTCGGATAGCCAAAGGAATCATGACGAGCGGGGAAGTAGTCCGAGGAACTGGCTTCGAGAAGGCAGAGGGCTTCTGGACCATCGAGAACGAAAGGTTAGTAGAGGACAGGTTGCTGGACGACCAAGCGCTCATACTGGAATCCGAGAAAGGGCTCGTCATTCTGACGGGGTGCGCCCACTCCGGGATCGTGAACGTCGTAAAGCACGCGGAAACGTTAACCTCAAGGAAGAATGTTCACGCGGTCATCGGCGGATTCCACCTCTCAAAAGCTGGAAAGGAACGGATCGAAAGGACCGTTTCCGAACTGACCAGGTTTAACCCGAGGCTTATAGCCCCTTGCCACTGCTCCGGCACCAAAGCCACGCGGGAATTCGTAAAAAAGTTTGGGAAAAGGTGCAAGCCGCTTCACGTGGGCGACGTCGTCGACCTTTAGATTAAAATAGATGGTTCGAAAGGACTTGCCGTGTTCAAATTCGGGAAGGAGCAGAAGATATTCAGGATAGGATCGGTTGAAGTCGGCGGGCAGCCAGGCCAGCTGCCTACTGTGTTGATTGGCAGCATCTTCCATCGCGGGCACAAGATAGTCGTCGACCACAAGAAAGGGGTCTTCGACAAGGCGGAGGCGAAGCGCTTGATCGAAAGGCAGGAGGATTTGTCCCACGAGACCGGTAACCCGCACATGTTGGACGTGGTGGGCGAGACCGTGGAAGCCCTGGCGAGGTACGTGGATTTCGCCTCAGAAGTTTCGGACGCGCCCATCCTAGTAAACGGCCCTACTTCCACTGTCCGCCTTGAGGCAGCAATCTATGCGGTCAAGACGGGGCTATCGGAAAGAACCATCTACAACTCCCTGAATTACACGGCCACGGAGGAAGAGCTCGCGGGTTTAAGGGAATCGGGCTTAAAGGCGGCAATCGTTCAATCCTTCAACCCCCGAAATCCGTGGCTCGAAGGGATGCGCCAAACGCTCGTCGGAACGCTTGGCAAGAGGGGCCTCCTAGAGGCTGCTTACGGGGCGGGAGTTGAAAAACCTCTCATCCTTCCCCCAGTCTTGGACATACCGAGCGTAGGCGTCTCAGCAGGAGCGATCAACGTGCTGAAAAACGAACTCGGCCTTCCCGCGGGAACGGCGCCGGTTGGCGTGATTGGGAGTTGGAGGAAGTCTGGGGAGTTCGGGCCGCACTCGAAGAAAATCGGAAGGGCGGCGGCGGCAACTTTGGTCCAATGCATGGGCGCCAACTTCATCATCTACGGCTCGATAGGCAGGTCCGGGGATGTGTTCCCAGCCTGCGCTTTGGCCGACGCAATGGTTGCGTACAACGCCGCGGCAACTGGAACCAAACCTCTGACGAAAAACCACCCTCTTTACAAGATCCTTTGACACCCAAGTGCCTCGACCTAACGTTCCACGCCGAAGCGGGAAAGGCGTGTCATCGCTTAGGAAGTATGTCTTGTCCATGCTTGATTGAGGGCTTCGAGAATAGCTTGCGGAAACTTTATAAAGTGTTACATTTTTGTATTTTTGTAACACACTGTATGGCGCAGGGAGATCCGCAAAGGATGAATTAGAAATGGACGGTCGCGATGGAAAGATCATAAGGGTCGAAAACGTTTCCACAACGTACGAAGGAGAAAAAAGGCCAGCAATAAGGGGCGTGAATCTGGCTCTTGAAAATGGCGAACTCGTTTACTTGGTCGGTCCCAACGCGGCCGGCAAGACGACGCTGCTCGAAACGATCAACGGATTGCAGCCCGTGTCAAAGGGCGAGGTTTCCGTTTTGGGCTTGGACGTTCGTGGGCATGGCAGTGTCGTCAGGAAGGAGATCGGTTACGTGCCTCAGGACTTCATGGTAGAGGCGCTCGAGCCCTACACCGCCCTTGACGTGGCGATGATGGGGCGATACGCCAAGATGGGGGTGCTCCGCAGGCCGGAGAAAGAGGATTTCAAGAAGGCGATGGAAGCCCTGGGTTTGCTCGGCGTGGAAGAGCTTGCTTGCAAGCCGGTCGGAAAGCTTTCCGGTGGGCAGCAGCAGAAGGTCATGATCTCGAGGGCGCTGGCGAAGGAACCGAAAGTCCTGCTGCTGGACGAGCCATTCAGCAACCTCGATCCTAGTTCCCGCCAAGAGGTTTCGGCTCTGGTCTGTCGGCTCAACGAGGAGAGGAAGATGGCCACGATCGTGGTTACACACGACATCCGCCAGATACCGGAACGGTGCAGAAGGATCGTAGTCATGAATGGTGGAAGGATCGTTGCCGACGAAAGTCCTGAAAAAGCCTTGGCCGCCCTCGAAAGTTGCCAGAACATTGGCGCGGAGGAGGCGGTTCCTTGATCTGGCTCGAACTCGCCATCATACGCAGGGCGATGATAGGTTGCGCGCTGACAGGTTTCCTGACGGGCCTGATCGGAGTCTTCGTGGTGAGGATGAGGCTTACTTCCATAGGCTACTCCATGTCGCACGGCGCCTTCGCAGGAGCGGCTCTGGGCGTGGCCGTTTCCGCGAACCCACTCTCGACCTCGATACTATTCTCCGCGGTCACGGCGTTGCTTATAGGGCCGGTCGCCGACAAGGCGAGGCTGAGCCAAGACACCATCACCAGCATAGCCTTCCCCCTCAACATGGCTTTGGCCTTCATCTTCCTGGCTTTATCTCCCCAGATCGGCCTCAGCAGCGAAGTTGCAAGCGTTCTTTGGGGAAGCGTGATATCGATTTCCAATAGCGACATACTTTACCTCGCGATATTGTGCATCACGGCCTCTATCCTTATCCACTTCTTCTGGAAGGAGCTCTTCACCATCATGTTCGACAGGAGGCTCGCGGAGGCGGACGGGATAAATACAAAACCTTTCGTATACCTGATGATATTCTTAATTGGTATCGTCATAACCCTCTCCATCAAGCTCGTCGGCGGCCTCCTCGTCTTCGCCCTTCTCTTCAACACCGCCTCGACTACGCTTCAATTCCTGCAAGACATGAAGAAGATCGTCCTTTTCTCACCGATCGCGGGCTCAGCCATGTGCGTTTCGGGCTTGGTTGCTTCTTTAGCTTTCGATTTGCCCGTCGGATCTTGCATAGTGTTGGTGTCGACTATAGCGTTCGCCGTATCTATCCTCCTGTCGCCTAAAAGGAAGAGAAAGGAGGTGAAGGAATCTTCTTGAAAAAAGTATTGAGAAGTAAAGCGGCACTCTTGGGCAGCATTTTAACTTGCATGCTCGCGATGGGTTTCTGCGTGGCATCGACCGAAGCCGAAGGCCCTGCGGATAAGCCGATAATCGTTTGCACGACAAACGTCCTGGGGTCCATCGTGGAGGAGTTCTTGCAGGGCGGGGCTGAAGTGGTCGTCCTGGTCAGGCCCAGCCTTTGCCCTGCAGACTACGACATGAAGCCGAGCGACATCTACGCCGTCTACCACTCGATGCCGGGCGAGTTCTGGCTCCAAGGCTTGATCGAAGCTGCCGGCAACGAGAACCTCACCCTCGTGAAGGTCCCGGGAGATTACAACACGCCCGAGGGGGCGAAGCGGTGCTTGAGGTTGGTAGGAGGGAACTTGAGCAGGGCCCTTTCGATCGACCTCGAGGGGAAGGCGAACGAGATGCTTGCGGATATCGACGCCGCGGCGAACGAGATGTCCGGAGAGGCGCAGGCGCTCGGGGTGGTTGGAACGAAGGTAATCTGCATGAAGTGGCTTGAACCTTTCGTCAAGTGGTTGGGCTTCGAAGTGGTAGCCACTTTCAATCCCCCGGAGACCTTATCGGCCGCCGACGTAGCTGCCTTAGTCGAGACGGCGCAGAGGGAAGGGGTGGCTCTCGTCATCGACAACCTCCAGATCAGCGTCGAGTTTGGCAGCGGAATCGCCTCGCAAGCCGGGGCCGAGCACGTGGTCATGACGAATTTCCCAGGAGCCGTGCCCGGGACCGAGAACCTGGCCCAGATGTTCAGGTACAACGCGCGCCAACTGTTCGAGGGTTTGAGGTCCTGGAGGAGCGCCAGGGCGCTCAGGGCCGAGATTAGGAACCTGGAGGACCAGCTTGCCCTCTACCAGATGGCGGCTTCCGTGGCGGCGATCGCCGCCATCGCGGAAGCGGCGTGGATCCTCGTGGAAAGAAAAAGGCAATGAGTCGCATTGGGAGGTTTTCGCAAGCTTCCCCCGCGCAGGCGCCGAAAGCGGCTCACGTGGAGAAAGAGGCAGTCCTTGGCAGGATCAAGCCATCTTAAGCCGTCTTTGGTTAGTCCGCGCCGCACTTTTTCCTCCATCGATTTTGGTATGATTTTGGGCATGATTTGGGAAATGTCTTATTTATTTTCGTCTTGGCAAAGATAGTTTCAGAGGGCGAATCTCTTCCTATGGTTAATGCTAGAGGGAAAATCTTGGCAATAGCCTGCCTAGCCGCCCTTATCTTCCTGTTTACCAACTACGTATTGGTGCCTTGGTTATGGTCCACGAAGCCTTTCAACCTGGGCATGGCCGTGGAGTTCAACAACCACGCGACCAGCGCCTGGGTAGCGTTGCACGAGGGCTGGTTCGCAGAAGAGGGGATCAACCTCACGTGCTTCGAGAGTTACGTGACGGGCGTCGAGTTGTCAGCCGCCCTGGCGAGGGGAGACATAAGCGCCGCTTACCTTTGCCTCGCGCCGGCGTTGATGTCGTACGCGCGGGGCGTTCCGATAAAGATCGTCGCCGGCTCGCACCTTCACGGTTTCGCCATCGTGGCAAAGCCGGAAATAGAGAGCCTTTCGGACCTCGAGGGGAAGACGATAGGTTGCACCAAGGAGGGCACGCAAAGTGACCTGCTTTTGCACGCGGCCATCGAGAAGTACAACCTTGCCGATTTGGACGTGAGGCGCATGAACCCTCCCATGCAGGTTTCGGCATTGATCGCTGGAAAGATCGACGCGATATGTGCTCCCGAATTTTGGTGCACCCTCGCGGCATCCCAGGGATTCAGGGTGATAGCTAGGAGCCAGGACGTGTGGCCAGACATGCAAGGAAGCGTCCTGGTCGTCAAGGAAGAGTTGATAGAGGAACACCCGGAGGTCGTCAGGAAGCTGGTCAAAATCACGAATAGGGGGACGGAGTTCATACATGATTCGCCAAGTGAAGCGGCCGAGATCCTTTACGGGGAACTGACGAAAGCGGACGTTAAGGGCCTGTCCGCCGACGTCCTTAACGTTCTGGGCGGCGAGATGAACCTCGTGACGCCTTCGCTCTTGGAAGAATCCATGGCAAACCTCGACTATAGAACCGAAATCAACGTTGCAAGCGTGCAAGAGTGCATAAACGCCCTCTACAAACTGGGTTACATCGACAACGCGTTCAATGCAACCGACGTTTTGGACCTCAGCTTCGAGGGGTAAGAGGAGGCCCATGAAGCCAAGGGATTGGGCTTGGATCGCACCGATATCTCTGCTCCTCGCGACCTGGGAAGCCGTCGCTAGAACCGGGGCGTTCCCTCCTTACCTGTTCCCGCCTTTCTCCCGCGTGCTCGTCACTGCCTACCTCTTGACGGCAAACGGCGTCCTGATTGGAAACTTCGCCAGCAGTTTGGCCAGGGTTTTGGTAGGTTTCGCCTTGGGCTCGTTGGCGGGCCTTGGCATGGGCATCCTGATGGGTTACAACGACGCCGTGAACAAGGCTTTTCATCCGATATTCAGCATCCTGATGCCCATCCCTGCCGTAGGCTGGCTGCCGCTCCTCATACTCTGGATCGGGATAGGCGAGGCGCTACCTATCACAATCGTTTTCCTGTGCTCGTTTTTCCCCTTGCTTTACAACACTTCCACGGGAATAAGGGAGGTGCACCGGGATTGCATCGACGTTGCGAGGACGCTTGGGGCCTCGAAAAGGGAGGTCTTGAAAACCGTGCTGCTTCCTTTGGCCTTGCCGAGCATCTTCACCGGGCTCAGGCTCGAAGCCGGGATGGCTTGGAGGGTGATAATCGCTGCTGAAATGGTCGCGATCCCGAGCGGGATAGGCGCCCTGCTCGTGGCTTCGGAAAGTCTCCTGCGGGTGGACGTCATAATGCTTTGCCTAATGGTTCTGTCCGTGATGTGCCTGATCTTCGAGAAGGCGCTTCTGTTCTTGGAGCGGAGATGCGTAAGGTGGAAGTGACCCGCTTTGCCGAGGATCGAGCTGAAAAACGTTTCTAACTTCGTCCTGCGCAACGTAAACTTGGACGTTCGAGACGGCGAATTGTTCGTCCTATTGGGGCCGACCGGTTCCGGGAAAACGACGCTCCTTAAGGTCATCGCGGGGCTGGTCGAGTACGAAGGAAGCGTCCTCTTCGACGGAAAACCGATGGAGGGGGTTCCCCCCGAACTCAGGAGGATAGGGTACCTTCCGCAAGACCAAGTATTGTTCCCCCACATGGACGTCGCTTCAAACATCGGTTACAGCCTGAGGGTGAAGGGGAGGCCGAAAACGCTGGCGGAAAAAAGGGTTGACGAACTTCTGGGAATGATGGGCATGATGCACCTCAAGCACCGCTACCCGAAGAATCTGAGCGGCGGGGAGAAACAGCGCGTAGCCCTTGCTCGCGCTCTGGCCAGCGATCCGGTGGTCCTGCTTCTGGACGAGCCTCTCAGCAACCTCGACCCAATAACGCAGCAGTACCTCAGGCTCGAGCTCCGTCAAATCCAAAGGAAGCTCGGCATCACGTGCGTATTCGTCAGCCATGACTTGGAAGAAGCCGAGAGCATGAGCGACAGGGTGGGCGTCCTCTTCGGAGGGGAGATTCAGCAAGTTTCGACTCTTTCGGAGATGACGTTCTCGCCAAAAAACAAGACCGTATCCGACTTCATCGGAGCCTTGAACATCTTGAACTGCAGGTGCGACAGGGTTCTTGGTGGCTTGGCGGAATGCGATTGCGACGGAAAAACGATTTTGGTGCCTTTCGAAGGCAAACCGGTCAGAAAGATCGCGATAGACCCGAAGGAGATCGTGATCGCGACGGAGGAATCCGACATCCCCTTACCTCGCGTCAACGTATTCAAGGGGGAAATCGTCAGCATAGCTGAAACGAGTTCCATGTCGAGGGTCGAGGTAAGGCTCGAAAACGGCGTCCTTCTAACCTCGGTGGTGGCGAAGGAGACTTGCCGGAGCCAAGGACTTGCCGAGGGGAAAGGAGTCTTTATAAAATTGAAACTCAAGGGCATGAGGACATCGGATTGATGCCGGGAGGATTAGAGGCGGAGATCAGTCGGTGAAAGCATGGTGAACGCTTACGACGAGTTGTCGGAGGGTTTCGAAAGGATCGTGAAAGCCAAAGGACTGCTATCCGCGAAGGTGAAGTGCTCCATCCTGGCTGGCGAGCGCCTGAAGCTCCCTTCCGGCGAGTACCTCGCGGCAAGGGGCGAGGAGGTGATATTGCACGCCGAGGTTGACGGGGGCTACGGCCACGCTTTCACCACTTCCCCGAAGGAGTTCGAAGGCAGGGTAGGCGATGTTTTGAATTTCGTCCGCGGAGGCAATTGCGAAAGGGCGATATACTTCGCCACCCTGAACGCCGCCCTCCACAAACTCAGGATGGTGGACGGGACGATACACTGCCGGCAGGGGGAGCCGGAGGCGTGCGGGGAGGAGCTCGCCAAACAGATCCTTTCCAGGTTCGGAAAAGCGAGGGTCGCCCACATAGGTTACCAGCCAGGGCACGTCAAGGCGTTGGCCCAAGCATTGGGCCCCGAGATGCTCTACGTGACGGACTTGGATCCGATGAACGTGGGCAAGGTGAAGTTCGGGGTCGAAATTCTCGACGGTTCCCGCAACCCGGAAGTCATCGGGAAAGCTGACGTGGCTTACATAACCGGAAGCGCCGCCGCCAACGGGACCCTGCCATCCCTTTTGGAATCTTGCGCGTCCTGCGGGTTGAAGCCGATCGTGTACGGGGTCACCGGAAAGGGAGCGTGCAAAATCCTCGGGCTGGAGGTTTTTTGCCCCTATGGGCACGATTCGTTGTGATGGCGAAATGGCGGCTTGCTATCGGACCCATTGTCCGATCTTCCTTCGCCTAAAAACCGCCGCCGTACGCTTGCCAGGCGCGCGGAAATTCCTCGCCGGGGAAAACGATAATAGTGAAGAGCGATGGCGGCATTAGGAAAGGTGGGCCTACGGGCATGACGGCGCAATCGGGCGCGCAAACTTTCAAGATTTTCTCAACCGGATTGCCAGCCATACCGCTCCACGGGGCTGCGAGGATATTCGAAGAAATGCACGGCGTCAGGTTCAAGATCGTGGCTGGAGAACCGTCAACCTGGCTTCCGAGGGTGAGGGATGGAGAAGGAGACTTGGTTTGCGTGGGAGCCGAATACATGATGGACGACATCGAGGCGGAAGGTTTGATCCTCAGGGAAACAAGGGCGACCGTGGGTTACAGGCGATCGATGATAATGGTCAGGAGGGGCAACCCCAGGGGCATAAGGACGATCCAAGACCTGGCCGAGATGGACGTCAAGTTGCTTGTTTGCAGGGGCGCCTGCCAAAAGGGCCTCTGGGACGACGTGGCAAGCAAGGCTATGGTCACGGACAAGATACGGAGCAAGATAGCCGAATACGGCGCCGGTTGCCTCGACACGCTCCGGCGGTGGCGTAGAAGCGAAGGCAGGATAGACGCGGGGATCGTGTGGAACGTGTACGGAAGGGTTTGGCCGGCCTATTGCGAGATGATCGAGCTACCCAGGGATATTGAAGTCTTCCGGAGCACCAACGTCGCGATCCTGAAATCTTGCTCTAACAGGGAATCGTTGCAGGATTTCGTGGGCTTCCTGCGCTCTGATGAGAGCAGGCGGGTCTACGAAAAGTGGGGATGGATCACCAAAAAACCCTAGCTTCCTAGGTCGGCCATCGATTTCGAGTAATACCCGTTCTAGGAAAGCCTGCGCGGGCTACAACGTCCCTACTTCGCAGACGGTTTCTCGGCCCCCACATTCGCAACTGGAGGGGCTTCTCCTGCGGCCTAGGACTAG
>JAFNJA010000014.1:14267-23458 GCA_017601265.1 Candidatus Brockarchaeota archaeon
TTCACGCGGTCTGCAAGGGTGGCCGTTCTAACGGTGGCAGAAGCCACTTCGTTTAATGGACGTCTCCACCGCGCCTTAATGTCTATGGTTCGGACCCGTTGCGAACCTTCGCCAAGGATTCCCGGGCCTCTAGACGCCGGTTTCTAGGGTCCCGTAGCCCTTAGATGCCCGCATTTTCGTGCTTTTGCAAAATATTTATATTGTGCATATGAACATATTGTGTGCGGTGATCGAAGGATGGCTTGGACGAGAGGTTATGGCAGAGGCTTCGGAAGAGGCTGGGGCATCGGGCCATGGGCGGGCCCTTGGCCAGGAAGGGGGCCGTTCAGCCACCTCCCGCCCTGGCAGAGGCCGGGGTGGCTCTTCGAAAGGGGCTCATGCTGGTGGCTCTTCAACCCATACCTGTACGGGTATCCTGGTTACGGCCCACCGTTGGGTTACGGCCCGTGGCCATGGCTAGGTTCTACGCCATTCGGATACCGAGCGCCGTATTGGGGCTTAGGGTACTGCTCCTACCCTCCCTACGGCTTGACGTGGTGATGCGGCATGGGATACAGATGGAGGCGGATGTACTACCTTACGGGAATGCCTGGATGGATTAGGTTCGGATATTCGCCAGGTTGGGTTGGCAGATCGCCAACGGGGTTGCCTCCTACGGCAGAGTGGATATTGTCCAGCGGATTGATGCCGCAATGCCAACAGTATCTGTCAACCGGAGCTACGCTACCTGCAGCCGCCCCCTTCGCCCCCGCAGGCGCTCCGTTGACGAAGGAGCAGGAGGTTCAGATGCTGGAGCAGCATGCAAAGGCGATCGAGGCGCAACTCGAGGCTACGAGGAGAAGGTTGGAGGCCGTGAAGAAGGGGCAGGCAGCTCAGCAAGGGGCGCAACCGTACTATCACCCTTACGGGTTGCCTGCAACCTACGGTTATCCGCCCCAGCCATACGTCGCGCCCTCGCCTGAAGAAGAGCTGGCTTCGCTCGAGGACTACAGGAGGGCGCTTGACGAAGAGGTCAAGGGCGTGGAAGCTAGGATCGAGGAATTGAAGAAGAACTTGGGAAATAAACCGCAAGAATGAAGGAGGTGAGAAGAGTGCCATATGGAATGGGTCCGTGGGGGTGGTTCGCTGGCGGATACGCCTACCCATACTGGGGCTGGAGGTGCAGGTGGTTCCCCTGGCTCCCAAGGTGGTGGTGGACGGGCATGTACGGGCCGATGACGCCATATTCGCCAACGTCGCCATACTATTGGCCGATGGTACCTTCGATGTCAAAGGAGGACGAGATTGCGATGCTCGAGCAAGAAGCCAAGGCGCTGGAGCAGGAACTTGCCCAGATCAAGCAAAGGCTAGAGGAGCTAAAGAGGTAGGTGGCCGAGCTGAAGGTAGCCGTATCAGCTTCCGGTCCGGACCTAGGCGCTCAGGTTGACCCAAGGTTCGGAAGGTGCCAATATTTCATAATCGTCGACACGGCCACGATGGATTTCGAAGCGATCCCGAACGTCAGCGCGGGAGCGATGAGCGGCGCTGGCATTCAAGCGGCGCAGATGGTGGTGGAAAAGGGCGTCCAGGCGGTCATCACCGGGAACGTAGGCCCTAATGCGTTCCAAGTGCTTTCTTCCGCTGGGATAAGGATCTTGGTTGGAGCGTCGGGCACGGTCAGGAGCGCAGTCGAGGCTTTCAAGGTTGGAGGCTTGGTGGAGGCCCAAGTCCCGGGGCCTGGACACTCGGGCATGGGGGTTGGATGGGGCATGGGCCGAGGGATGGGCAGGGGGATGAGCGCATCTCAGTTTCCTCCTTACTTTCAAACACCCATAGGACCATCGATGCCCATTTCCCCCTCACGAGGGAGCAAGAGATCTCTGTGTTGGAATCTCAGATGAAGGGCCTCCAGCAGCAGCTGGAGCAGATAAAGAAGAGGCTTGACGAGCTCAAAGGGTCTTCCTCCGGGTGATCGCTAAAAACCATCACGACTTGCTACGAGACAGGGGATCCGCGAAGGAGAGCGTGGCGGATGAGGAAACTCAGGATAGCGATTCCCACGGAAGAGGAGAAGGGACTTGACGACGTCGTGGCGGAAGTGTTCGGCAGGGCCAAGACCATCACGATAGTCGACACGTTGGATGGGGAAGTGAAGGACGTCAAGGTACTCCAAAACCCAGCCGCTTCATACAGGTTCGGCGCAGGTCCAATATTGGTCAAAACTTTGTCGGACATGAAAGTGGAAGTCGTCATAGCGGGCGAGCTCGGCCCGGGTGCCTCGGCGCTGATCGAAGACCAAAAGATGGCAAGGGTGACCGTAAAACCGGGCATTCGCGTGAAAGAAGCCATAATGGTGGCCCAGACGCAGCTTGGCTGACGCGAGCCAAAAGGCTCCGGGCCTTGGAACCGATCGAGGCCGCAGGGTTTCTCAAAGGGCCGCCGCCTATTTGGAAGCGATCTACGGGCTGCAGGAATCCCACGGGTTGGCGAGGACAAGCGCGTTGGCAAGCCGGATGAAAGTGGCCCTCGGGACCGTAACCAACGTCGTCCGAAAACTAGAAAGTAGAGGCTTGGTCACTCGCGAAGCTTACAGGGGCGTGAAGTTAACCGATGAAGGAAGGAGAATCGCAATTGGCGTGTTAAGGAAGCGCCGCCTCGCCGAACGCTTACTCACGGACATACTGCGAGTGGAAAGTAGCGAAGCCCGCGAAGCGGCTTCCAAGTTGGGGCCTGCGATACCAGACGAAGTGGTTAAACCAATCGAAAAAGCCTTAAATGAAAAGTTTGGGCGATTTAATCCGCAAAGCTCCATGAAGCAAGACTTTCATACGCAGGTAGAAAGCGTGTAAGTCATGGGAACATTTGCATTCGGTCCGATACCATCGAGGCGTTTGGGGAAGAGCCTGGGGATAAATAACATACCGTTGAAACATTGCACGTACTCTTGCGTTTATTGCCAATTGGGCAAGACCGCGGACTATTGCATCGAAAGGAAGGATTTCTACGATCCAGATGCCGTATGCATGGAGGTGGAAAGGAAAGTCGATAAAGCGTTACAAAGTGGTTGGAGCATCGATTACCTGACCTTCGTTCCGGATGGAGAACCGACATTGGATAGTAAATTAGGCAAGGAGGTATCCATCCTTAAACGTTTTGGCATTCCAATAGCGGTGTTGACAAACGCTTCCATAATGTGGCGGGACGACGTAAAGGAAGACTTGATGGGCGCGGACTTGGTATCCATAAAGCTGGACGCCGCAAGCGAGGATTTGTGGAGGAGGATTGACAGGCCTCATAAAAAATTGGCATTGAAGACGATATTGGATGGCATGTCGGAATTTGCGGAGGATTTCAAGGGGACGATAATCAGCGAAACCATGCTTATAGACGGAATCCGATACGGAAACGAGTTTGAAAAGATAGCGGATTTCCTCGCGAGTTTAAAGAGGTTAGGCAAGGCCTACGTCGCCGTTCCAACGAGGCCACCTGCTGAAAGATGGGTCAAACCCGCGAGCGAGGAGACCGTGAACGCCGCCTTCCAGATTTTTACCGAAAAACTAGACGGCAAGGTCGAATGCCTGACAGGTTACGAAGGTGACGCGTTCGCCTTCACCGGAAACGCCGAAGAAGATTTGCTGGGAATAACGGCGGTACATCCCATGCGCAAGCAAGCGGTTGAAGAATTCCTGAAGAAGGCGAATGAGGATTGGCAACTTGTCGATAAACTCCTGCGCGAAAGCAAGCTCGCGGAGGTTGAATACGGGGGAGACAAATACTACGTGAAAAATTTCCGAACAAGAAAAACGGAGTGACTCCTCTTTCCAAAAAGCTGATTTTGAAAAGTTCGTAAGCGCTGAAATGGTGAAATGTCGTTTCGTTCGAAGCCAATTTGGGCTCCGGGCTGGAAAGGCGGAGGAAGGGGGCTCTAGCAAAGAAGGGCCATTGGCATGTATCTGTGGAAGGGGTTGCTCTGGCAGAAACAGTGAACCCGATAGGAAGGGGTATTACGAAGAGCACAAAAAGATCGAGAAACGAACGCCTCTTAAGGGCGGGACGGTATCAGCAACTCGAGCATCCTATCCCGCGCGAAAGCTATTGGGACGTGTTGCTTATCTTCCTATGATCCGTCCAATCACGGATTACTGTGCACATAACCTGTGAAAAATCCTTTATTCTTCCATTCGGAGGCAAATTGAAGTCCGAGAACCGAATGATTCGCACCTTATGCTCATTATATGGCAAGTTCCTCGGGGACTCGCCTTTTGATCCAATCGATTGAATCGAAGTCATCGTCGTAGGAAACGATAGTGTCCGCGGAAAGCTCTCTTAAAGCCTGGACCGCGAGAGCGTCATCGAAATCTAGGCCATAATCTTTCATGAGTGATGCAGCCCTTATCCGGCCGCCCAATCCCATGGGATGTATCATCAATCCCCTATAACGAAGAAGAGAGGCAAGGAACAGCGCCAGCTCACTCCAATCCTTGCCGTAGTTCTCCATGACTACAACGACCGAATCCACGTGAAAGTCTGTGATCGCCGACTTGATTATGCCGTCCCTCACCTTGCCTAACAAGCTCTTGCACGCATCCGCATGTTTCTCAGCCAACTCGACCTCGAGAAATACGTTGGAGTCAAGTAGCATTACGGTACTCAAGAGACCGTCTCGCCCTCATGCCCCGCGCCTCGTGTTGGAGCTCAACCCCAGTTTTCTTGACGTTGGAAAGCATGCCGTAGATGGCCTCCACAGGATCTTCAATGGACTCAGCCACATCCAAGGCTCCTGATACCTGCGAGAGCCAGGCTGCGAATGCCTTCTCGGAAGCGATGCTCAACGAACCCCTGCCATACCCGTAAAGCCTCATCGCGGCCTCCCTGAACTTTCGCTCCAAGTCGTCAGGGATGTAGACCTTGATTCCTCCCATTCCGGTCAAATTACTAAAGGAACAAAGACCTTTATATCTTTTGTTCCCAATCTACCGCGAGCAAGAATTCGAGTGTCTTGAGCATCCTAAGAACCGAAATTAACACCCAATCGACATGGTGCGGCTTTTCCGCTATGACTAACGGACCCTGCTCAGCAAAATAGCAGTCGAAGCTCGGACGCCGATGCTCCATCAGGGTGCGGCTTTTCAAGCTTTGGCCGCCTACCCAATTTCAGGCTTTGACATTCAGGCGAACCGCGACAGGTACGGTTGCCCTCAACGAATTCGCGACTATGCAATACTTTTCCACGAGTCCGAGCACGCGCTCCGCAATTTCCGCATCGCCAGGGTTCAGCAAACGCGCCTCCAACGTAGCCTCTACGCCCGCCAAAGCGTAGTTTTGGCGTTCCCTCACCAAGGTTGCCCTAGCTTTGGAGCTCACGTCGCCAAGCCTGACCCCTGCCCTCTCGGCGAGGAAGACGGCCGTTTCTACGACGCAACCGGCTAAGGAAGCGAGCATCAACTCCACTGGGCAAGGGCCTGCGCCCCCGCCTCCGAACTCGGGCGCCGTGTCGATCACGATCCGTTCGAAATCCCTTATCTTAATTCCCGCGCTCGTCCCTTTGAGGCGTTCGGCTTCGGCGGCCAGTTCAAAATGGCCGGAACCGCCCGAATAACCGCGTTTGGGAGCAACCATGTTTGGCCCCGTTTCTTTTGCAGCTCGCTTATTGAAGCGTTTCCCCTACTGCGCGGCCGTCAGGCTTGGGTCGAAGGGGCCTCGCAAGGATGCGCGCCGATTCCCAAGATTCCGCAAACCCTAAACCAAGCCCGGCTTATCACGATGGAGGCTGCGCAATCCGGAGAGTGCTCGACAACGGGCTTTCCCGCTACCATGGCTTCCGTGACGGTCGGGTCGAACGGGATCTTGGCCAGGATTTCGACTCCGCCCTTTCCGCAGGATTCGATTATTTTCTCGGCATTCTCCACGTTGATGTCATGCATGTTGACCACTACCGAGGATTTGATTCCGAAATGGCGCGCGAGATCGAGCGCCCTGTCCAAGTCGCGATAACCCGAGATGGTCGGTTCCGTGACGGCCACAACCAGATCGACGCCCGTCAGCGAGGCGATTACCGGGCATCCTATGCCTGGAGGCCCGTCGATGAGCACGAGTTCTAGGTTATGCCTTTTTGCCAAAACCTCGGCGTTGCGCCTGACGAGCGCTACCAGCTTTCCGGAGTTCGCCTGGGCCGCGAGCAACCTCGCGTGGGACATCGGTCCGTACCTCGTTTCCGAGATGTAGGCGTAGCCCGAGACCCTCTCTTCCAATCGTATCGCCCCTTCTGGGCAAACGTAGGCGCATACCCCGCACCCTTCGCAAAGGACTGGGTTGACCTCCAGGTCCACGATCGCGTCGAACCTGCAAGCTTTTTCGCATGCCCCGCACTTGGCGCATTTGGATCCGTCGATGACGGCGAGTTTTGAGCCCTTGAATTCTTGCTGCGAAATCACATTTGGGTCCAAGAGGAGGTGTAGCGTTGCCGCGTCGACGTCGCAATCCGCCACGACGGCTTTCCCAGCCAATGCCGCGAAAGAAGCCGCGAGCGTAGTCTTGCCAGTTCCGCCTTTCCCGCTGACGATGGCTATCTGCTTCATTTTTCAACCTCTTCCTCAACGTTCGAGAAAAGCGAGCGGAAATTCTCCTTCCAATCTCGCATCTCTCTGACGAATGGCACTCCCTTCGAGTAAAGTTCCGCTATCCTTCTGTCGAACGGGATCTCGAGCAATATTGGGATGCGCTCGTTTTTGCAGTACTCGTAAACCTTCCTGTCCCCGATGCCGGCCCTGTTCACGATGGCACCATGCCGGATCCCCAGCTCCTTCAAGGTCTGCACCATGAGCTTCAGGTCGTGCAACCCGAAAGGCGTCGGCTCGGTCACGAGAAGGCAGTAGTCGCTGCCGTACACCGATTCCACAACTGGGCACGAAGTTCCCGGTGGGGCGTCTATTATCGCTTCCTTTTTCCTGTCGATCTCTCTCTTAACTTCCCGTATTACGGGCCCAGGCATCGGTTCCCCCACTTCCAAAGTCCCGTAAACTAATTCAACGTGACCGGCTTTCCCAACCCTAACCTCTCCGACAATTTTTGCATGCTCGACTATCGCCTTCTTGGGGCAGACGAGCGAGCATCCCCCGCAACCGTGGCAGATTTCGGGGAAGAAGATCGCCCCCTTCCCGGCGACGGCTATGGCATGGAATTCGCAAAACTTGGCGCATTTTCCGCAGTAGTCGCACAAACCCTCGTCGATCTTGGGTATTGGTACGCGGATGGGCCTGACTTCGCTGATCTCCGGCTCTAGGAAGATGTAGGCGTTCGGTTCCTCAACGTCGCAATCAAGAAGTTGGACGCACCCTTCAAGCGAAAGGGCCATGTTGACGGCCACGGTAGTCTTTCCGGTTCCGCCCTTGCCGCTGGCGACGGAGATCAGCAAGCTCCAACCCTCTTCCGCTTTGGTTCAGGGTTTAACCGTTTTTTCCGAGTTGCGCGGAACATCCGGCTCGTCCTCCATTGCAATCCTTTGTTTGAGCCCTTCCGAAGGCGTGACCTCGGCACCCTTCGCCCCCACGAATTCCTCGATCTTGGAAACGATCGAAGCAAAGGCCTTCGCGGCCGCCGAGTCCGGGTCCTTCATGGCGAAGGACACTCCCCAGTCGGAGGAGTCGCAAACGGCCGGGTCGAGGGGGATCGAACCGAGGAAAGGAACCGAAAGTTCTTCCGCTACCGCGAGCCCCCCTCCGCTCCCGAATACTTCGACCTTGAAGCCGCATTTAGGGCAGACGAATCCGCTCATATTCTCGACGATGCCGATGACGGGGATGCCGAGCTGGCGCGAGAAAGTTATAGCCTTCTTCACCACGATCTGCGATATCTCCGAGGGGATCGTGACGATGATGGCGCCGTCCATCTCGGGTATGAGCTGCATGACACTGAGCGGGGCGTCGCCCGTCCCTGGAGGGAGGTCTATGAGCAGGAAGTCCAGCTGTCCCCATACGAATTCCGAAAGGAACTGCCTTATAGCCCCCGTGACGAGCGGGCCGCGCCAGATGACCGGAGTATCGTCTTCCGAGAGCAAAAAGTCTATCGAGACGACCCTGATGCCCAAAGGGCCTGCCGCCGGGAAGGCTCCCGGAGGCCCCACGTTAAGACGCTCTCCCCTCATGCCGAGCATCTTTGGTATGCAGGGCCCGTAGATGTCGGCGTCCAAGACACCGACCTTGTAACCATGCTTCGCCAGCGCGACGGCCAGGTTCGCCGTCACCGTGCTCTTTCCGACGCCCCCCTTTCCGCTCACCACCGCGATCTTGTGCTTGATCTGCCCCATCCTGGCCTTGAGGAGAGTTTTCTGCTTCTCGACGATCTTCCTCTGCTCGTATTCCCGTTTCCTTCCGTCCGTACACGTTTCCGCCTTGCCGCACGAGGAGCAATCGCCCCCGCAAGTTTCAGCCAAGTTTTTCATCCTCTTTTATTAGGAGCGCGTCCGAGGCTCGAATGATTCGCCTTTTTTTGCCTTTGGTTCCGCCGCAGCCCGCGACCGTTACAAGCCTTCTCTCCCGACGCCCTCGAGGCCAAAATTCGCGATCTCTTTTCCGCGGTTCAGAATCGGTGGCGGGCGTCCCTGCAAGGTTCCGTCAATCCCCTCAACTTCCCCTTGACGTAGGATTGCACCGCTCCCTCTACCGTTTCAAGGACTCCGGTGAATACGGCCACCCCACGCCTCTGGAAGGCGTCCAAGCCCCTAGGCCCCATCCCCTTGACCAGCAAAGCGTCCGGCTTGAGCTCCCCTATGAGCTCTTCAACAGAGACGCTCCCGCCAAGGTGCTCGCCCCTGTTCTCGATCACTTCGATCTTGTCAATTGTGCCATCTTTCTTGAGCTCGACGATCGCGAAGTAGGGAGCTCGCCCGAAATGATCAGCGACTACGGATTTTGGTCCTTCATCCCTTACGACGGGCACGATAACCTTCATGTCTTGCACCTTTGATAGTTAAAAAGGTAAACGATATATATCCTTGTCGTTTGAAATCCAAACGTCGCTCAGATGGACCAGATAGACCGAAAGATAGTCTCGTCGTTGCTCGTAGACGGTCGGACGACGTTTGAGAAACTTGGAAAAGAAGCCGGGTTGACAGGCGTAGGCGTGAAGAAAAGAGTGAAGAAGATGGTCGAGCAGGAGCTCATGAAGGTATCGGCTCTACTTAACGTTGAGAAGCTGGCCCTCTCTTCAGCCAT
>JAFNJA010000149.1:0-1352 GCA_017601265.1 Candidatus Brockarchaeota archaeon
CGCTCCCCGACGGCAACTGAACAACCAGATCCTGATGCATACTTGGCCCTTCAGGACATACTCGGCAGAAAGCGCTTTGACGGCTGCCGCGAGCTTGGGGTACGACGGGATCGAGCTTTGGACGGGAGGGCATTACGGCGTCGAAGGTTTGGTCGAGAAAAAGGAACCGATCTCCGATGCTCTGAAAAAATTCGGCGTGCCCATGGTCGCTGTCACCTTCGGATCGCCCGCCACGTCGAAGAAGGTTGAGGAACGCAAAGCAGGCCTTTCAAAGTTCCGGTCGCTGATAGGGGTTTTGAAGGACCTCGGCGTTAGCGTGGTGAACACTTCCCCGGGGCCGCCCCAGTCCAAAAATGCTGGCGAGGACGACTACAAACTCGCCTCGGAATACTTCTCCGAAGCAGGAGATTACTTGAAGGACGAGGGCCTGACCCTGGCGCTGGAGATCCACATGGGGGTCCTGACCGACACGGCAGCGTCAACCGCGAAACTCCTCAAGCTCGTCGGCAGCCGGAAGGTCGTCGCAAATTGGGATCCGGGCAACATGTACGCCACGGAAGGCGCCGAGGCTCCTTCGGAGGCATTTCAGATATTGAAGGGCTTCATCGGGTATATGCACGTCAAGAACTGCAAGAAGATAGGTGGAGAATACGTTTGGAGCGCCTCGGTCGAGGACGGGGATCTCGACTTCAACAAGATCTTCTCGATGCTCCGCAGCATCGATTATGGAGGCGCGTTTTGCGTGGAGTACAGCGGGCTTGGGGATCCGAACGTCGTCGCGTCGAGGGACATAAAATACGTGAGGGGACTCCTGAAGGGATCTTGATTCCCCTCAAAAACGCGCTCGGGTGGTTTGAGGGACGGCGTACCCAAGCTACCTCCATAGCTTTTTCGAAAGGCAATGCGAAACTGCCTTGGAGAATACGAAGATCCACGCAGCAGTCTGAGGCAGGATAACAGCTATTTTCGCTGGAACGGGCGTCGTGGAAAAAGGCGAAAACAATCGGGCGCGCTCGGACCTGATTCCCGAGACCTTCACCACGCCAAGGCGTACCCTGTGCCCATCCTGGGGGACGCCCCGGCCTTCAGCACCTCGCCCTCTCTGCAAACTGCCAAAGCCCTGCCATTTTCCCATCCGCCGACGAGCCTCACGTCGTGCCCCCTCTTGGCGAGTTCCTCAACCACCTCTCGCGGAATCCTGCTTTCCATAACGACCCTTCTGTCGTGGGCGCTCCTCGGGTAAAACGAAGAAGGAAAATGCTGGGAGTAAAAGGTCGGCTCATCCAGAGACTTTTGGAGGTTCATGTGGAAAACGGTAAAGTTGAGGAAGAATTGCAAGTTTACCTGGTCCT
>JAFNJA010000149.1:1362-4758 GCA_017601265.1 Candidatus Brockarchaeota archaeon
GTGTCGCCACCTGGAGTCCCGAAAGCAAGGTATGGCCTTTTTCCCCTCGTCGCGATGCTTGGAGTAAGCGTCGTTCTCGGGCGTTTTCTTGGCCGCAAACAGTTATTTCTCTTTTTGTCGAGGTAGAACATCTGCATCCTCGTACCTAGAGGGAATCCCAAACCATCGACGATCGGAGACGACTGTATCCATCCCCCGCTCTGGGTTGCTGAAACCACGTTCCCTTCCTTGTCTGCCGCATCCAAGTGCGTAGTGTCCCCGTCATTGGCCGCCCCGCCGATGCTGGCAGCGCCGAACGCGGGTTCAGACGAGGCTTTGCTCATATCGATTAACTCCCCCCTCTGTTTGCCGTACTCCTTCGACAACAGCCTCCGTATTGGAACGTCATCGAAATCCGGATCTCCGTAGTACCTCTCCCTATCAGAGAAGGCAAGCTTTACCGTCTCCACCAAAAGGTGGACGTAGTCCGCGGTGTTGTGGCCCAGCGATTTCAAATCGAAGTTTTCGAGGATTCTTAGCATCTGAAGGAACACGGGCCCTTGAGTCCAAGTTGGGCACTTGTAGACATCAACGTCAATCCAATCGACGCTCAACGGTTCTTCAAACCTCGCCTCATATTCTGCCAAATCGTCCGAATCGATCAATCCACGGTTGCGCTTGCCGCTTGCGTCCATGAACTCGTTGTTCCTCGCGAAATCGACTATCCTATCCGCGATCCAACCCTCATAGAAAAGGTCGCGCGCCTTGCAAAGGCCGTCGCTCCTGCTGCTCGCCGACTTGTCCGCTTCCGACAAAGCTCTCAGGACTTTTGCTAGATCCGATTGCCTCACGAGCTGGCCTTCTTCGGGAACCTTGCCGTTCGGAAGAAACACCTTCGCGGTACTCCTCCACTCATTCAAGAACCTCCCTGCGTTTGACTCCAAGACGCTCGTTAATCCAGCGTATGCCGGAAACCCTTCCTCGGCAAGCGATATCGCGGGCTTGAGGATGTCGCTGAACCTGAGTTTGCCGTACTCCTCCAAAACCTTTATCCAAGTGCCCACGACGGACGGTACTGTGGCAGCCAAGAGCCCGTCTCCGGGGATCAAATCTATTCCAAGTTCTTCGAACTTCTCTACGGTCGCCGCTTTGGGCGCATAACCTTGGCCGCTGACCGCGACGACCCTTTCTTCCTTCTTGGAATACAAGAGTATCGGAACCTCCCCGCCCATGCTGTTGAGGTGGGGCTCCAAAACCGCCAAGCAAAACGCCATGCACGCCGACGCGTCAATCGCGTTCCCGCCTTTCTCTACGACGCTCGTTCCAGCCAGCGTGGCCAGGTAATGGCCGGACGTTATGGCGTAGTTCTTGCCCATCACGACCGGCCGAGTCGTGAAATCGTCAACGTTCGGCATGTCCCTCGACTTGGCAAAAACCGGTCAGAGCTTATAAGAATTTACGGCCCGCCGCGCGAGCGGTATCGGTCACCTGCCTTTTCTCGCGATGCTTGAAACCGAGCAGAGGGCTTTCTCGGCGCCTTCGTGGAAGTTGAAGAATGAAATTCTTTCCACGCCCGCCCTTAGCGCTCCCCTGGCGCTCTCCCTTACGAGCGGGTCGTCGAGAAACAAGATGGGCGCGAGTTTCCTGGCTTCGACGAAACACATCGCCCTCCTCGTCTCTGATTCGACGACTTTGGGCGACACTCCTTCCGCCAGCCTCTCGATCGTCGTTTCCGTTTTTGCGGGAAGTCCAAGGAAATTGAAAACGAGTTCTTGGGCCTTGACTTCATCGAGCCTTTCGCTCCCTTTGGAAAGGTCTGACGCGATCTTTGCAACCTCGCAGTTTATGCAAGCAACCCCCTTCCCCGTCCTGTAGATCATCGGCTCCACGTAATCCAACATTTTTGGTAAGCGCGCGTAGTCTTGGCCCACTAGAAAAGACAAAGATGGCGCGAACAGGTAAGCTCCTAGCTTGCAGCTGCCGTTAACCGATCTGACGGCCTTTCTTACCTCCGCGACGTGCTCGATTACGCATTCGGCTCGAAACCTGAGCCATTCCAACAAGCCCGGAAATCCGAATAAAAGACCGAAGGCGTCTACGGGGCTCTTAAAGCAGCCGGTTTCCAGAGCAGAAGGAGCCGGCGATTTGATCGACTTCAAGACTCCGAGCAGCGATTTTTTCATCTCGTCCATGTCGTACCCCATATCGCGTGCCTTGCGCCGGCACGAACCGCAGAAGCAGGTCATGAAAGTCTCGATTCCTTCTCCGGGGGAGGCGAACCTGATCCCGTCGAGTATTACGGCCTTCACTCCTTCCATCGATGCGGCCTCCTCCACGCGGTTCAAGCTCGACTCCCTGATTTTGGCGTTGTTTGGGCACCCGGACCCGAACCACGTTACGGGGGTCCCGTCAAGCCTCCTGGAAAGCAAGGCCTTTTTGGCCGAGCCCGCTCCCCTAAGAGAGAAGGCGCCGATGGCGACGTGCGCCTCCAAACCTTCGCGGACGATCGCGTCGACGGCCTCCTTTTCCTTGCCAACCGTGACCGCCTCGAACTTCAGTTTTTTCAGCAGGCTGAGGGCCTTTTCCCGGTTTTTTGGCAAACCGAAGACCCACGTTGCCGCCTTCATTTTCCTTTCCAGCGCCCTGGCAAGAGCGCGCGGGCATAAATATGGTTTCGATTTTCAAGGCAAACGGTTTTGTGCGTTAACGGCGCCGGACCTGGTAAGGCCCAAGAACCGCCTTCCAAAAACGGCGCATCCTGTTCTTGGCACTCGTTAAGCTTTAATCGATGGCAAGTTGAATTGCAGCGCGAAATGAGGCTTCATGACGAAGACGTTGGAAGGTTGATCGGATCCGGCAAGTTCGACCGCTTCGTGAAGCCCAACTACGGCGGCCTGTCCGTTGCAAACCTCGCGCCCACGGTAGCAAGGCTGCTCGACGCGGAGTTCAACGGCACGGAGCTGAAAAGGGACCGGCTGGCAGAAGCGGAGGGGGAGGTCAGGCACGTCATCCTCTTCATAGTGGACGCGCTCGGCTACAACCTCCTGGCAAGGACGAAGGAAATCGGGACGCTCCTTGATTCGGCGTTTCCTGAAAGGCGCGCCAGGAGGTCCTTCTTGACTTCCGTGTTCCCGTCGACGACTTCGGCCGCCTTGACCAGCATATCGACCGGCCTCACGCCAGCTGAGCACGGAATGCTGGGGTACAACCTGTTCCTCAAAGAGCTCGGCTCCGTCGTGAACATGATCACCCTTAGTCCGGTGAACGACAGGGAGAGGAGCAAGGTATTCGACCTGGGCCTCACGCCCGACAAGCTCCTCCCCCACATGAAGTTGACCGAGTCCCTCGAACAATCCGGAATTCCTACGAGGTTCATGATAAGGTTCGAGCTGAAGGGTAGCGGACTCTCGACGCTCC
>JAFNJA010000150.1 GCA_017601265.1 Candidatus Brockarchaeota archaeon
TACATGAATTCCGTGCCGGTCATAGCGATCTGCGGCGAGACGGCTACGGACGGCTGGGGGAGGGGCGGGTGGCAGGAATCCTCGGGTTGGGGCCCCAGGACGGTGTCGCAGCAGAAAGCGTTCGAAGGGTGCGTCAAGTGGCGGGTCACGGTCGACAAGGCATCGGAGATCGAAACCGCGATGAAGTCCGCCTTCAGGGCCATGCTGACCGGGCGCAAGGGTCCGGTGCAGATCCAGATACCCGTCGACGCCCAGAGGGAGGTTGTGGAAGCAGCGCTTCCCGAGCCCGCGAGGAACCGGGCTAGGTCAGGAGGAGGCGGAGAACCCGGGCTCGTCAAGCGCGCCGCGGCCCTCCTGGCTTCGGCTGAAAGCCCCGCGATCCTCGCTGGTTGGGGTGTAATAGAGTCCGGGGCGTCCCGCGAACTCAGGGAGTTGGCCGAGCTCCTTGCCGCTCCCGTTGCAACGACCTTCAGGGGGAAGGGCGCTTTTCCAGAAGACCACGATCTCGCCCTCGGCGTTTCTGGTTCGATGGGCCACGACACCGCGGGCAGGTACCTGACCAAAGAAAACGTGGACGTGCTTCTCGGCGTTGGAGCGACGTTCAGCCAGATGACGACCATCGGCTGGAAACAGGATTACGGCGGCCGGAAAATAATCCAGATCGACGTCGATCCCCTGGAGATAGGGAAAATCTACCCGGTCGAGGTCGGCATCGTCGGGGACGCGAAGACCGTGTTGCTCGGCCTGGTTGAGGAGGTCAGGGCCTTGCTGAAGGGTAACGGGGGAGCAAGGAAAGCGAGGTTGGAAGCGGTCAAGCGTTTCAAGGAGGAACTCAAGTACTACTCGGAGCCCGAGATCTTCTCCGGCAGCGTTCCCGTGAAGCCCCAGCGAGCCCTTAAGGAGCTGAGGGACGCCCTGCCGAAAGACGCGGTAGTTTTCACCGATTGCGGAAACAACTGCATGTGGACCGAGAGGTTCTTCAAGGCTTACCTCCCGGGCACCTTGATCTTCGACGGGATCACGCACATGGGCTGGACGGCCGCGGGCGTCATAGGAGCGAAGATGGCGGTTCCGGACAAGGTCGTCGCGACGATACTCGGGGACGGCTCCTTCTCGATGAACTGCCAGGACGTGAAGACCGCCGACACCTACGGCGTTCCCGTCATCTGGTTCGTCCTGAACGACGGCGCCCTTGGAGCGATAAGGCACAGGCAGACGGTCATGCCGGGCCGCAGGCTCGAGGAGTACGTGCGCCTCGACACGGACAACATGGATTTCGTGAAGTTCGCAGAAGCTTGCGGCGTCCGAGGCGAAAGGTGCGAGAAGCCCGGGGAGATCGGGCCCGCGGTGAAAAGGGCCATCGAGTCCCAAGAACCGACGGTCCTGGACGTAATCGTCGATCGGGACGAGCCCCATCCCGGAATCTCGGCCCTCGCCAAGATGGTCAAGCATTAGCGGAGGGAGGGGAGGAGAGCGAAATTGAAGGCGATAGTCTACGAAGGCCCCGGAAGGCTGGCGGTGAAGGACTTTCCCGAGCCGGCGGTCGGGCCGAGGGACGTCCTGATCAGGGTCAGGGCCGCGGGAATATGCGGGAGCGACCTCGAGATGGCGCGCGGAAACCGGCCCGACGTCGCCCCGCCCAGGATTCCGGGGCACGAGGTCGCCGGCGAGGTCGAAAATGTCGGAGTCCAGGTGGCGAAGTTCAAGGCGGGGGACAGGGTCGTGGTCGAGCCGATCCTCTCCTGCGGCGAGTGCAGGAACTGCAGGGAGGGGAGGCACAACATATGCAAGAGGCTGAGGTTCCTCGGGGTGCACGCGGACGGGGCTTTCGCCGAATTCATGGCGGCGCCCGAGTGGCGCGTTTACAAGGTTCCGGAGAAGTTCTCCCACGAGGAGGCGGCCGTGCTCGAACCGACGGCCGTCGGCGTGCACGTTGTAAGGAGGGCGAAGGTATCGCCGGGAGACTTCGTCGTCATAATCGGCGCCGGACCCATAGCCCTGCAGGTGGCGCAGGTGGCGAGGAGGGCGGGCGCGAGCCAAATAACCATGACGGACGTCCTTGATTACAGGCTTGATTTGGCTAGGAGGCTGGGAGCGGACCTCACGATCAATCCAAAGAGGGGCGACGTCCTGCGGCTCGTTGAAGAAGCTACCGGCGGGGAGGGGGCGGACGTCGTCATAGAGGCGGTAGGTTCGTCTAGAACGATACTCCAAACAATAGACCTCGTCCGGGCCGGAGGGAGGATACTCATCGCCGGCCTCTCGACCGAGAGCTTCGTCACCGAACCGCCGACTTTTTGGATGAGGCAGCTTTTGAAGGAGGTCACGGTGGAGTCTTCAAGATCGTACTCCTCGAACGACTGGGAAACGGCGATAAGGCTGGCTTCGAGGGGGGACGTAGATTGCAAGGCACTCGTCAGCCACAAGTTTCGGCTCGAGGACGCAAAGAGGGCGTACGAGGTCGCGGACGGGAAGCTGGATAATTCCATAAAGGTCCTCTTCACGCCCTGAGAGGAGGAGACGGGAGATGAAGCTGACCGAGGTCCTGAAGGGGTACAGGTTGGTCGACCTCTCGGAAACCGTGGAGCAAGGGAGAAGCGCCGGCCCGACGGGGGAGCAGAGGTGGTACTTCACTCGAATGTTTCCGTTCCCTCCCGGCCAGGTGGGAGGGGAGTGGATGCACGTGGTCGTGATGGAGAGCCACGTAGGAACGCACGTCGAGGCTCCGGCGCATTGGATAGACGCGGCCGAAAACCGGGAGGGGGCTGGGAAGGACGTGGCTCAGGTCCCGATCACGAGCTACTTCGGGGAGGCTGTTTTGATAAGGTGCGGAGGCCTGCCAGACGCCCAGCCGATAACCCCCAAATTCCTGGAAGAGGAGGGGGTCAGGAAGGGGGACATCGTGGTATTCGGCCTCAGCGGGCGGGACATGTTCAGCGGCAGGGCGCCCTACGTCTCGGACGAGGCGGTGCTCCACATGGCCGACCTGCCGATAAAGATGGTCGCCTTCGACAGGACGGTGGGGGTCGAGGACATGCCGAGGTTCATGGGCGAGAAGGACGTGAGGAAGAGGTTCCTGGGGATGACGATGCACAGGACGTTCTGCAGGAAGGAAATACCCATAATCGAGTGCATCTGCAACTTGGAAAAGCTAACGAGGAAGAGGTTCTTCCTCTTCGCTTGGCCTGCGCCGATGAAGGGGCTGGAATCCTTCGTGGTAAGGGCCGTGGCTTTCGAGCCCGCGAACGAGGAGCGAAGGTGATCCGAACGCTGGAGGGCGCCGCCCCCTCAGCGCGGCGGTGCCGAAGCGCCCGAAGGCGAGTCGAGGGGATATCGAGAAGCTCAGCGGAAGGGGATCTTGAAAACGGCGGCAGCGGTCCTGCCGAGGCAAGCCTCCAGCTCTTCGCGTCCCAAACCTGCGGTCCTGAACTTCACGAGCTCCGTAGCCGCGTTGGATCCGTGGTCGGATCCGAACATGATCCGGTCGGCGCCCACGGATTTAACGAAAGACTTTATGGTTATGCTCGGGATCCAGCTGGTCTCAAGGTACACGTTCGGGCAGAGTTGAGCCGCCAAGACGGCTTCGCTCGAGAACATCGGCCCCCCGGAATGGGCCAAGATCACCTTCAGATTACGGAACTCCTTCGCCACGGGTATCAGGGCGGAAGGAAGGCTCCAGGGGATCCCGCTCCCTGTGTGGACCATGACCGGGATGCCCAAGTCCGAAGCCGCTTCGAAGACCCTCCTCCCTGCGGACTGGTTGACGTTTATAGCGTGGGCGAGGGGGTGCAGTTTCACGCCGACGAAGCCCAAATCCTTGACGCACCTCTCCAGCTCCCTCCTGTATTCGCCAGCTTTTAGGCGGGGGTTCGGGTTGGCCATTCCGTATATCCTCCCCTCCATCCCCTTCGAAAGGGCCGCTATCGCGTCGTGTTGGGCGACCACTGTATCCAGGTCCAGAACGCTTCCTGGCTGCACTACGCTCGCGTCGATCCCGTTTCCGTCCATGCTCGCCTTAAGGTCCTCGGCCGTGAAGTTCTCCTCGAAAACGTAGTCGTAGCCCAAATGGGAATGAGCGTCAACGATCATGCCGTTGTTCGACCTTCCCTCTCTTCGCCGTCTTCGACCGGGAGAATCGAATCTTTTAACTTTTACCCGCGGGATCGGATCGGCGCCGCGAATAGTGCCGAGCTAGTCTTGCAAGCGATCGCAAACTGGCAACCTTGAAAATTCTACCCGCGGGAGATGCTCCATCGCGTGACCTCCGCGTCGAAACGCCGAGACTAAGGCTCTGGGATAACCAACTTGGACTGTTCGGCAAGCATTCTCGATAAACGGTTAAATAAAGGCCAGCGATTTTTTCGGAGGCGACTCGGGCTTAATGTCGTCAGATTCGGAAACGTCATTCGTGATTGACACAGAGGTCGCTCCTTCCCATTACGACGACCTCCTGAAATTTTTCGAGCAGCAGTACATATTCCCCCACCAGCATCGCTTTGCCAACGTCAGGCGCGAAGAGGACGTCCTTGGCAAGGCCCTGTTCTACACAGTCCTGGGGCCGGAAGGGAGGTGGCACGTCGACGTCGAGTTAAGGGCTGGAAAGCCGATCCAGGTGAGGATGAACCCGGGCGGCGAGCCACCGCCTCCTGACGCGTTGCGCCTGCTGAAGGAGGACCTCGTAATCGGGGTCCAGCTGTTCGAAGAAAGGGTGAG
>JAFNJA010000151.1 GCA_017601265.1 Candidatus Brockarchaeota archaeon
CAAATTCCTCGACAAGGAGCTTGGCCGCATCGAGGGAATAAGGCCCCTCAGGCGCGAGCCTTACATGACGCGCATCTCTTGGCACGGCTACGGTTTCAGGTACGAGCAAGGCGCTTTCGGGGGCGTGCCCCGCGACCGATTCCTGCAGGCGCTAAACGCGGAGGGAGTCAGAGCATACGGTGGGTATTCGCACGCCCTTTACGAGAACCCCCTCTTCAAAGAGCGGCGCTTCGGCCGCATTGCGGAGTTCGTGAAGTTCCCCGACTACGGGTCGGTCCGCTGCCCGAATTCGGAGCGCTTGTGCCGGGAGCACGTGATCCTTGACCACGCGATGCTTCTGGGCACCTCCGAGGACATGCGCGACATAGTGAACGCGGTGGAGAAGATCAGGGAGAACGCGGAAGAATTGAGGGCCTAGAGCCCCGGGCGTAGGAGGGGGCCGAGCCGCCCTTTGATCTTGGGGAAGCGGATAGCCTCCCGACTGCCGGGGCCGTCCGCTCGGCCGGAGGGGAACCTCGGCAAATTATTTACTCCGGCACGCCCAATCCCGACCCGATGAACGACAGGGAGAACTACCTAGCGGCGGTGGAATTCGGGGGACCGGAGTGGATACCTTGCAGCGTGAGCTTCCTGCCCGGCGCTTGGAAGCGCCACCGGGAGGCTCTGGAGGAACTGGTCCTCGAACACCCGCTGATTTTCAGGGGGTTCAAGAAGGGGAGCGTCGATTTCGACGACATGGGGCACTGGAAAAGGGGCGAGTACTTCACGGACGCTTGGGGGGTCGTGTGGCGGCACGCGATCGACGGTATCTTCGGGCAAATAGCGGCGCACCCCCTGGATGACTGGAGCAAGCTGGCCACCTACCAACCGCCGGACACGGCGCGCTTCACCGAAGACGGGCCCCGCGAGGACTGGGCTTCCGTGAGGCGCAAGGTGGAGGCCGCGAGGGAGCGGGGCGAGCTCACGTGGGGGGAGGGGGGAAACAGGTTCTTCGAGCGGCTGCACTTCCTGCGCGGTTTCCGGAACCTGATGGCCGACTTCGCGCGCGGGCCCCCGGAGCTGCAGAAGCTGATCGACCTCGTGGTCTCGGCGAACATGCGCGTGATAGCGAAGTGGCTGGAGATCGGCGTAGACGTAATGAGCTTCCAGGACGACCTCGGCACCCAGGTGTCGTGCATGGTCAGCCCCGTGACGTTCAGGCGCTACCTAAAGCCCGGGTACGAGAGGATGTTCAAGCCGTGCAGGGAGGCGGGGAGCCACGTCGCCTTCCACAGCGACGGCCACATACTGGAAATAGTAGGAGACTTGATCGACGCGGGGGTTACTGTCATCAACCCGCAAGTCAGGGCAAACACCCTGGAGGGCATCGCTAAAACCATGAAGGGCAAGGTCTGCATCAACTTGGACCTCGACAGGCAGCTTTTCCCGTTCGCGACCCCTTCCGAGATAATGGAGCACGTCAAGAACGCCGTGCTCGAACTTGGATCGAAGGACGGGGGCTTGATGCTCTCGGCCGAGTGCGGGCCAGACGTGCCCTTAGAAAACGTCGAAGCGATATGCAAGGCTTTTGAGGAATTCTGCATCGGCCGCAGGTAAACAGCCCGGAGAGGCGACCGGAGGAAGCGGGGCGAGGGGCTCTAGAACCCGGCTCGGGGTCCATAGCCTTGTTTCAGGTGGTTCGGCCTCCTACCATAGAGCGCGCGTTAAACTTGACTGATAACGCAAGAGCTTTAATCCCTGAAACGGCAAACCCCTCCACCGTCAGCGGCGCATATTCTTGGAATCCAGGGAAAGGGTCGTTAGAGCTCTTGAGTTAGAAGAACCCGATACCGTGCCCACGTTCGAGATGATAATAGACCCGGTCGAAACGGTTAGGAGCATCTTGGGGAGGGAACCGGTCTACGGGAACGCGAAGCTCCTCCTCGAGATCCAAATGGGAGGGAGCGTCTCAAAGGAAAAGGCGGAGCGGATAAACAGGCAGTGGGTCGTGGACCAGTACGAACTGTACTCAAAGTTGGATCTTGACATGATAAGATTCTGGGAGTGGAGGTTCGTGCCAGCAAAGTCCGTCGAAAAGGTGAGCGAAGAGGAGTGGGTGATCGACGGGATCAGGCACGCCTTCAAGGGAGGGACGCTTTGGAGGAGGGATCCGATAGGCGGAGCCGTGTCGAAGGGACCTGGCGCGGTTCTCGAATGGCTGAGGGAGCACGGGAATGAATCGATTGAGGCGGCGAGGAACGCGCAGTTCCCGGGCTTGAGGTACGCCAAGAAGATCAACGAAGGGGGAAAGTTCATGCTCGTGGACGTCGGCTGCATCTGGGGGGTGGAGGAGATAACGGGCTTCGAGGAGTTCCCGACTTACCTCCCATGGTACCATTCCCACCCCGAAGTGGTCGAGAGGATGCACGCCTTCATGGCGGAAGTCGTAATCGAGAGGGCCAAAGCGGCCATAGACAACGGGGCGGACGGAATACTCACTTGCGAGGACTTCGGCTACTCCAACAAGACCTGGGTGTCGCCGCCGCACTTCCGCCTTTTCATCTATCCCGGCCTCAAGAGGGTGGCCGACGCGGTAAAGAGGAGGGGGTCGTTCTACGTCGTCCACTCGGACGGGAACAACGAGCCTCTGCTTGAGATGTTAGCCGAGGCCGGAATAGACGGCTACCAATCCATAGACATACTCGGCGGGATGGACCTGGCTGAGGTGAAGAGGAGGATCGGGGACAAGGTGTGCCTTTTGGGCAACGTCGACCTGCGCGTGCTGGGAAGCGGGTCCGCGGAGGACGTGAAGAGAGAGGTGGAGAGGTGCATCGAGAGCGCGGCTTGGGGCGGAGGGTACGTAATCTGCTCCTCAGGGAGCATGCTGGAATCGACCCCGGATAACTTACGCGCAATGGTTGCGCACGCCAGGAAGGTCGGAAGATACGCGATGCCCGGTTAGGGCGGTCGGAAATTCCGAATGGGCTTTTTGATCGATTCTGTTTTTCTGGAGGCGGTTCAACGCGTTCGGAAGCTCAGGCTTTGGCTCCGCGATGAAGCAAGCGGTCATCGCCGCCCAACATCTTTAGGACAATGGCAAAAAAGTGTGGGCGAGGGGCCAAGGCCCACCAAGCCCTTGCGCTAGGATGCTTCGTCCTTTTTAGAACGGAAAGTAGAACCTGAATATCCCAGCAAGGACGCCGATCAACGTGCCGATTGCAATGCCGGCCGAGAAGCCCCCCACAGACGGTATGATCCATCCAGAGTATAGCTTGCTGCCGCCCACCCTCAGGATTATTGTCTTGAATATCCAAGCCGCCAAGAAGGGGGTCCATATTGTGTTCCAGAAACCTCCGAAGCTTGTCGCGATTATGAACCCCACCGGCTCGAACGGGAACCAAATGTATCTGGCGTGCAAGATCGACAGGAGGCTGACGGCGGCGAATCCGGCAAAACCGTAGGCCGCGTAGACTTCGTTCGAAGGCAGAGAATATACGTAGTTGATGCAATTGAGACCGGACGCCTGCGTAAGGTTGGCGCCCGCTATTGTGCCACCGTACGTGTTCAGTAGCCAGACGCGCACAACGTTGGTGACGACGACCGATATTACCCACGCCATGGCTCCAACCCAGAAGGCGTTCCTGTTGCTCGTCCCGGTTAGCGCAGACATCTTCAGATTGAGGGCCGTGATGAACATCCCGTTTCCGAATCCGTACGAGACCACGTTCCCCCCTACGAAAGCGAACTTGCCAGCCATGACGAAGCCCAAGCTTTCCTCTAGAGGCGCCTCGGGCCACCTGGCCCTCAGGGGCCAAGCAGCCCATATTCGGCAGTCGGACGCGCCGAAGGCGCCGTACGCGAACAGCATCAGCATCGCGACCCACGTCGTGAAACACGTGAAGGCGAGCAGTAGGAAGGAGGCTATGAGGTCGACGCCGAAAAGCACAAGGGTCGAAATTACAGCAATTATGGACAGGGCGAGCATCGCGTACATCGACCTGTAGCTCATCGCCTCGTTCTTCTCCCACTCGGGTTTGGCCTTGCCAACCGCCGCCTTGATCGTCGTGACGAGATACCCCCTGTGAAGGTACACCTGCATCGCTGACAGGGCGACGAAGCCCCCGACCATGCTCATCAAGTTCCAACGGAACGGACCCGTGAAGCCAAGCGAATTATCGAAACAGCACATTCTCGCCGAGCCGCCCATGGTTAGCATCCCGGTGAAAGATCCCGTAGCGTACGCCACCTGGTCGAGCACCCACATCACCACAGTCCAGAACCAAACGTTGACCGATATCCTGACGGGGACCAAGAGCGCCAACGCGAACGTGACGACGTCCTTGCTGTAACCGGTGTATCCCACGAGAGTCGACGCTATGATGTCGGACTCTGGGGCGTCTGCGTGGACCGACCACGACGGGCACGCGATTCGAAATCCATAGATGTCGGGGAACCACGGGAAGGTCCTCGCCATGAAGACCGGAATCTCGTAAACGAAAGCCAGAATGAAGCCGATCCAGAACGAATCCGCGATGAACGGCTTCGAGTTCGCTTCGACCTTCGCGCCGCCGCTGACCGGTCCTGAAGAGACCCTCTTCAAGATCTCGTAACCTGAAAGCGCCAAGGGAAATGGGATCTGTTCAACGTCCAGCCAGACGCGCCTGAAG
>JAFNJA010000152.1 GCA_017601265.1 Candidatus Brockarchaeota archaeon
TGGAGGTCGGGAGGGAGCACGTGGAGAGGGTTGTCGTGGACATGGAGATGAAGTGACGCCCAAGCCGGCTTTCGAGCTCCGGTTGGGCTCAAATCCAATCCCTAGAACCTCGATCGACTGCGGCGCGAACCTGCGGCGCGCCCTAAAGCGGTTGTTAATTGGCCTTTCGACGCGAGGGCTTCGCCCAACTTTTCCGCGGTGGCGCTATTTCCTCGTCCTCGGGCAAGCCACGAAGTGCAACCTCGAGTTCGTGATGCTTTCGATCATTTCTATGTCGTTCAAATATATCCTTTCGAGCTCTTCTATGCTTTCCGTCTCGATCTTGGCTATCGCGTCGAAGATGCCGATGACGAGCCTCGCCTCCTTGACCGCCTTCACCTTCCTTATCTTCTCCAGGAAATCCTTCTTGCACCCCGGCTTGAGGTTGAAGAGCACGTACCCGGTCTCCATCCTTACCCCTCCCTCAAGATACTGTCGTCCACGGCCAAAAGAGTGACCGTCGCTTCAACTCCCGGGATCATCGATATCTCCTCTATCACTAAGTTCTCGACGTCGTGTATTTTCGGGACGTTCAGCTTCACTATCGCGTCGTAATCGCCGAAAAGGAGCTGCGCGTTCTCCACCCCCTCCATCTTGCTTATCTTCTCCACGACCGAACGGTTGTAGCCGTAGATCTCCGTCTGGGTGGATATCTTGACGAGGATGTACGCCTCGACCATCCGCAATGCACCCTTGAAGTTTCTTTAAGGGGCGTTCCGATTAAAAGCCTTGCTGTCGATTCCGGCTGATCATCGGCGAGTCCGACTTGCTTCGTCCTCGCTTGCCTTTCCCTTGGACGCTCGTTTCCATGCCGAAGGCGGCATGAGCCGCCCGGGTCCCAGCCTTCTTGCCGGGCTTGGGAGGTGGGAACGGCTCATTTCAAAAATGTGTCGTGCTCAGAACCAGAATACCTTTTTATATCGTGAACGCGCCGCTCATTCATGAAGGCAAGCTAGCGCCGAAGCGGCGATGGCCGTGGGGTACGCCATAGAAACCGTCAACCTCGTCAAGAGGTACCCGACGAGCGCCAGGAGGGAGAGGGGCCATTTCCACCACGGTTTCGGTGGGCAGGTCACCTCTTTCGGAGGGCTGCTCAGGGTCATAAAGGGGGCGAAGGGCCCTTTCATCGAGGCCCTCAGGGGCGTGAACCTGAACGTAAGGAGCGGGGAGATCTTCGGCGTTTTGGGCCCCAACGGCGCGGGGAAGACGACTTTGATCAAGATACTCTGCACCCTCGTCATCCACGACGAGGGCGAGGCTTACGTGAACGGTTTCGACGTGAAGGAGGAGGCTTCGGAGGTGCTGAAAAACCTACAAGCAGTCCTGCCCGAGAGCAGGGGTTTCAGCTGGAGGCTAACGGGCAGGCAGAATTTGGAGTTCTACGCCCTGCTTTACGGTTTGGGCGAGGTTGAGGCGAAAAGGAGGATCGACTTCCTCTTGGATTTCACCGGCCTAAAGGAAAGGGCGAACGACAGCTACCAGCGGTACTCGAGCGGGATGCAGCGAAAGCTTTTGCTCTGCAGGTCCCTGCTGCGGAACACCCCCATCCTGCTCTTCGACGAGCCGACGGTCGGCGGAGTTCAGGTCGCTTTTGCGCGACAGGTTGGCGCGGGAGGAGGGGAAGACCATCCTCCTCAGCACCCACAACCTTTACGAGGCCCAGGCTTTGTGCGACCGCATAGCGATCCTGGACAGGGGGAAGGTGACGGCGTGCGACACCCCCGACAACGTCCGATACGCTATGTTCGACGAAAAGACATTCGAGATAACGTTTGCAGGGGCCGAGTTCGACGAAGAGCACGGGAAGATGGTAGACGAGCTCGAGGCGTTGCCAGGCGTCCACGGAGCCACTCCGGACGTCGATCCGGAGATGGGCTTCCGCGGGCTTTCGATAAGGGTAGACAAGGACACGGACCTTTCAAGCATCCTCGAAGTCGTCATGAAGAGCGGGTTGAGGATAAGGACGGTAAACACGAAGGAGCCGAGCTTGGAGGACGCGTTCATGGCGATAACGGGGAGGCAAGATTGGCAACGGGGCCAAAGGGCGCAGGCGGTGGCGCGGAAGGATGGAGGTCCCAATAGAGGTTAAGCAGATCGTCGCCTTCACGAAGCGGGACTTCCACAGCTGGGCAACGTACAAGACCGCCGTCATGACCCAGATCGTCAACATCTTCATAGGCGTCTTCTCTTGGGGGGTCGGCGCAACCTACGTCCAGAAGCCCGTGAGCGAGATGTACGGAAGCGATTACATTTCTTTCCTGGTGGTCGGGATAGCGATAGGAAACCTCGTGATGCCGCTCGTGCAAGGGGTGGAGAGGCAGCTGAACCCCTGGACCATAGAGACCATACTGATGACGGGAATAAGCACCCCGGTCTTCGTCATAGGAAACGTCGCGTGGTCGTACATCTTCTCCGTGATCACCTTCATCCCCTACCTCCTGATCGGGATCTACGTTTTCAACGTGAGGCTGAACGCCAACGTCGCCTCCGTCCTCGCCGCATTCGCGATCTCGGCCGCCATACTGATGGGCTTGGCCATGATCTCTACGGGCTTGAGGATCGTGACCAAGTCGACCGACCCTATAACGTGGGCGATAAACATCCTCCAAAACCTCTTCTCGGGCATAACTTTTCCGGTCCTCTACCTCGATTCCATATTCTTTCCCGGAGCCTCCTCCATCTCATGGTTCCTCCCGCAAACCTGGGTCTACCACCTGTGCCGGCTGTCGATGCTCACCAACCCGTCGATCACCGACCCTAAGGTACTGGTCGAGTTCACGAAGGGCGCCTCGTTCGCGGTCGTGCTGTTCCCCATCGGGTACAAAGTGTTCTCGTGGGGGGTGGCCAGGTCCAAGCGCGAGGGGACGCTGGGCTGGTACTGACAAGGCGGGCCCATTCCAACACGGTTATTAACGCGTGCGGCGCCTTTCAACGCTGATGCGCGATGGATTTCATGGAGGTCGTAAGCAAGAGGCGCAGCATAAGGAAGTACAGGCCAGATCCCGTGCCCGAGGAGGTTCTCAACCAGGTGCTCGAGGCAGCGAGGCTCGCGCCTTCGGGAGGCAACGCCCAGCCTTGGCACTTCGTGGTCGTGAAGGATCCCGAAAAGAAGAGGGCGCTGGGCATATCCGATTGGGCCCAGCAGGCTCCCGTCGTGATCGTCGGGTGCACCGAAGCCCCGAGCCAGACGGACATAGCGATAGCGTTCGAACATTTGATCCTGGCGGCCGCGAACTTCGGCCTCGGGACGTGCTGGATCGGGCGTTGGGGGGCGGACGGGGAGATAAAGAGGGCGCTCAACATTCCCGCCGACGTAAGAGTCCTGGCCGTGACCCCCTTGGGTTACCCAGCAGAATCACCGCCCGCCAGGCCCCGGAAGCCGCTCTCCCAGATCGTTCACCGAGAGAGGTTCTGAGCGGGCGGGAAAAACGGAAAAAGCCCCGTCCCAGCTGGGCGGCTCTAGTGTTAGCAATGATTATCTGGCAAATTGCGGCGACCTACCTGCTCCCGAAGAACTGCGGCAGGTAATTTCTGTTCGCTTCCAATAGCTCGTCGAGCATTTTCCCTGCGGTGTCGAAGTTCCTGACCAGGGGGTCCAAAAGTAGCGCTTGGAGAGCGAGCTCCCGATCGCCTTTCAGAGCGGCGTCGACCGTAAGCTCGTGCTTGACTACGTGCTGGTGCAGTATCGCTTGGACGGCGGGCGGAACGTCGCCGACCGAGATGCCCTCCGCCCCTCCAGGGCCTACCAAGCCGTAGGTTTCGACTACGGCCTCCCTCTGTAAGTTATTTATCTGCCCCTTGTTGGGTAGGTTGAGGATCTCGACCTCGTGCCTCCCGTTCGTGATAGCTGAAATTATATTCGAAGCTGCTTCTTGCGATCTTCTCATCTCTATGCTGAGCTCGCCCGAGAGCATCTTGTTCACGCGTTCGATTTGCCTCTCCCTCCACGCATACCTGTCCTCTATAGTGGTCAACCTGACGCCGTACTTCGAGCCAGCGCCAGCCTCCTTCGTGAGGAAGTGCGGGAAGAACTCTGCGACGTGCCTGTCGCCAGTGCCGGGCAGGCAGCCGTAAACCTTGAATAACTCGAGCTTGACGGGCGAGATCGAGACTCCGTTTCGCTTGACGTACTCCCTGAGGAGCTGGAACCCGTCCCCGCCTCTCACCCTCAGCTCGGTTATCCAGGGGAGATGGTTTATTCCAGCCGCTTTCGCGTGCATTTCACCACCTTTTTCAACGCCAAAGATGCACCTGAGCATCGACAAGCCTTCGTTCAACCCATGACATAAGCCAATGGTCTTGATCCTTGTTGTCTTCGTCACGGCTCTGCAGATCGTCGTCATTGGGTTCGAGTAATTTATGAACCATGCTTTGGGACAAACATCCTCCATGTCCCTTGCCATCTCCAATACCACGGGTATATTCCTTAGAGACCTCGATATTCCGCCTGGCCCGACGGTGTCGCCAACCGATTGGTAGATGCCGTACTTCAATGGAATCTCCAAATCATACCTCATTGCTTCGAGCCCGCCGGT
>JAFNJA010000153.1:0-3078 GCA_017601265.1 Candidatus Brockarchaeota archaeon
GGCGTTCGGTTGAAGGGTCACTCCTCGCCAAAAGCGGGTATGGAGATGCCACTACCCGATCGTGAACGATTTTTCACGGTCGAGAAAGCGCTACACCATCTTGGCCGCGCAGAACTTTTTTCCGCTTGAACGGCAAAAGTTCACTCGATGCGCTTTCGTCATGGGTTACGTGGCTTTCAGGTTCCTGAGCGGGATTTCTACCACCCTCGCGCTCTCGGGATCCTCCAGCCACTCCATCAAGGCGTCTTTGACTTCCGGATGCCTGGGTTCTACGTAAAGCAAAGCGGAAGCGACGGATCTGCAAACGCAACGCCCCGTAGGAAAAGCTTCAGCCTTTCTTATTTTACGCCCGCTTCAAGCTTCAATAGTTGGGAAGCGGACCAAGATGGTTTCCCCCGCTTCAGGAAGGGGGCAACTCGCCGAACTTATTCGACCGTGCTTGGCGATGGCTTCCCGGAGTTCGCGCCCCGTCTTGGGCAGAAGTGACGGCTTCATCGAGCAAGCCAGCTTTTATCGAGCATTTCATAACGGCTCACGTAAGTTGGGCCAAGTACTCCTCTATCTTGGGCTTCACGCCGAAGTAATTCCTTAGAGCCTTGTAATCCTCGTAACCCTTTTCGTTCCACGATCCCTTCTTCTCCGCGCGCAGCATGATGTTCTTCGGAGTGTATCTCGCGGGCGTGAACTCGAACATCTCGACCTCGTAACCGAAGCTCTCCAATGCCAGTTTCCTTAGCGACTCCGTAAGGACGACGCCGACGTACTCCCTTGCTACCTTCTCATCCAACAGTGGCTTCAACTGCCAAATCTTCTTGGAAGCCATGCCCAGTTGCCTGATCACCTGCCTCTGGCAGCATGGCGCAACTATCACGTACCTGGCTCCGAGCTCGACCCCTTTAGCTATCGCCTCATCCGTTGCCGTATCGCACGCGTGGAGCGCGCAAACGATGTCCACATTCCTCTCCGGATTGAAATCGATTATATTGCTTTTGATAAAATGCATCTCCCCGTAACCCAGTTCATCTCTAACCATCATGGACCTTTCGACTAGCTGAGCGTTGTTATCGACACCAATGTACGTCACCCGCCTATCCATTTTTTTTAGGACGTGGTTGACGAGGAAAGACAAGTAAGAGCGGCCGCAACCGCAATCCAACAGAGCGATCTCCCTCTTCCTCGAAAGCCTATTGATGCTCTTGACGACGTGGATCGAGAAGTGGATCGTTTCGTACGCTTTTTTCTCCCTCTCCGCGTAGAGGGAGCCTCCCGGATTCATCAGGCTTATTGCCTTGAAGAATTTGTCGATCTCACCTGAGGCGAACTCGACGTTTGGAAAAGCCTCTTTCAGGCAAGTTAGCATCTCGTTGCGAATCATTAGCTATGGTGCCTGATTCGTTGAGCGCGCGCATTCTTAAGCGTTTCATCTCGCTTAGCTATCGAGGACGATTTTAACCGCGCCCATGCTGGAAGAGTATCGCATCTCGGGAAGAATTATAACCGTTATCGAATTGCAAGGGGTGCGAATGGAAAGGTTGAAGGTTTTCCGTCGAGCCGGGGATCCGGGCGATGGCAGGTTCCTGGTGACCGAGGAGGGGGAGCCGTTCTTTTACCTGGGGGACACGGCCTGGGAGCTTTTCCACAGGCTGAGACGAGAAGAGGTCGACCACTACCTCAGGGATCGCGCCTCGAAGTGTTTCAGCGTGATCCAGGCGGTGGTGCTCGCGGAGTTCGAAGGCTTGACGGTGCCGAACAGATACGGGGAAGTCCCGCTGATTGACAACGATCCGGCAAAGCCGAACGATCGATATTTTCAGCACGTCGACTACGTGGTGGAGAAAGCTTCCTCCCTGGACATGTTCGTCGGAATGCTTCCTACTTGGGGCGACAAGGTCAACAAAAAATGGGGAACGGGCCCCGAGATATTCGATCCGGAGAACGCCCTTGCGTACGGCGAGTTCCTTGGCAGGAGGTACAGGGACGGGCAGGTCATATGGATATTGGGCGGGGACAGGCCGAGCGAAACGGAAAGGCACCGCGAGATCTGGCGAGCAATGGCCAAGGGGTTGCGCTTGGGGGACGGCGGCGGCCATTTGGTAACCTACCATCCAGCAGGAGGCGCGTCCTCGTCCCAGTTTTTCCACGATGAAGCTTGGCTGGATTTCAACATGGTCCAATCGGGGCACTCCGCCCGCGATCTCGCCAACTACAAGATGGTTGAGCGGGATTACGCGCTCAAGCCCGTGAAGCCCTGCATGGATGGAGAAGCCCGCTACGAGGACCACCCAATAAACTGGGATCCCAAGAACGGCTGGTTCGACGACCACGACGTAAGGCAAGCCGCGTACTGGGCGGTTTTCGCTGGAGCCTTCGGGCACACCTACGGTTGCCATGACGTGTGGCAATTCTTTGAACCCGGGCGCGCCCCAGTCAGCCACGCTCGGACGCCCTGGAGGAGAGCCTTGGGATTGCCGGGCGCATCGCAGATGCAACATCTGCGCAGATTGATCGAGTCCAGGCCTGTCACGGTTCGAATCCCGGACCAATCGATCTTGGTATCCGACTTCGGAGAGACGGCCGATCATGCGCAAAGCACGCGAGCCGCTGACGGAAGTTACGCCTTCGTATACGTTCCAACCGGTAGGCCCGTGGGGGTCCGATTGGAAAGAGCTTTCAGGAACAGGGTCAGGGCATCCTGGTACGACCCGCGCAACGGGAAGGCCGAATCGATCGGCGAGTTCTCGAACGAGGCCAGGGTTTTTTCCCCTCCTTCAAGCGGGCAGGCGGAGGATTGGGTTCTAGTTCTTGACGATTCGACGAAGGGGTTCGGAACGCCTGGAGCTTCGTAAGCACATTAGGTCACATCCGAATTTGGTTGTCGCTCATCTGACAAGTTAGGCTTATATTGGAGGGTTCATTTTCCTCGTCGGCAGTATAATGTCGGTTCTTGAGCTCGTTGAAAGATTCGAGAAAACAAGGGTTGCAGACGTCGTTGACGCGCTCGATCGTTACGGACTTCACGACGAGGTCCTCGTATCTTCCGAGATAAAGCCCCTCTATCAAGGGATCAAGCTGGCTGGC
>JAFNJA010000153.1:3155-4494 GCA_017601265.1 Candidatus Brockarchaeota archaeon
ACCGGGACCAGGATTCCTCCCATGAGCTGCGACGAGTACGAGAAGTACGTTGAAGGTTGGTATATGAAAAGGGCAAACTACGACTGCTTCATGGATCTTGCCGGACCTGGGACAGCGCTCGTAGTCGATGCAGAAGGGTACGTGGATGTTGGATTCTGGGGTTCCATGGTTGCGTTGGTCGCCAAAAGAAAAGGCGTCAAGGGAATCGTCCTTGACGGCGGGTGCAGAGACAGCTGGGAGATAAGGCGGATAGGATTCCCGGTTTTTTGCAGGGGAGTTGGGAGGACCGAGGTCGTTGGTAGGATCGAGCTTGACAAAGAAAGGGTGAACGTACCGGTCGTCGTGGGAGGCGCGACCATCAATCCTGGCGACATAGTGGTTGGGGACGATGACGGAGTTGTTGTCGTGCCCGCAAAGGTTGCTTCGAAGGTCTTGGAGAGGGCAGAGAGGCAACTCTACCTCGATAGGGAGGCCCAGAGGCCGTACCTAGCTAGCTTGGGATTGAGCCTCTAATCAGTTCCTCACGAGTTTGGGGGAGTTCCTCGAGATGTAGAGGACAGCGTCGCCTCCGAAAGGTGAGCTGAAAGCCTTGGCGCTTCCGCCATCTTCACTCCTCCCGGTCACCTTTTCGCAAGTGTTCGGATCGAACCATTCGACGCCGAGCCCCTTTGGTGCGCCCGCAAGGTCCACGACCACGTCGCCGCCGTCAGGCAAGTAAACCAAGTACTCCGATCCAAGATTCGAAAGGCAGTAGCCCGTAGAGGCGAGGTTGTTGCTCGGAACCATCGAGGCTAGATCCATCCGTTTCGCGTAAGAAAGCGCGTAACCCAGATTCCTCCTTATGGGATCCCACCTGGAATCTAAAGCGGTTTTGCCTGAAAGGTGGTCTGTCCACTCAACTTCCTTTTTGCCCATGGCCTCATCCCTAACCTCGTGGTACGGGTCCATAAAGAGAGGGTTCATCCCCCTGCAGAAGCTCTTCCAAACCCACGCTTGGTTCCCGCCTATGCCCCACAGGTGGTCGGTGTCGGAAAGGATGACCTTGCTCCCATCCGCTGCAGGCGGGTTGTCTTGGTAGCCGCCGTCTGGGCTGGGGGAGATCCAGTCGGCCGGGCTGTTGAAAAGGTTCTCGTTCGTGCCCCTATACTTGGCGGACCATTGGAAGGTCATGCCGACTGGATGCTGCTTCGGCTTCGTTCCCTCGTATTTATGCACGAAACGGATCATGTGGTATTGCCATTCCGTCGAGTACGACCCGCTTTCGTTCACTATCTCGTAAAGCACGTTGTCCAAATAGGTAACGATGTCTACGACCCAACGCACGCACGCTCCCTGCAAT
>JAFNJA010000154.1 GCA_017601265.1 Candidatus Brockarchaeota archaeon
TGACCGACAGAAGCCTTCGCCTCCCTTTGATCCTTAACAGATTGCGGGCATTCCTCCACATCGCCGTGGCCGATCCCAGCGCGGGAAACGCTTTAACTTCGGGCGCCAAAGGCGGAAGCCATGCGGTCGAGGAAAGTGATCGTCCTAGTGCTCTCGAAGCTCACGAAGAGGCAGCTGGAGGAGGTGAGCTCGGTATCGAGCAGGCTGGATGTCGAGGCTTTCGAAAATGAAAGCGAAGCTTCCAGGTTCATAGCCCGTTCGGAAGTCATAGCAGGTTGGATAAGCGTTGGCGCGCTAAGAAAGGCTTCGAGGCTGAAGTGGCTCCACTCCTTCTCGACGGGGGTTGACCACCTGCTTTTCCGGGGATCGATGAGAAAGGGCGTTTTGCTGACCTGCAGCAAGGGGGCGCATTCGACCCCAGTCGCGGAGCATGCGCTGATGTTCATGCTGATGCTCGCGAAGCGCATGCCGTTTTACGGAAGGTGCCAGCAACAAAGAAAGTGGGAGTGGATGCGGTTTCGGGCACATAGGGAAGGAGTTGGCGCGCCAGGCGAGGTGCCTGGGCATGCGGGTCGTGGCCACTAGGAGGACGGGGTTGGCCGAGCCCGGGGCCGACGTCCTTCTGCCAGGGAGCAAGATCGAAGACCTGCTTTCTGAATCGGATTTCGTGGTTACCGCCGCGCCACTAACGAAGAAGACGAAGGGCATGTTCGGGGAGAGGGAGTTCAAAACCATGAAGAGGGGGGCTTACTTCATAAACGTCGCGAGGGGCGGACTAGTCGAAGAGGGGGCTCTGGTCAAGGCGCTGCGCGAAGGTTGGATAGCGGGGGCCGCCCTGGACGTTACCGGGGTGGAGCCGCTGCCGCCCGGAAGCGAGCTCTACGAGTTGGAGAACGTGATACTGACTCCGCACGTGTCCGGAAGTTCAAAAGAGGCTTTCGAGAGGAGCTTGGGCATATTCAGGGAGAACTTGCGGAGATACCTCGCTGGGGAGGCGCTCTTGAACTTGGTGGACAGGAAGGAGTGCTATTAAACGGAGGATCCGGCAAAAATGCGGCCATCGAAAAAGGAGCTAGATGGGAAAACATAATCTTGGCACGGAGGCCGAGCCTCGGCATGATGGGACGCGAAAGGGTTCTGAAGGCGCTCAATCTCGAGGAGCCTGATCGAGTGCCGCTTTTCGATTTCCTCTACGAACAAAGATCTTTCGAGAACGTTCTTGGCAGGAAGATCGCCGAAGTGACCCCAGAGGTTTGCGTCGAAGGCCACAAGGCCCTGGGCTTGGACATGATGTGCGTGTCGCCGGGACCGAGGAAAGGCTGGAAGAACAGGGTCGAAGGGGAATCGATGGTGGATGAGTGGGGGATAGAGTATAAATTATCGCCGGATCTCATAACGCTGCCCTGGTACGTCAAAGGGCCGATAAGCGGACCGGAATCGCTTGACGGCTACGAAATGCCGGATCCCCGCGCGGCTGGGAGGCTTGAGTTCGTGGAGAAAGTTTTGAGGATCGTTGGCGAGGACATGGCGGTTGCCGCGAGCTTCCCGATAGGCGGGCCGTTCACCGCCGCTAGCTTCCTGACCGGCTTCGAGGCCTTCCTCAAGTACCTTTTAGCGAAGCCTCGATTCGCTCAGAAGCTGCTGGATCGCGTGACCAGCTATTGTTGCGAGATAGGAAGCCTGTGCGTAGATTCTGGCGTCGAGATCATCTTCCTCAACGAGGATCTGGGGCACGTGGACGGTCCTTTCGTCTCACCAACCCTCTTCAGGGCTTCTTTGAGGCCGCACATCGAGAAGCTCGTCCGAAGGATGAAAGGCAAGGGAGCGATCGTTCTACTCCACTCCGACGGGAACATCAATCTCCTGCTTGGGGACATCTTGGAGATGGGGATACAAGGATTGCACCCCATCGAGAGGAAAGCATCGATGGACATCGGGCATATCAAGAGGAGGTTTGGAGGTTCGATGGCGCTTATAGGAAACGTGGACGCTTCCTCGACGCTGCAATGGGGGACAGGAGAAGACATAGCCCGCCAGACGCTCGAGTGCATACGCTCAGCAGCTCCAGGCGGGGGTTACGTGCTCGCGTCTGACCACTCGATCCACCCCGGCATCCCGGGCCAGAATGCCAAATTGATGTTCGAGACGGCAAGGCATAATGGCGCGTACCCTTACAAGGCTTTGCCATCTTGAGGAGGTCTTGCGTTTGGAGCCCGAGTTTGAAGGCAAAGATTTGGTGAGCGACTAATGCGTGAAGCAATGTTGGATAATATGGGGGCTCTGGGGCTACTTTCGGGTATTCCTGCACGGAAAATGGGTTCATGTCTGTAAACGGGCCTTCCACGTACAATCGACCCCTTTACGCGCGCAACGAAGGCATAATGGCTTTGGCTGGCGATAAACCTCAAGTGATGCTTGCGAAAGCCCCTTCCTCAAAGTATGGCAGCCTAACACTCGGAGCGATAGCAAGGGAAAGAAGCAAATGGCTTCACGATTTTGAGAGAGTAGCATCGTTGTGGTATGATCCTGGCATGCAAAGACACGTATAGTTATACGATATTCTTGCTGTAGGCAAACTGTAGACGCTCCGATGCGGAGGCTTCGGCGATCAATATGTTGCTTTAAGTTCCTTGCTCACTATTGTCGGGCACCAGAACTTTTCTATGTATTCGACGACCAGCTTCGTGCCTTCTTCGTGGCTCACGTACGGACGCATCGCAGGATTGTACATGGCGTCCGTGAGGTCCCGTGCCAGGGCCACGTTCACCCCCCACTTGACCATCTGCTTTATACCGAAAGGCCTGTTTAGGACGCACATGTTCGCGTGCACACCCATGATGATGACGTTCTTGATTCCCTTTTTCTTCATGAAGCTGTAGATCTCGAGGCCGTCGTCCGATATACCGTCTTTCTCCTGGTCGATCTCGATCGCGGGATGCTGCCTGCTCCAAGCTTTGTACCAGGGTTTCTCGCCCGTGTCGGAACCGCCGTCAGAATCGTCTATCGGCAGCGGTGGGTCGTCGTGCGCCAAAGGAGCTGGTGGAGGAACTCGAGCAACGTCGATCATCCTTTTTCTTGCGGGCGTACCGGCGTAGAAGTCCATGGTCTCCGAAGGCGCGTGGATTATCTGCACGCCATTTTTTCTTGCTCGCTCAATGACTTCGTTCACTCTTGGCGCCATGGAATCGACTCTTTCGCTCGCGCCCCGGCTCCAATGCTTGTCCCACATGTCGCAGATAAGAATCGCGGTTTCCGAAGTTGGCAGTACCCTGGAGGTTCTATAAGTTTGCCAATGAATGTGGCCGTTACCATCCCGTTTGAGCGATTGGCTTTGAAGATTCAGGCGCAACTCCATGCTCTTCTCCAAGAGAAATCCCCCGCTTAAGGGTTCCTGTGTCTTGTTGCAATTTCAGACGTAATAACGCGCATCAACGCCAGCCATCAGAGTTAAGTAAGTCCATGGAAACAATCCTTATTAGTTGAGCTTAAGCTATCTTGGAATGAATTGACCGAAAGGCTATACATGATGGATAGCTACCTGAGGTCTTGCGATTCCAAGGTTAAGCTTGTTAATGGGGAGAAGGTCGTACTCGATAGGACTGTCTTTCACCCCCTTTCTGGAGGAGTCGCCAACGACCTCGGAACCATCGCGCACTCCGGAACCGAGTACAACGTGGTCGATGTTTCGGAAGACAGGAGCACGGGCGACATAGTCCATGCGTTGTCCACAACCCCTTCCTTCAAGGAAGGCGATCTCGTCACGGTGGAGCTGGACTGGGAAAGGAGGTACGCTTTGATGAAGCTCCACACGGCAGCTCATGTACTTTCCTCGATAATGTACAAAAAATACGGCGCCCTGATAACGGGAGGCCACGTAGACCCCGATATGGCTAAAGACGACTTCAGCATCGAAAAGTCTGACAGGACGATCTTCGAGAAAGCCATAGAGGAGGTCAATGAGGCGGCGTCCAAAGCAGTGGAGGTCAAGATCTATACCATGGCGAGGGATGAGGCGCTTAAGATACCGGGAATAGTCAAGCTGGCCGACAAAGCTCCACCGGAGGTGAGGGAGCTAAGGATCGTCGAGATCCCTGGGATCGATGTTCAGGCAGACGGGGGGCCGCACGTGAGGAACACGTCGGAGATAGGCAAGGTAGCCCTCGTAAGAGTTGAGAACAAGGGAAGGAACAGGAAGAGGGTATACTACAAGATCGCGGAATAAGCGCCCGAACCGTTAGGCATGGTTCCGCTTGTTGTTTATTGGCTTGAAGTCGAATCGAATGTAGCCGCTTGATCTTGCCAGCCTTCTTGTTGACAGTTTATCGCGTTTGTCCGATCTAATCTGAGCCTCCACTACCGAATCCCTTGCTCATGAAGACACAAGCAAGCTTGATCTTGGTATCACCGAGAGAAAACTCTCTCTTGAGCTGCTAAGAGAGGATCGGGAAGGGGGGTCGATGCGCATTCGTGGGTCTG
>JAFNJA010000155.1 GCA_017601265.1 Candidatus Brockarchaeota archaeon
CCTTTTCTTCGGCTTGCTAGCCATGCTGAGGCGCAAACTGGGGGCGGCGGACTTCGTTCTTCTCGGCCTCGTTTCGATCGCGGTTGCGCGGGCCGGAGGCGAGATCGACGTCCAATGGTACCCGACGCCGAAGGTCGACGGCAGCATCGGGGAGAACGAGTACCCTCCCCCGGCCGCCTCGATCCAGTGGAGCGAGGCGAGCAGCTGCAAGGTTTACGTTTGCCAGAACGCCTCGTTCCTCTTCATAGCGGTCGACGTTCCGGACGAAACAAGCAACGCGAACGACAGGATGAGGATCTGGCTTGGAAGGGAGCCTCCTTCGCCGGAGAGGCCCTTCAGGACGGACGACTACTGCATAATAGCGACTAGGAGCGGCCAATGGAGCTTGGGCAAGTTGGCAGCCTCGAACGCGTCGAAGACGGATTCGAGCGGGTGGAGGGTCGAGTTGGCGGTCAGCTTCTCCGAACTCGGGATAGCGAAGGGAAAGAAGAAGGCGATGGCGATCGTCATCGACGACGACGGGGACGCGAGGGCCCGTTGGCCGGAGGGCGCGGAAGAGACGAGCCCCTCGACTTGGGGGACCCTCTACTCCTCCTACTCCTGGGGGAGGATCGAACTCGTGCTCCAATCGATAAGGCTCGACGCCGCGGCGCCGATAGCGGGAAAGAACGTGACGATCTACGCCTATTACGACAACGAAGGAACCGCTCCGGCCGAGAACGTGACGGTCGGGTTCTACGTGGACGGCTCGGCGATCCTGATCTTCAACGACACGAGGAGGCTGGAGGCCCACGGCTCCTTGGTCGCGAACGCGACCTGGAGGGCGGCCTTCGGGAACCACACGATAAGCGCGAGGCTGGATCCGTTCAACAGGATCTTCGAGAGGGACGAGGCAAACAACTACAGGGAGGTCGCGGTCCAGGCGAGGATGGCGAGGCTCAAGGTGAAGGCGAGGCAGGGTGTGAACGTGACGGCCGGCGGGGAAACCAAAACGGTAAACGCGAGCGGGGAGGTTGAGTTCGATGTCTCCTTGGGCAGGCTCAACCTGTCGACCCAGAGCGCCCTTTACAAAGGCGGGACGAGGCACGTCTTCCAGAGGTGGAGCAACGGGGAAAACGAAAGCTCCATCGAACTCCTGGTCTCGGGAGATCTCGAGTTGGAAGCGTTCTACAAGACCGAGTACCTCGTCAGGTTCTCTTTCCAAGACAACGGCGGAAGGCAGGTGAGCCCGAAGCCGAGCTCGGTCACGCTCACAGCCCCGAACGGCTCCACGGTCTCGCTGTACGGGACTTACGACGTTTGGATGCAGGAAGGGACGGCCGTAGTGTCCAGCATAATGTGGCAGGGGATCAACGTCAAGCCGGAAGGCACGGTTTACAGGGTGCAAGGCCCGGCGGACCTGCAGGTGCGCTGCAGGATATACGACGTGGAGGTCAGGGTCAAGGACGGCTTCGACTTCCCGGTGCAAGGGGCGAACGTGACCTTGCTGCTGCCGAACCAGACCCGCGTCTGGCGCTTGACCGACGGGGAAGGGAGGGCCGAGTTCGCCTGGATCCCGGTCGGAAGGGTCGAAGGAAGCGTCTCGAACCTCGGCATGGCGACGCCGATCGAGGGGATCGATTTGGTTACCGACTACGCGGTGACCGTTTCGATACCTTTGTCGGCGAACTCCATCCTGGTCTTGGCGGCAGCTTGCGTCGGCGTAGCCTCGACGATCCTCGTCATCTGGATGAAAAGGGGAGCCAGGAAGCAGAAAGTTCCGGAGCCGCTCCGGCACTTGGGACCGCCGGTATGAACGGGTAGCCTCGCCCTCAATCTTCGAGCTTGCTCAACTCGTCCTTCGCTTCCGACGTCGCCCTCTCGACGCGCATCGAGATCTCTTCAACGAGCTCGCCGATGTCGGAGCTCAAGCCGCCTTTCCCGCCGCGGGCACCCCCTTCCGCGGCGAGGGCGCGGTCAAGCTTGGACGCCAGTTCCCGCGCGAGCGAAAGGTGCCGCTCAGCCTCCGCGCAAGCGTCGGCCAGGCCGCTCCCAAGCTTGGGACCGGTTTCGAATTCCGCCCGGCGCTCCGGATGGCCCATCAAGAAATCCTCGATCTCGGAGGCGTCGACGGCCCACAAGCCTTCTTGCGCCAACTCGAGCTTCGCGAGCAGCCTCGTCGCTTGCTCCCACGCGCTTTCGCTGGCCGCGGAAATCCTGGCTTGGCGTAAACCGCGCCTCCAAACCTCCAGCTTCGCTGCGTCAGGCTTCGGCGCTCCGCGCGCCGAACCTTTCCGAAGACGAAGATCCTGGACCGCCGCTCGGCATATGGAAGCCACGTCGACCCAAGATTCTCCGGACATCCCGCTTTCGCTCCGGCGGCGAAGGGATTAAAACGTATTGCAAGATCCGGTCCGGAGGGGCCGGTCAAACGTTAAAATCTCCGGACAGGAGCGGGTCGCGAAGGGATTTGCCGGGCAGCATCCTCGTTGCCGGCCACGCCTCGATAGACACGGTCACGAACAGCTCTGGCCGGAGGAAGCAACCGGGAGGCGCGGCGATATACGCGGCGGTGGCTGCGCGGGTCTTCAACGACGACGTGCGCCTCGCCACCGTCGTGGGCGAGGATTACGAGTACAAGGAGCTTTTGAGGTGGGCTTTCCCAGGGGGGTTCATAAAAGTCGTGAGGTCGGATTCGACGAGGTTCGAGATAGAGTACGACGAAGGGTGGAACGCGAACTACAAGGCGACCAGCTTCGGCGCGGCTCGCTTCCTGAGGGCCGACGAGATAGTCGAAGCTGCGGCTGGGCGCTCTTACGTCCACTTGGCGCCGATGCCGCCCGGCAAGGTTTCCAAGATCTTGAAGCAGCTCAGGAGGACGGAACGGGGCAGCGTTGTGTCGGTCAACACGTGGGAAGGATACATGAGGCGCGGGGAGGACAGGCGGCTGCTGGCGGAGGTCGCGAGGGACTCGGATTTCTTCATCGTCAACGAGAGGGAGATAGGAAAGTTGACCGGAATCGGGGACGCGGCAATAGCGGCGAAGCAGTTCGAATCCAGGCAGCTGATAGTGACTTTGGGCGAACTCGGAGCGATCTACGTCAAGGAGGGGCAGCTCAGCCTCATCCCCGCGACGGTCGGGATAAGGGGCGGCTTGGTGGACACGACGGGCGCGGGGGACGCGTGGTGCGGAGCTTTCCTGGGAGCGTACGCGTTGACGGGAAGCCTCGAGCCTTCCGTCATGGCGGCGAGCATCATTTCAGCGCTGAAGTGCAGGGGCTGGAACTTCCAAAAGCTGCTCGATCTCAAGTTCGGGAGCGTGGAGGACCTGGTGGATTACGTCGTGAGGCTCAGGGGAGGTGGGCAGATGACGATGAGGCGGTACTTTCGCTAGGCGGGTTCAGGCCGACAGTTCCTTCTTTATCAAATCCCTGATCGCGGCCCTTATTGCTTCGCTCCTGTTCGGGTACTGCCCCTGCTTCACGAGAACGTCCAGCGCGTTCACGAGCCTTTCCGGAAGCTTCACTGTGACGACCTTCAACATGTCCTTCAGAGGAGGCGCCGGCGGATGGAGATAAAACGCTTACTGAAGGTCAGGTGAAGCGATCCACCGACCACGCCGCCAAGGCCGCGCAGAGGGAGGAGGCGAGCTGGCTCAACACGAACGCGTAGAACAGGGAGTCCTGCCACGGGAAGTGGGCGGACGCGAGGTCGGCAAACCCCAGGGCTGCGAGGCTGAGGTTCGGGAGCAGGTAGGCGGCTGACACGATCTCCCACCCTATGAGCGCGGCGAAGTTTTTCCGCCCGAGTTTCGCCCGGGCCGCGAACCTGGAAAGCCTTTTCGAACCCTGCTCCATGGACAGTACCCTCCAAGAAGCTGCCAACACGGCGAAGGTTCCGAAGGAAACGAGGAAAACTTGAATCAGGCTCGAGCTCCACCCCCCGGGCTCGAGTGGGAGGCCCATGCCCCAGTAGAACCCGACGACGGAAGCGACCAGGGCGGCGAAGGCGAGGCAGCACAGCGAAGGCACGACGGCCGAGTCGAGGCCGGAGCGCATGGTCGTTCTCCTACCGCGAACCGGATTCGTCCGCGTACCGCGCCAGGATCTTTGCCACCTTATCCCTTCCCACGTCGACGATGTAAGGCCCCAGGCGGGGGCCGCTGCCGGCGCCTATGAGGATTTGGTAGATCGCCTCGAAAAGAGCCGGGGGGCGGAGCCCGTTCCTCCTGGCCGCCGCGAAGACCTCGGCCTGGATAGCCTCGGGCTTGTCCTCGGAGAGTATGAAGTCGGCAAGTTCCTTCAAGGCCTTCCTCTTCTGCGGGCTCAAGCTCACCTCCGTCCTCGGCTGCTGGAAATCTTGCGCCCAAGCCAAGGCGAGGCGGATCTTTCCCAAGAGGGCTCCGT
>JAFNJA010000156.1 GCA_017601265.1 Candidatus Brockarchaeota archaeon
GAAGCCATGTACAACCCCTCCGAAAACAGGGGCGTCGCCGAAGACGTCATGACGCGTTCACTCGCGCCCAGCGGAGAAGAACTTTTGCCAATGGAATAGGGGGCAGGCATTACCACACTTGGCGGGATTTCAAGGTACCGACCATCTCGATCAGGAGTTCGCCGGTCCTGTCCCTTGAGAAGTAGCGCGTTTCGAACCTGTTCCCGATCTCCTGGGGCATGTCGGCGCCGCTTTCCGCGTACACGACCGTCCTCCTCCTCGGACTATTTTCAAGGCGCTTGGCGTATTCTTCCGATCTGGCCGCGTCTTTCGTGAAGAGCGCGAACACGGCGTCCGCGTCTCCTGGAATTTCCCCCCCGCCCTTGTCCGTGACGTAAGTGGGCTCGATGTCAAGCTCTTTGAAAAACCTCCCGACAAGGTTTTCTGCAAGGTACTCGTTTTCCGGGTTCGACAGGTAGACGATGGAGACCTTCTTTCCTTTCCCCTTCCTCGCGGGCGGCAAATCGGGCTCTGGAGCTTCCTTGCATTTCATCGATTCCCAGTCCACGTCCCCAAGATCCGTGTTCGCTTCGTTTAGTTCCAAACCAAGTTGGAGCGAATCAAGAAGTTTGACCGCTTCCTCGACGTCGTTCTTGAGTATCGTCTCCTCCGCCTTGTTCATGGCGTCAACGATGCCGCCCTCCTTGTTACCCGAGCACGAAAGGACGAACTTGTGCAGCCTGTCCAACTTTTCGACCGCGTTCTTGCCCTGTCCGCTGTCAACCTTCTCGAAAACCCCGATCAACCCTACGACGGCTTGGTCAAGTTCCAAAGCCGTCTTCTTGGCTTCCAGGAGGAACTGCCGAGCAAGCGCCGTTTCCGGCACCTCGTCCCTTAGGTAACCGAGAACGAGCTTCAGCTGCATCCTCAAAGTCACGTAAGAGGCTTTTACGTTTTCAGCTTCAGACCGCGCGTCGTGCAGGGACATCTCGGGACGTGCCTCGGGGCTTTAGCTATCGGCCTTCTCAGAATGTAAGTTTTACTACTCCAGATTCCTATACTGCACCTTAGGTTGATAAGGGGGGCGGGATGCCTACGCATATAAGGAAGGGGTCGAAAAGGGAACCGGCAACGCTTGAATCCGGAGTTTGAACCGTCTCGGCTTTTTGACAAGTTGGGCGAGGTGTTGGCGGGAAGGCCGCCCGTCTCAGCTTTCGCCTTGTTCGGCAGCAGGGCGAGGGGTGACAACTTCGACGAAAGCGATTACGACATCCTGGTGGCGGACGCAAGAAACCTCTCCTCCGTTTTCTTGGAGAGGATCGAGCTGGAAGGGGAGTCCGTCGACCTGGTTCACGTGCCACTGAGTTGGTTGGCGAAGCAGATACCCTACGAACTTGACCAGATGATCTACGAGTCAATTATACTTGCTGATAGAGACGGGATCCTGACGTCGGCCCAAAAATGGATAAGGAAATACAACTACGAACCCGCGAGGATCTCAGGAAGGGTGGGGGAGATCCTGCTGAAATCAGACGTGCTTTTAAGCAGGGCTTCTTCGGCGCTCAGCCGTCTCGATTACGAGAGCTGCGTCATGCACAGTAAGCTGGCCGAGATAGAATCGTCCAGGGCCTTGCTGGAGATGAGCAGAATCCCGTACCAACCCTCGAGGCTCGCGGAACTGCTCAAATCGGCGCCCTGCAAAACGGGCATAGATCGCGTCATCCCGCCGGCCGACAAAGCGGAGAACGCCAGGAAGTGCCTGGAGGACATACTGCAAACCGTGGCGGGGTCCGCGAAGAAGCGCCAACGGCCCCCTCCGGAATCGGCCGAGCACGCGTGGGTTGCGGCTTACTTCGCCAGCGACGACTTCTTGCGACGTAACGCAAAACTAGTAGACAACCTGATGGCCCAGAATCGATTGCAGGACGTCGTACTCTACTCCCAAATAAATTCGTACAAGGTTTTGGAGGCGTACCAGGTGATCAAGAAGCTGGAAGCGATGGCAGATTTCGTGACGGTCATCCGCCAGATAAGGGGCAAGACGGATCCGGAGAGCGCCAGGCTCTACGGCGCCGCAAGATCGCTGTACGACATACGCGATCCGACCAAGCAAGAGGCCGCGGAAGCCCTCCAGCAGGCAAGGGCGTATTCGAACCAGCTGAAACGGCTGAGGACCTTCGGCGACTTGGAACCTCGCGGAAGAAAAGCATAAATCTAATGGGTATTGCAAAAAAGCCGAAGCCCCGTCGTCTAGAGGTTAAGGACAGCGGGCTCTGGTTGGCGCCACGGAGCCAGGCGAAACCCGTCAACGCCAGTTCGAACCTCGCGGATTGAGCGGAAATCTGGCCGGGGCTACCTTGCCTTTATCCGTCAGCCCAAGATGCGTGTCAGTAGGGGGCCAAAGTGACAGGCTTTCCTTCTTCGGCAGACCTCCTGACCGCGAGGACGAGGTTCAACGTCTTGGCGCCCTCGATCATGGGGGTTCTGGTTTCGGCATCGTTCTTTACCGCGTTTATCAGGTCGAGCATCTCGGCCTCGTAAGCGTTTTTTTGGCTCCTTATTTGCGTCTCGGAGTTCCACCCGCGATCCGTGTGGTAGATCGTGGCGTTGTTGGCGTCTTCGAAGTAGAACGTGGCGTTTTTCGCGACCAGCTTGTATTCGGATATCCACCTGTTAGGGATCGCGCCGTTCGTCGCGGCTATCGTCGCGAGGGCGCCGTTCCTGAACCTTAATACCGTCGCGCTCGCGTCTTCGGAAGTGTATTTCTCAACTTCGCGGTGGAACGCGTTGTCCATTTGGCAGTATGCGGACTCCACCTCGCCCAAAAGGTACCTGGAGACGTCGTAGATGTGTATCACCTGTTCTACCACTTGCCCCCCGCTCTTTTCCCTTTCCCTCCACCAGGGGGCGTGGAGTGAGTTGCAAAAATACCTGGCCGTGAAAAGCCCGGCCTTGCCCGCTTCGCCGGACGAGATCATCCTCTTCGCAACCTCCACGGCTTCCCCGAAGCGGAACATGAACCCAACTTGGCTCTTGACGCCGCTCCTCTCGACGCTCGCTACCATCCTTTCAGCCGTCTTCATGTCGAGAGCTATCGGTTTCTCGATGAAGACGTTCACGTTCTTCTCGGCCGCCAATTCCACCTCGTCGCTGTGCGCGAATGGCGGTAGGCAGATGCACAGCAAGTCGAGCCCCGTCTTATCCAGCATCTCGCGGAAATCCTGGTAAACCGCTCCCTTTCCGGCGGAATACTGGTGGTTGAAGGCGTTCGCAGCCTCGAGCCTCACGTCGCAATAGGCGACCAGCTTGACTTCCTTGAGCTTGGAAAGGATGGCCGCGTGCACGCCCGCTATCCCGCCGCACCCAAGTATCGCTGTCCTCAAGGGACTTGACATGGCCCGTCACCTGGCCCCACAAGGACCAAGCCTTCCTTAAAAGCAACTCGGTACTTGAGGTCCGAATTAACCGGCTCTCACGTGAAGATCGATCGACGCAGCAGCCCTCTTCCCGGCTCCCATCGCTTCTATGACCGTTGCTTCGCCCGTGACTATGTCTCCGCCGGCCCAGACGGAGTCCTTGGAAGTCTTCCCCGAATCGTCAACCGTCACTATCGTCCCGTCCTCCCTGACTTCCAAGCCGGACGCGCTTTTAGCAAGTATGGGATTCGGGCGCTGCCCGATCGCCACTATGACCAAGTCAACTTTCATCTCGAAGTTTGAACCTTTGATCGGGATCGGCCTCTTCCTCCCGGTTTCATCCGGCTCGCCAAGCTCCACCCTGACGCACTCCACGGACTCCACGCATCCCGTGGGCGTCGAGGCGTACTTGACGGGCAAAGTGAGGAGCTGGAAGCGCACGCCCTCTTGTTTGGCGTTCCTGACCTCCTCGGCCCTTGCAGGCATCTCCGCCTCGGAACGCCTGTAAATTACGCAAACGTCTTCGGCGCCAAGCCTCAGGGCAGTCCTCGCGGCGTCCATCGCGACGTTTCCGGCGCCGATCACCGCCACCTTTTTCCCAACCTTGATCGGCGTCTCGTACTTCGGGTACATGTGCGCCTTCATCAAGTTGATTCTCGTGAGGAACTCGTTCGCCGAATAGATGTTGTTCAAGTTCTCTCCCGGTATTTGCATGAAGATCGGCGAACCGGCTCCCGTGGCGATGAAGACCGACCTGTAACCCATGCTGAACATCTCGTCGATGGTTAGCGTCTTCCCCACTACGGCGTTCGTCTCTATCTCGACCCCGAGCCTCCTGATGTACCCTATCTCCGCTTCCACTATGGCCTTCGGCAGCCTGAACTCGGGTATGCCGTACGTCAAAACCCCGCCGGGCTTGTGAA
>JAFNJA010000157.1:0-3919 GCA_017601265.1 Candidatus Brockarchaeota archaeon
CAAACTCGAGGCGCCAGCGACGACCGTTGCCGCCCAGCCTGCCGTCGCCGCACCCGCCGCGCCTCCGCCCACGAACTGCCCGAAGTGTGGAAAGCCGGCGACTTTCATACCGCAATACCAAAGGTACTACTGCTACTCGTGCAAGAAGTACGTTTGAACTGGCCTCGGCTAAAGTCACCCGCCGGTCCGTCGCGCCGCCAGCTGATCCGACCTAGCCAGGCACGCAGAAGAGAAAAGGGCAGGATTGAGCAGCTTCAAAAAAGCTCAACCTGACGTGAGGTGCTTGAGCAGCGCCTTCAGCCCAACCTCTATGGACTTCATCTCGCCCAAAAACTCTCCCGTTATCTCCTCCGCCGGCAGGAAGATCGTGCCCGAGCCTTCGATCGGACTTTCAGGAACGTTCACCATTCCCTTCAACGGCTTGTAATCGAACTCCATCGCGGGCGAAGATTCGCTGAGCGGGTAGTGCATGCAAGGCCACCCTCCGCTGGGCAACTGGTTGTCCATGAAGGTGAAGGTCGCCACCTTGGTGCAGGCCCTGAGCGCCATGCCGACGTGCTTCTCCTCTCCCACCCCGTACTTGACGAGGACCTTCAGGAGCTCGCCCGCCCCCCAGCCAACCTTGCACTTGGACGGCCACAGGTAAGTCTCGAGCGGCATCGTGTCCTCGAACTCGATCAATTCCAAAGCCGATCTGAGATATGGTTCTGCCGCGCTGCCGGAGTAACCCCACCTTTCCCTCATCGCCTCGTAAAGGGCGCAAAGGTATGCCATGGCCGTTCCCACGTGCCAAAATTCCTGCTTAGGGCTCTTGTTGTCCACGACCTTGGAGATCCTCTCGCCTGCCCGGACTTCCTTGACGAGCCGGCCGTCCGGGGTCATCTGAGTGTACATCTTCCCGTCCTCCCTCATGCTCTTGGAGTTCTTCTCAACCAGATTCCTGACCCAGTCCCCGGCCTTCAACGCTTCGCTCCTCATGTCCAGGGCCAGCATGAGGTGGCCGAAAAAAGTCGTGTTCAAAGAACCTATCGTGGCCTGTTCCTCGACTTTCCCCGGATCCTCGCCGATGTAGTTGAAGACCCCTCCTGAGCTGTGTTGGTATTGCAGCATCCTGTTCAAAACCTCCCGGTCTTCGAAGAGCGGGTGGCCGATCCAAGCGGCAACCTTCCCGAAAGTGAGCGGCCTGTATGCCCTCTGCGTTATTTTGTACTCCGGTCCTTCGCCATCGATGTAGAAATCCTTGTTGGGCCTCAGCCCTTTCTCCTTCGCCCAATCGATGAGGCGCCACACCACCTCCCGATCGGCTCCCGCAGCGTACAGCCCCCATGAGGCTTTGTGGACGTAACTCAAGTTGGGTTCCCGCATGATCGGCCCGTTCGGCGCGAGCCGGTGCAATAGGAAATTCCCTCCCTGCAGCATCGAAACGCCGATGGCTTGTATCAAGTGCCTGAGTTCCCCGACGGCGATTCCAGAACCTTCGAGGCCCATGCTTCTCCACCGGCGCATCGCGTCCAGATATAAAAGATGCTGCTTACTCCCGACGCTCCGAAAGGCGCGTTGGGCGCCCAGTCAAGCGAATCACGAAACCAGCTGCAGGTTTCGCAGCTTCCCGAACTCCAAGATTCCGGCTTCCCGGCTGACTCCTACCAAGTTCAGGCGGCCCGTCTCCACCTCCCTCAGCACGGGCGAGAGCCACTCCTTCTGGCTGATCGCGTTCACCTCCGAACCGTACGCCAGCGTCGAGAACGCCGGCATGACCAGGATTTTGCCCGAAGCGGTGTCGCCGTAAAGGAAGCACCTTACCCTCTCCTTCGCCCCCACCTCGTCCGTTAGAGCCACCACCGGATGCTCGTGCCCCATGACCAAGCATTTTTGGCCGGAGCCGCGCGCCCTGGCCAGCTTCCTGTGGCCGTGAGCGAACAGGAAGCCCCCGATCTCCTTTGAACTGAAAACGCCTATCCCGTGCCTGCTCGTGACCCTCTCTATGTAGTTGTCGTGGTTGCCCTTGATTATTATGACTTCCTCGAAGAGCCCGGTTAGGCGGAGGAGGAATTCGTCTACCTCCTTGAACTCGTGGTAACTCGTCGTCGAGAACTCGTGCTTGATGTCGCCGTTCAACAGCACCCTCCTTCCCCCCCTCTTGGCCAGAACCCCCTCCAGCATCTCGACCTCCTCCTCGAACTGGACCTTCGGCATCATCACCCCGTGCTCGGCCATTATGCCCTCGTAACCGAGGTGCAGGTCGGAGATGACGAGGCAGTCTATGTCCCCTATGTAGGCCGCGGGATAAGGCTCCACGATCTCGACCGAGTCCCAAAGCTTCATCTTCTGCCCCCTCCGCCCTTGACCCTCTTCATAACCGCCTCGTACAACTGGAGGATGCGCTTCCTGCGGTCCTTCATCAGGATTACGTCCGCCTCGCCAAGCACGATCAGGTTGTGGGCGAACGGGGACGGGATCTCGGTCTCCGCGACCCTGAGCTTCAGCTCGCCCCGCTTCATCGCCTCGACCACCTCCTTGGCGTGCTCCAGGTCCATCGTGTCCTCGAGTATCTCGCGGTAGGTCTCTTCGAGCACAGGGAAACCGGGGTCGATCTTCTCCACCACGGAGAGGAGCGCTTGGGCGCTGGCTTGCTGCCTGCCCACGCCGATCTCGTACCCTTTGTAATTCCTGAGCACGAGGAAGCTCCTCGAAGCGCAGTGCCTGAACCTCCTCCTCATCAGCTCCGTCCTCCTCACGTTTTCCCTGAGGTACCTCTCGAGGTCGAGTTCTTGGACGGCGAGGGCGAGCCCCCCGACGTCCACCCGGGCGTCCGGAGGGACTAGAAGCGCGAACCCGTTGTCGCTCACCGTTATGCCCACGCTCGCCTCGATCCGCTCGGAGAGGACGGCCGCGAAAGCCCTCGAGAGGGCGTCGTTCGTCCTGCGTCCGAACAATGCGTGGAAGATCAGGAACGACCTTCCCCTGAGGTCCCGGGTCCTCTCGACGAGCAGTACGTCCGGAGCTGGAATACCGCCGCTTAGGTAATCGTGCTGTTCCTTGAAGTAATCGTAGATGGAGCGGGCGGTACGTTTGTCCACCGGGAGGTCCCTTCGGAGCCGCTCGACCAGCGTTTCGCGCCCGACCCCTTTGCCGATCTCCTCCCCGATCCTCGACCTGAAGCGCCTGATCTCGGATGCCAGCTCCCAGCTAAGCGGCAGGAGCTCCGAGAACCAAGAAGGTATAGTCGGCGAAGACCCCTTGGGTGCGTCGTCGACGTAGCAAGTCATGCCGCGGGCGTACCTGAACCTGTACAGCTTTCCACCGAGCACGAAGATGTCGCCCTTCCTGAGCCTTTCGAGAAACCCCTCCTCGATGTTGCCAAGCCTCCTGTTGCTGCCTGAGTGCTTCACGGTCACCTTCACCTCGTCCGGGATGGCGCCTATGTTGAGGTAGTAGATCACCCTCGTGTACCTCCCCCTCCTGCCGAAAGTCTCGCTTTCCTCGTCGAACCAAATCTTGCCGTAAACCTTCCTGTCCTCCAGATCAGAGTAATGTCCTGCCAGGTAACGCAGGACCGAGACCAACGTCCTCTTTTCAAGGTCGCGGTAGCAATAGCTCCCCTTCACAAGTTTGAGGGCCTCGTCCACTTTCCACTTGGAGCCCAAGCTCATGCCAACCAAGTGCTGGGAAAGTATGTCCAGGCAGTTTGATGGGATCTGGATCTCGTCCAGCTTCCTTTCCATCGCGCACCTGAGCATGACGGAGCACTCGACCGCGTCGTCGCGGTCAAGCACCACTATCCTGCCGACGGCGACGTCCTGGAACCCGTGGCCGCTCCTCCCTATCCTTTGCACGGCCCTAGTGACGCTTTTCGGCGACCCGATCTGCGCAACGAGGTCTATCGATCCGATGTCGATGCCGAGCACGAGCGAAGTGC
>JAFNJA010000157.1:3929-4245 GCA_017601265.1 Candidatus Brockarchaeota archaeon
TCGTGAAGATGAGGGTCGTCCTGTGCTTGGAAATCAGCTCGTCCAAGAGCTCGTACATCGCGGCGTTGAGTCTGGAAGCGGGCGCGTGGACCAAGTCACTAACCGGGGAGAGGACCTTCAGGTCGAAAGGTTTCGACCAGGAAACGTCGACGACCGAGCAACTCCTCGGATCTCCGGATTCGTCGTAGCCGACGAGGAACTTGGCAGCTTCATCTAGCGGGTGCAGGGTCGCGCCCAACCCGATCCTGACGAAGCTCCTGCCGACCAAATGCTCGAGCCTCTCCAAGCTCAAGGAAAGGTGGACCCCGCGCTTGCT
>JAFNJA010000158.1 GCA_017601265.1 Candidatus Brockarchaeota archaeon
ATGGTAAGAACAAGCTGGCACCTTAAATCGCGCAAGTTTTCTTGCGTTATTGAGTTCTCATAATTCGGCGCAGCCATCGAAGTCGGCTCGCGCTGATGGTAGGAAAAGGGAAAGTGGAAAGGTTGGAAAGGCGCGATGGTCAAAAATACGGAGGCGATCGCCTCGCCCTTGGTGCGGCGGACTAGCGGACGCAAAGAGCATCGAGCGCGCACCTCATCGCGTCCCTCATCGACCTTTTTACCTCCGGGTAATGCGTTGCCAAGAGCCAACCGGATTCGGAGAGGATGTCCGAAACCACTTGGATCGACGCGAGCCCGACGCCCCTATACCTCGCGACGGCGAGCAGCGCCGAGGTCTCCATATTGACGCCAAGCACGCCTTCTTCCTTGAACTTCCTGAGCTTGGCCTTCGTTTCCCTGTAGACGCCGTCGGTGGTCCACACCAGTCCCCTGTAATAATTCACAAGCTTTCGATCAAGGCGCCCCTCAATCCTCTCGCGCAACGCCGAAGAGCACTCGAACTCCAAGTCTCGGGGATAATAATGGCGCGACGTTCCCTCGTCGCTCCTCGCGCCCGTCACCACGATTATGTCGCCCGGCTTCAGGTACGGCTGTACGCCGCCCGCCAATCCAACTTCGATAACCTCCCTCGCTCCGGCCGCGATCGCTTCCTCCAGAACCATGCAGGCTGCAGGAGCCCCTACCAGGTTGCAGGTTAGCGCTACCCGCTTGCGCCCATAAACGCCTGCGCACATAGGCCTTTGCCCGCTGTACCACCATTTGACTGCCTTGCCTTTTGCGAGCTTCCTGAGGTATCTGAAATCGACAAGGTATCTGAAATCGACAAGATCGTAGACCATTAACATGCGTTGTGGTATTCGGAGGGCACTCCTCCTCAATCCTTTGGTTTTTGCGATGTAATCTATAAATTGCGAAGGGGTGAAGACCGGTTCATCCCTCATCCCATCTCACCACCCAGCTAACGCTTCTACCAAGCTTTGCCCACTAAGGACGGCCGAATTCCGCGTTGAAGCCGTGCCCGTGTTGGAGCCTTTTTCCTACGGCGCCAATCTGGACGCTTGTTCTCCGCGCATCCCCCAATTGCTCTTGGGAACGTCGTGGATGATGATGTTCAGCCACTCCGGCTTCACGCCTATCTCCTCGAAAGCCCTCGTTATGCCTTTTATCAGCGCTTCCTTCTGTTCCGGCGTCCTTCCTTCCCACATCTCAACTATCACTACCGGCATTAGTCTAGCTTCACCTCGAAAAGGCTGCACGTACAAAGCCTATAAGGTTATTCTCCCTTTTGGCAACGCATAAAAAGGGATTTCCAGTTTCGCGCAATGAAGTTGGGAAATGAGCGCGCTGATCCGAGATAAAATCGCCGGCTTGCACGTAATAGACACCCACGAACACACTTACCCGCACGAGTTGATAGCGAGCAAAGGACCGTCCATATTCGACATTTTGGAAGGTTCCTACGTCTTTTGGGAATCGGGCCCGACGGCAAAGGGCGATTACGGTGCTCTGGTTAAAAACCTCAGGAAAATTTCCGGAAGTTCCTTCTACAAGTCTTGCAGCATCGCCGTCAGAGACTTGTACGGCGTGGACATAGACCCTCCGACAGCCTGCGCTTTGGAAAAGGCTTCGGAAATCGCGCGCGACGCCTACCGCGACAGGGATTGGATCCTGAAGGTTTTCAAAGAGAAGGCCTTGATAGACAAGGCGCTCCTCGATCCCTATTGGAACGTTTGGGGAGGAGGATTCGATGAAAGGCTCTTCTCGCCCGTTTTCAGGATCAACATGCTCCTCTTCGGCTACAGCAGAGACGCCAAGGACCACAACGGGAACAACCCTTACGCCTTAGAGAGCTACCTCGACACGAAGGTCGAGTCTTTCGAAGACTACTTGGACCTGGTCGACAGGTCGCTCGAGGAGGCCAAGAGGAGGAAATACGTCGCGGTCAAATCGGCGCTGGCTTACGACAGGCCGATCGTCTTCGAGGACGTCGATGCCTCGGTTGCGAAGGGGGTTTTCGAGAAAAAAGGTTCGGGATTGACCGCGAGGGAAGTCAAGCTCTTTGGCGACTTCATCCTCAACAGGATCCTGATCAAGGCCGGGGAGTTGGGATTGCCCGTCCAGTTCCACACGGGATTGGCCCTGATCGAGGGTTCGAGCCCCATGAACCTCGTTGGGCTCTTGAGGAAACATGCTAACGTCGACTTCGTGTTCTTCCACGGAGGGTACCCGTGGATAAGGGAAACGGCCGCTTTGGCTTTCACATTCCCAAACCTCTACCTCGACCTGTGCTGGCTCCCGATAATCTCCCCTTCAGCCTGCAAGGTCGCGCTGAGGGAGATCATCGAGCTAGGGCTTTCGAGCAGGACGATGTGGGGAGGCGATTGCTGGGTTGCCGAAGCGACCTATGGCGCGCTGAAGGTCTTCAAGAAACTACTGTCCGAAGTGTTGCAAGGGATGGTCTTCGACGGCTACCTGAAGCCTGAGGAAGCACTTGACATAGCTTCCGGAATCCTTATGGAAAACGCGGCCAGGTTTTTCAAGATCGCTTGATGGCCGACCTTAATAAGCAAATCAAGCCGAAACGGCACCGTTTCGAGACCCAAAAACGGCGCTATTTGTCCATCGGCCTTAGTTCGGGGGAGGAAACGCCAAACTGGCCATTTCCTGCAATTAAACGGGGAAACGACGCTTTCGCAACACCGCATCGACAAAAAAGGAAGAGCGCGTTGTCCAATATTTCCGAAGACGCGGGGGCCCAGCGTCCTTATGCGGCCCAAATCGTCCTTCTTGGGGCGTTATCAAAGCGATCGCCCCCCGGGATCAGAAATCTTGCATTCGCAAAACGATACCTCTCCAATGACGCCCTGGACGCCCGCAAGCCCTGTGCTTCGCTCCGCATCCTTGCTGCCAGCGGAGGTATGTTGCCTCGCTCCCGTTCCAAGCCCAAACCTCCCGCCCGTGAACGGCCCGCATCGAAAAAAAGCCACTTTTCGAATAAATCCACCATAATCAGGCCAAAAAAAGGCTTATTATGCCCCACCGACCCATAATGGGGAGATATCGCATGATAGATATGCTCGAGCTAGTGGTCGAAATCATCGTCACCATTATCGGTGTTACCATATCTGACGCGGTCTCCCACGCCTTGAGGCAGAAGTTCTCAGCAAGGAGGGGCAGGGAGGGCAAGGCCGTCTCGTAGAAAACAAGCCCCCTTTCTTGGGACGATTCTTATCTAGGATCTTGGGTTTCGATAGCGCCCCTATTTTAGGCGTTTGCGGTACCCAGCGCCAAACTCACGCACGATAAACTCAAGTAGCGGCGCGAATCGATCGGGCTCAAGCGCCAAGATTCGCCTTTTCGCTTCCTCGCATTGGCGCGACTCGCTTTTTTAGGGAGTTGCCGCTCCGCGTCCTAATCATGTTTCAAGTTTACGTTCTTGAGGAGCCTTTCGAAATCTTCGTCGCTTATCCAATCGACCCACAGGTAATCGATTATCTCCTCTTCGCTCATCCCGATCCTCCTCGCCTCCTCGACCGTGTTTTTGTACGCCTCGATCTCGGTCGGTCTGTCAACGTAGCTGTAACTTTCGTCGAAGAGTTCCATCCCGTCCATCATCTGCTTCACGTGGGTGAGTTCGTGGATCAGATCAAGGTAGATGTGCCTTTCGTCAGCCGATTTGATGTATGGGGAGCTAATCACGATCGAGCCTGTCTTGTCGTCGACGTGGAGGTAACCCCTCCTCGGAGAGAATACAACCTTGACGCTCGAAAGGACCTTCTCCGTCCTTTTTCCAAACATGGCCCGGACGATCTCAACGCTTTCGAACCCTTTGAAGATTTCGCTGAAAAAGCAAGATGCGGCTTTGGGATTCCTGTTGATCGCGACGCCCAGGCCCATGCGCGGCCGCGAGAGGAGATCGGATATAAAAATTGGGGAAGCGGCGCCTTTTTGAGCGGCCGCTACGTTAAGAGGGTTGGGCTCCAGCCCTAACACGTCCTCGCGAAAACTTCCTTGGTGTAGGCTCTCCTGAACCCCCTTTTCAAGTAGAAACCTTCGACGGAGTCGGACAAGAAAGTTTGCAGCACTAGCTTCTTTCCTTCAAGTTTGGATAACTC
>JAFNJA010000015.1:0-9815 GCA_017601265.1 Candidatus Brockarchaeota archaeon
CCACGATGGCGCCAGAGGCAAGCAGCTCCGCCACCTTTGCCACCGGATCCCCGGAGAGGACCGAACCTTCCCTCGAGACCAGGCACAAGGACGGCCCGCAAGCGGGGCAGGCGTTAGGCTGCGCGTGGTACCTCCTGTCCTCCGGGGTGCCGTATTCTCTGGCGCACTCCGGGCACATGGCGAACTTCTTCATGCTCGTCCTTTCCCTGTCGTAAGGTATTGATTCGATTATCGTGAATCTCGGGCCGCAGTTCGTGCAATTGATGAAAGGGTAAGCGTATCGCCTGTCTTGGGGATCCAGCATTTCCCCGGCGCATTCGTCGCAGGTGGCGATGTCGGGAGAAACGAGCGCCGTCCTGAGATCTTCTTCCGCGCTATCCCTTATGATGAACGAGGAGTAGCCTTTCGGTTCGCGGAAATTCACGATCACGTTCGATATGCTGGCCGCGGACGGAGCTTGCTTCGGGATCGCGTTGCAGAACGCAGCGACCGCGGTCTTGGAGCCCTCCACCTCTATCTCCACCCCCCTCGTCGAGTTCAACACCCAGCCTTTCAGGCCCAGGGATTTCGCCAGCCTGTAGACGAACGGCCTGAAACCGACTCCCTGGACTATGCCCTCAACCAGGATCTTCGCGGCCTCCTCGCTTGGGCGCTGGCGCCCGCCGCGCAGGGCGCCAGCTGGAGAGCCTTGCCCATCGCGTTCGACTTTGGACTCCAAGCAGGCCGCCTTCCCTCTCAATCAGTCAAGTTCGCGCAAGTTAACGGCGTTATGCCTGACCCCGGCATCTGACAACTCAGGTACTTGCGCGAATCCAAACCGGTGCAATCTCGCCTTCTCGGGGCAGGCGATGAAGGTAGAAAAACGTTGCTCGGACGTTGACTCGATGGTAATCGACCTTCGCGAAAGCAAGGCTCGCACCCCGCCTTTCTAAAGAGCCAGCCGAAAATTCCACCGGGCAGAAGCGCGGATTCGGTTCATGAGGAAGCGGGCGGGTCGGTAGCAAGCGTTAGCCGCTTTCCCCCTTCGCGCCGCCCTGACATGGCGAGCCCCTCCGAGAATTTGCGGACAGCCCAGCCGCGCAAGCGCGCCGGGCGCGCCGCGTTTAGTAGGAGCTGGGTGAGGGATTTCCGCGCCTCTTTTTGCAGCCGTTTCGAACCCCGTATAAGGGACCCCTTGAACGGGCTCTTTTTCCCTCTTTACACGGCTCTGCAGGCCGTTAGGCCATCACCGACCATGCTTGCCTGACCGTTGCCGCTTCTGGTTTCGGCCACCCCAGCAAACTAGGCGAAAAGGCGTTTTTCATATAAGTTTTGCTGCGCGAATCCCGCCAAAAGGCTTCCCAGATTCAGGGGCAAAAACCCGCCAAGCCCGGGAGCAAAAGCGGATCCGCGCTTTCACGCATGGTGGCAGAGATCGCATCCTTGCTCAGCGGCCTTTTCCTTGTGAAGGTCGCAGACCAGCCCCCTTTTCCTGAGCAGCAAGCAAAGTTCGCAGAATTGGACCATCGAATCGTCCGCGGAAGCGCGCCTTGAAGCTATCTCCTTGGCCAATTTCCTGGCGGCCAACTTGACCTTCGGTGTTGATTGCACGGCCTTCATCCTTTTCCCGCCGCGTTTCGAAGAGAAGTATTGGCTGATCGCGGCCTGGGTCGTTCCAAGCCTCTCGGCGGCTTCGACCTGGGTGAACCTGTGCCTGGCTACCAGCTCCTTGGCGACGAGGCACCGAAACGCGGGCAGCACGTATTGCACGACGGATTCGCACGGGGGTCGCATTCGAACTCGCGCGGTATAACGCTGTTATCGTTCCGATATAAAAAGATTCGGTCCCATGCCGCGCTCAACGCGGCAAAATCCCCGGAGAGATAAGGATAAATCTACCGTGTTCCCGCGCCATCAAGTGCTTGCCAAACCGGAAGGAGAAGATTGAAGAGAATATACATGGACCACTCCGCGACCACCCCCGTAGATCCCAAGGTCGTCGAGGCGATGGTTCCGTACTTCTCGGAGAAATTTGGCAACGCTTCGAGCCTCCACAGCTTCGGCCGTGAGGCGTTCGAGGCGGTGCAGGAATCGAGGAGGAAAGTCGCGGAACTGATAGGGGCGAGTCCCGAAGAGGTGATCTTCACCGGCGGAGGGACGGAGTCGGACAACCTGGCCGTCGTAGGCTCGGCCAGGAAGATGAAGCAAAAGGGAAGGGACCACGTGATCGCGTCGAGGATAGAGCATCCGGCCGTACTCGAGGCCTGCAGGAGCCTCGAGGGAGAAGGCTTCGAGGTCACCTATCTGGAGGTCGACAAGGACGGCCTCGTGAGTCCCGAAGACGTCAGGAGGGCGATCACGGAGAAAACAGCCCTCGTGACCGTGATGCACGCGAACAACGAGATCGGCACGATCGAGCCGATCGAGGAGATAGGCGAGATAACCGCCGAAAGGGGCGTGGTATTCCACACTGACGCGGTCCAATCCGCTGGCAAAATCCCCGTCGACGTCAAGAGGATGAACGTCGACATGCTCTCGTTGTCGGCTCACAAGATATACGGCCCGAAGGGGGTAGGAGCCCTTTACGTCAGAAAAGGAACCCCGCTGCAACCGCTCATCCACGGAGGAGGGCACGAGCGCGGCTTCAGGTCGGGCACGGAGAACGTAGCGGGCATCGTCGGAATGGGAAAATCCGCGGAACTCGCGAGGGCGAGGCTCGAGGAGGATTCCAAACGCCTCACGGCGCTCAGGGACGAGCTGATAGAGCGGGTCCTGCAGGGCGTAAGCGAATCCTACCTTAACGGCCACGCGACGAAGAGGCTACCAAACAACGCGCATTTCAGGTTTTCGGGCATAGAGGGTGAATCTCTCATACTCGAACTCGACGAGAAGGGCGTGGCCGCCTCGACCGGCTCGGCGTGCTCCTCCAAGAAGCTCGAGCCCTCGCACGTGCTGATGGCGATCGGCCTGAACGAGGTGGAGGCCCACGGATCGCTGCGCCTGACGCTCGGGCACGAAAATACCGAGGAGGATGTCGAATACGTTGTCGAATGCTTGGAGGAGGCTGTGGGAAAGTTGAGGTCCATCTCCCCCATGTGGAATAAGGGCGCCTGACCCAGGCGGAGGTCGCGGCTACAGTGAAGAATGCAAGGGGTTGATTCAGCCCGAGCATATCGGGCCGTACATTTCCGGCCTCCTGTCCTTGAAGAGGTCGTTGAACCTGGTGACCCTCTTGTCATCCGCGTCCTCCGGCCTGATTTTGACGACCTTCACGTCCTCCCGCAGGCCGCTCCTTGCCAAGACCCTCATGTCGGGGCCCACGATCTGGCTTCTCCCCGTGAACCTCGTCGAACGTTCAACACCAGTCCTGTTCGCCGTCACCACGAATACCTTGTTCTGAAGCGCGGAACCAAGCATCGCCGTCTGGCAATAGGGCAGGACCAAGTTCGCGGGGTGGCAAACGACCTGGGCGCCCCCCAGCGCCAAGACCCTGGCGGATTCCGGGAAGAACCAGTCGAAACATATCATGATCCCGACCTTTACTCCCCCGGCGGCGAAAACCTTCAGCCCAGCGTTCCCCGGCATGAACCAAAGTTTCTCCCTGCCGAACAGGTGGATCTTCCTGTAAGTGACGCAATGGCCGGAGGGGCCGGCAAGCAAGGCCGAATTGTACGTTCCTTCCTTCGTAGCCTCGCAAATGCCGGCGCATACGTGAAGTCCGTTTTCTTCCGCAAAATCGAGCAAAGCCTTCGACGTATAGCCGTCGGGTATCTGTTCAGCCAACTTCCAAACTTCCCTCATGCTCCTGAAAACGTAACCGGTGTTGAAAAGCTCCGGGAGGACCACAAGGTCGGCCTCAAGGCCCGCGGCCGCTTCAAGGAGCTTCAAAGCCCTCTTCAGGTTTTTTTCCTTCTCGCCAAACACCGGGTTCGTCTGAGCGTAGCCGATCCGCACGCGCCAGCGGGGGCGCTTGGAAACCTTAAGTTTTGCCGCAGCTCCTTCGACGGTTTCCTCCGAGCTGCTCCAGCAGCTCTTTGGCCCTGTCCAACCTTACCTTCCTCTCCTCGACCATCTTGGCAGCGATCCGATCTACGAGTTCTCCCTCCGCTCCCGCCGCGATCGCCAAGTTGCGGGCGTGCAGGCCCATGTGCCCCCTCTGTATCCCTTCGGTCGCGAGCGCCCTGAGCGCGGCCAAGTTCTGGGCCAACCCCACCGCGCAGATGACCTCCCCCAACTCGGCGGCGGATTTCACGCCCAAGATCTTCAGCGATATCCTCGCGATCGGGTGCGAAGCCGTGGCCCCTCCCACCGTGCCGACCGCGAGCGGCATCTCCAGGGTCCCCACGAGGTCCCCGTCGACGTTCTTCTCCCAGCACGTAAGGGGTAGGTACCTGCCCGACCTCGCCGCGTAGGCGTGGGCGCCCGCCTCGACCGCCCTAGTGTCGTTGCCCGTCGCTAGCACGACCGCGGTAACGCCGTTCATTATCCCCTTGTTGTGCGTCGCGGCGCGGTAAGGGTCGGAGCAAGCAAATGCGTAGGCGTCGAGGATCGCGTCGACGACTTCCCCGCCTCCCAGAGCTTCTTTGGAAAAAACAGCGCTCGCCCTGGCGAGCCGTTCCGTGGCCAGGTTCGTGATTATCCTCAGCACCACCTTTCCCCCCGTTATCTCCTCCACGAGCGGCGCAACCGCCTCCGCCATCGTGTTGACGGCGTTGGCTCCCATCGCGTCCTTGCAATCGACCAGCAACTCCGCTACGAGCATCCGCCCGCGTTGCGTATCGACGACCCTCGCCCTGAGGTCTTTGGCCCCGCCGCCAAGCGACACGAGCACCGGATCCTGTTCGTTGGCCTTCCCCAAGACGGCCGCCTTTTTGGAAAGTAGGGAGAGCCTGGCGTAGTTGGGATCCGGCAGGCCGACAACCTGTATCTGCCCGATCATCACAGAACCGGTGCTGCCGGTCTTGAACCCCCCTTTGGTGCGCGCCATCTTCGCCGCGTTGCTAGCGGCAGCGACGACCGAAGGTTCCTCTATGGCCATCGGTACCAAGTAATCCCTGCCGTTGATGAGGAAATTGACCGCTATCCCCAACGGGACCGGAAACGCGCCCACCGCGTTCTCGATCATCCGGTTCGCCAAGTCGAGCCGCAAGCCGCCCGTCGTCGCGACCAACGCGGCTTCGTCGTCGGACAACCCCGCGAACTCCTTGACCTTCCCGAGCCTCTCTTCCGGCGTCAGCTTGAAGAAACCCGGGATCCTCGAACCGCTTTCCTTTTCCATGCTCTCGTACGGTGCCGCGCAAAGCTACGCAGGCGATATAAAGGCTCGCGCGCTCCTTGCAAAACCCGCGCTCAATCGGCTTGCTTTGAAAACGGACCCGTCCGCTGTAAACGGGTGGAACCTTGGCCAAACCGGAAGGGCTGGCCCCGCCCCATGCTTCACTGGTCTCAGCAGAAACTCTGACTCTTCACGGATCCGGGCCGATGATCTCTTCATAGACCGGAAACACGCTTCGGAGCTGGGTATTTATGCGTGGGTCCCAGGCTGGTGGTCGTGTCGCTTCCGTTTGGACCCCCGCGGAGCGTTAGACATTAATACAAGACCCGGCGCTTCTTTTTGAGGTGCTGGAGCGGTTTGAAAGCCTCCTTGCCAAAGCCAAATGGGTTGCAACAACGTTCTGCTGACTACGGGTCGCCGGCAACCCGAGGAGACAGCACCTAGAAGAGATCCAGCGGAAGGGAACGGTGTATTTTTTGGAGCTCGAGCAGCGCAGGGAGTTTAAGGTATTCGAGGAGTACGGCATAGTGCTGGATTTCCTCCCACGCGGAGTCGCGAGGAGGTCCTCGAGGCACGTCTCCACTCCCACGATCCAAGTCGTCGGGGAGGCGATGTTCACGCTCCTGGAGGCTGCCGTTCGCCCCAAGGCGAACGTCGAGATCGCCGGGAGGGTGTACATAGGAAAAGGAAGAAGGGACGTCGTCGACCAGATACTCGGGAGGATAAGTTACGAGGAGCTTACGCCCGAAGCCAGGGACGCGCTGCCGACGGCGATCGAGGCCATAATAAAGAGGCAGGAGCAGAGGTTCGTGAATTTCGTCAACGAAGCTCAGCCCGTGAGCCCCAGGATGCACTCGATGGAACTGCTGTCCGGGATAGGGAAGACTTACACGATGAAGATCCTTGCGGAAAGGCAGAGGTCGCCGTTCAAAAGCTTCGAAGACCTATCGGCCAGGACGGGTGTCCAGGATCCCGCGAAGATATTCGCGAAAAGGGTTCTCGATGAGCTCGCAACGGAACAAAAGTACTACCTGTTTACGAGGCAGTTCCGCCGATAGGCTTCGAAGCGAAACCGCCGAGGCGCTCCGGAAGAGCGGCGTCAGGCCGAAAAGGAGGCTGGGGCAAAGCTTCGTCATAGATCCCAGGTTCGTGAGCAGGATGTTGGAGCTGAGCGCTGCCGGCCCCGGAGACACGGTGCTCGAGATAGGCGCCGGACTCGGGACTCTCACGAAAGCTTTGGCGGGCCGGTGCAAGAAGGTGTACGCCGTCGAGGTAGACGAAAGGTTGTGCTCGGCCCTATCCTCCCTCCTTAGAGGGTACGGGAACGTGGACGTCATCTGCGGCGACGCCTTGAAGGTGGATCTGCCCGCCTTCGACAAGATCGTGTCCAACCCTCCTTTCAACATCTCATCGAAGCTCATCTTCAGAATCTTGTCGAAAGAGTTCGAGAGCGCGACGATGGCCTTCCAGGACGAATTCGTTTCAAGGCTCTTGGCGCTTCCGGGATCGAGGGAATACGGGAGGTTGACCGTGGCCGCCAAGCTCAGGGTGAACGTGGAAGCCCACGAAGAATACCAAACGTCCTCGTTCTTCCCCCAGCCAAAGACGAAGGTAAGGATAATCGTGATGAAGCCCTCAGGCCCAAAGCCAGATCCGGGATTGCTTCGCGAGCTGAACGACCTGCTCGTCTACGCTTTCTCGCAGAGGAGGAGGATCATGTCAAAGGTCGTCATGAATTACGCCAAGAAAACCGGCAAGAAAATACGAGAGGAGGAGCTGCGACCCATAGGCGGCAAAAGGGTCTTCCAGGTCGCCCCGCAAGAGTTCTTGAGCCTGGCCAAGTCCTTTTACTCTGCGTAGCCGTTTTATCCGGCGCGGCGCAACGGCTCGGCAGGAAGGACGGCGGGCAGAGTTGGTGACAAACCTCCCTCCCCAAGCCATAACCCAGTACAAGAAGGTCCTCGCATCGCGTACGCCAGAGGAGAAACTAGCAAACCTCAGGCTCTACCTCTCCCTGATTCCAAAGCACAAGGGAACGGAGCGGCTCCAACGCCAGGTTAAGCGCCAGATCTCCGAACTCGAGGACGAGATAAGGGAAAAGCGGCTCCGATCCAAGAAAGCGAGGAGGCGAAGCCAAAAACTTTTCGAGAACGGTGAAGGTTCCCCCTTGGTCGCGCTTTTGGGCAGGACCATGTCCGGGAAGAGCAGCATCCTTTCCAGGTTGACCTCGGCGCGCCCGCGCGTAACCGGATTGCCTTACGCCACCGATTCTCCCGAGGTAGGCGGCTTCCGCTCAGGCTCCTTGGTTTTCCAAATCGTCGAACTACCGCCGTTGAGGGTGGATTCCGCGGTCCCCCCAACCCATTTGGAAATACTGAGGAGGTGCGACCTCGTGGCCCTGGTGGTAGACCTCGAGCAGGACCTCGAAGGGCAGATGAAGATGGTCGAGGAGCTCAGGAAGGCAGGGATATACTTGGGCCTCCCGTCGAAGGCGGTCAAGATCGAGAGGAGGGCGGCTGGCGGGATCTCGGTGGTCGGCGAGTCCGCGTTCGCCACAAGGGACGAGATCGTAGGGGCGCTCCGCGCGCAGAAGATCGACGCCGCGGTCGTAAAGGTCGGCCCGATGTCGACGCTTGACGACCTGGATGCGGCGGTCAAGGGGCTCGCAGTGAAGCCCGCCCTCATCCTCGCCAACAAGATCGAAACGGCGGCGGGTTCGGAAAAGTACCGCGAACTCGTGGCGGGTTACGGTGGGACTTACAAAATCGTCGGGGTTTCGGCGCTCAAAGGAACGGGTTTCGACGGCATAGAAGGCGCCTTCATGTCTACGATGGGCCTGATAAGGGTCTTCACCAAGCCCCCGAGCAGCGACAAGCCCTCGGAAAGGCCGATCCTGATCAAGCAAGGGTCGACGGTCAGGGACCTGGCAAGCTCCATCCACGGGGAACTCGCCAAAACCTTGAAGTACGCGAGGATCTGGAGAACCGGCAAACGGATTGAGGGGTTGAGGGTAGGCCCCAGCTTTCCCTTGGAAGACATGGACGCGGTCGAGCTACGCGGATGACCCGCTTGCGGGCGAGGCTTCCAACCTGGCCCTGCTTTTCCTAAAAATTCCAACGAGGAGTGAGGCTTCCCTGGCGGTGGGCGTGGCGCGCCCCAGCACGTTCCTGAGGGCCCTCACGGCCCTCCTCCTCCGGTAAAGCGGGCAGCCGACCGCCTCGAGGAGCTTGTCAGCTTCGCCCGATATCCTGGAAACCTCGGCCGCGCCCGCCGCCCTGAGCCGAAAGGCAGGCCTCGAAGCGGAGAAAAGCTCGTACATGACGATGGCCGCGGCCGACGCGACGTTCAGCGTCGGGTAGGCGCGCGACGACGGTATCCTCAGAACCACGTCGCACAACTCGAGCTCCTCGTTCCTGAGTCCGCTGTCCTCCCTGCCGAAGAGAAACGCGAACCTTGCAGAGGTTCGGTTGGCGATCTGAGCCACCTCCCTGGGCGAGTAAGCGCCCCTCAAGACGTTCGAGGGGCTCCTCGCGGACCTGGCCGTCGTGCCAACTACGATGTCTGCCCCCTTGACCGCCTCCTCGACCGAGTCCACGATCCTCGCCCCCTCCAGCAGGTCCTGCGCCTTGACGGCGTACATCCTGGCGGCATCGTCGATCTTCGCCGAAGGGGACACGAGCACGAGGTCTCGGAAACCGAAATTTTTCATCAACCTGGCCACGGAGCCGACGTTGCCGCTGTACATGGGCTGGACCAAGACGATCCTGACCCTGTCGCCAAGCTCCATGCCTCCGCGCTCTGGCGGCGGGTTCATAAGGCGAGCTCCCAACTTCGCTTAAATAGGAGGTTGGGCGTGGAAGGGGGGAAAAGAAGTGAAGGCAAAGCTGAGGCAGATGCCCTACGCCCGGAAAGAGTACATCTCCGGGGCCCCTCCCTCAAAGCTGAGCAGGTTCACGCTCGGAAAATTCTCGGAGTCCTTCACGAACCGCTACGTCCTCGAAGCCGCCGAAGCGGGCCTGCTCCAGCACGGCGCGCTCGAAGCGGCGAGGGTCGCCGCGAACAAGGTCCTCCAAGACAGGCTTGGCGAGAACAACTACTTCCTGCGGATCATCCCCTACCCGCACATAGTGCTGAGGGCGCACAAGTTCCTGGCGCAGGCCGGAGCCGACAGGCTGAGCCAAGGGATGAAGAACGCGTACGGCAAACCGGTCGGTTTGGCCGCGAGGGTTAGGATAGGGGATCCAATAATGGAGGTCAGGGTCGGGGACGCGAACCCGGAGGTGGTGAAGGAAGCTTACAGGATCTCTTCGAGCAAGATCCCATTGAAATGCAGGGTCAGGGCCTTCAAAGCTGAGGGGGAGGAAAAGTGAGCCACTTGGAATCGAGATCCGGAAACTTCGTGGTTCCTGGCGAGAAGATAGCCGTCGTCGAGGAGTTCATGCCAAGCCTAGGTACTTTCGAGGACGGCGGCGACATACGTTCCCAGATAGCCGGCTTCGTCGTAATCGATTCCGTATCTAGGACGATCTCTGTGCTCAGGAAGGGAAAAAGGCCGAAGGTC
>JAFNJA010000015.1:9825-21779 GCA_017601265.1 Candidatus Brockarchaeota archaeon
ATATTCAAGGTCGGGAAAGACCTTTTGGAAAACCCCTTCTCGGGATGGCTCCACATCACCAGGATCTGCAGGGGGTACGTGAAGAAGCTGGAAGACGTCGTCAAGCCCGGAGACATCGTCAGGGGCAGGGTGGTGTCCAACAAAAACGGAGTATGCCAAGTGACAACTTTGGGCAGCTCCTTCGGGGTGGTCCAAGCCTACTGCTCCGGGTGCGGCAGCGGCTTGGCTTCCATCGGGAGGGGAAGGCTCGCCTGCGGAAATTGCGGCAGGATCGAGACGAGGAAGATAGCGGACGATTATGGCCTGTCCAGCAGGTGAAAGCTATGGAAGAAGCGGTGGTGAAGAAGTTGAGCGCAAACGAACTCGAGATCGAGTTCGTCGGAGAGGGCCACACCTTCTACAACCTGATCAAGGAATACCTCCTGCTGGACGAAAGGGTTCTGTTCGCCGCTTACAAGGTTGAGCACCCCCTTTCAAAGAAAGCGAAGCTCTACGTCCGCGCGAAGAGGCAACCGGAGACGGCGGTTTCGGAGGCCGCCGCCAAGTTGGCCAAGGACGCGGGGGCCGTGGCGGAGTTCTTCGAGAGGCTCGGCGGCGGGAAGGCCTAGCGGGAGGAGCGAGGGCCTTGGCGGACGCCGTAGGGCTCAGGCTCCGGAAGGCGCTGGGGCTGCGACGCCCGGCGAAGCATTACATCGAAAAAGGCGAACTTTCGGGACTGGGAGACGCGGTTGTCAACTACATAGCTTCGGTCAGCGAAACGATAAGGGGCGGGATCCCAACCGGCAAGAGGGTCGACAACGAGACTTTGGTCAAATCCGTGAGGGAATCCGGCCTAAGGGAAAAGTTGGCCCACCGCAAGGACAAGCACTCGCTCGGGGACGCAGCAGAAACGTTGATAGCTTACGCGTGGGTCACCGGGGCTGTAACCCTCGACGAGTGCGTGGAAACGTTGCTTAGGAGCCCTTCCCTCCAAGATGGCTTGACCCGGATCCTGCGGCTTGCCATCAAGAAAGCGGGCGTAACGTGAAGTGGCCTCTCCCAAGGCGAGGGGAATCAAGAGGGAGATCAGGGTCATCGGAATAGACGACGGCCCCTTCGACCCGGAGAGGGACAGGAACTGCGTCCTGGTCGGGGCTGTCTACAGGGGAAACATCTCTCTCGAAGGCGTCGAAACGGAGGTCATAGAAGTCGACGGGATGGACGCGACCGACAAGATCGTCAAGATGGTCACCGGGTCGAAGCACATGGGTCAGTTAAGGACCGTGATGTTGAGTGGCATAACGTACGCGGGATTCAACGTGGCCGATCCTTACGAGGTCTCGAAGAGGACGGGTCTTCCAGTTATAGTGATGATCGAAAAGGAACCGGATATCGAGAGGATCAAAAAAGCGCTGCAAAACCTGCCAGATTACAAGGCGAGGTGGCAGATAATAAGGAAGGCGGGAAAGCCCCTCCCCCTCCGCGTCCAACCGAGGCGGAGGCCTCTGTACGTCCAACCAGTTAACATCTCGCTGGAACGTGCGAAGGAGGTGATCGAGATTACCAGGAGCAGGTCGGCGGTTCCCGAGCCCCTGAGGGTGGCGCACTTGATCTCGTCGGCGATGGCGGCGCTGGATTTCCGCCCGGCACCGTGATTTTCGCCTGCGCGTTTCTTTTCCCGCGTTCGCGGCGGCGGAGGCACAAAAGTTAAAAGCAAGTGCTTCGCGCGCACCAGCACGTCCAGACGAGGGCAACGAGCAGTTGAAGTTTTGCCCCAAGTGCGACACGCGGTTGGTTCTGAAAAAAATCGAAAAAAAGGCCGTGCTAGCTTGCCCCAGGCCGGGTTGCGACTACCAGGAACCGGCAAGCAAGGTCGAGGCCGTAGTCTCTTCCGAGAACCAAAACCAGGAGGTTTTGAAGATACTCGAAAAAGACGTGAAGGGCCTGCATCCGATGCCCACCACGAAGGTCGTGTGCCCCAAGTGCGGCCACACGAAGGCTTACTTCTGGCTCGTCCAGACGAGGGGTACCGACGAATCCCCCTCGCAGTTTTTCAGGTGCGTGCGCTGCAACAACACTTGGCGCGAGTACTCCTGAACCCGACCGGTAGGCGGGGAATGGGAAGCGTTTTACCTTAAACCTCGTCTAAGGGGGGCGGATCCGATTGAGGGTCGCGGTTACGGCTCCAGCCACGTCCGCCAACCTGGGACCTGGATTCGACGCCTTCGGCATCTGCCTTGAGAGGCCATTCGACACCGTCGTCGCCAAAACCACGGAAGGCGAGGGCGTCACGTTGGAAATTTCGGGCGTAGGTTCGGAATCGATCCCTTCAGACCCGCGGAGAAACACCGCAGGCAGGGCCGCCCTGGCCGTCATGAGGATGTCGGGGTTCAGGGGGGGCGTGGCGATATGCCTGAAGAAGGGGGTGAGGCCAGGAAGCGGGCTCGGCAGCAGCGCGGCGAGCGCCGCGGCCTCGGCGGTAGCGGTTGCCAGGTTGGCGGGGGGCCTTCCCGTCGAGAAGATCGTGGAGGCCGCGGCCGAAGGGGAATCGGCGTCCGCGGGGGAAGAGCACGCGGACAACGTCGCCGCTTCGATCATGGGCGGGTTCACGATCGTGAGGTCGGTCCATCCAGCCTCGGTCATCAGGATATGGCCGCCAAGGTTTCTCAGGCTCGTCCTGGCCCTTCCGGACCTTTACGTCAGCACCTTCGAGGCTCGGAAGATCCTTCCCAGGCGCGTTCCCCTCGCTTCCATGGTTGGAAACGTCGCCAAAGCTTCCACGATGGTCGCCGCGATGATGAAAGGGGACCTAGCGCTGCTGGGGAGCGCCATGGAGGACAGCGTAGTGGAGCCCTTGAGAGCCAAGCTGATCAAGGGTTACGGAGACGTCAAGAGGGCCGCGCTGGCGTCAGGAGCGTCGGGCGTAACCGTCAGCGGCTCCGGCCCCGCCGTCTTGGCCGTCGTCGACGCGAAGAGGGCCTCTCCTTCGAAGGTGGCGGCGGCGATGGCGAGTGCGTTCGGGGAGAACGGCGTAGGGTGCGAGACCATAATCTCCAAGGTTGGAAGGGGAGCCGCCATAAAAGCGAGGTAGACAGCGAGCCGGGAGCTCCCTTAGCAAAAGCTATGAGCCTTGCCTCGGGCGTTTCAGCTTGACGCGAGATGGACGTAGCCTCCGGCGGCAAGGCGGCCTCGGCGAGCTACTCGATAACGTGCACCGAGTGCGGGCACGAGGCGCCCCAAAATTTCAAGGCGCCCCTCTGCAACAGGTGCGGAGGCTTGCTCACCATCGAGATAAGCTTGGAAGGAGCCGGCGCAAAAGGGTGGAGGACCGGGCAGCCCGGGGTGTGGCGGTACAGGCCCCTGCTGCCGGTAGCCCGCGAAACCGAGCCCGTCAGCCTTGGCGAGGGAGGGACCCCCCTGCTGAAAAGCCAAAGGCTTCAGGAAAAGTTCGGGATCAAGAACCTGTACGTAAAATACGAGGGGACGAACCCCACAGGCTCCTTCAAGGACAGGGGGATGACCGTGGGAGTCACGCGCGCCCTGGAGCTCAAAGAGCGCGTCGTGGCCTGCGCCTCCACGGGGAACACTTCGGCTTCGTTGGCGGCTTACGCCGCAAGGGCCGGGCTGAGGGCGGTCGTCCTGATCCCGTCAGGAGGAGTCGGCAAAGGCAAGCTAACCCAAGCAGCAGCAGCAGGGGCGCACATCATCGAAGTCGAAGGCGCCTTCGACGACGCGATCAAGCTCCTCCTCGACTCTGCCGGCGGGTCGGGCGTTTACGTGCTCAACTCCGTGAACCCCTTCAGGATAGAGGGGCAAAAGACGGTGGCGTTCGAGGTGTGCGAGCAGCTCGGGAGGGCGCCGGACAACTTCGTCCTCCCGGTCGGCAACGCCGGAAACATATCCGCGGCTTGGAAGGGTTTTTCGGAGCTAGAGAAGCTCGGCGTGATAGACAGCGCGCCGCGCATGATCGGGGTGCAGGCTTCCGGCGCTTCCCCGATAGCGGAAGCCGTTTCGAAGGGCTCGCAGAGCATAGGCGAGGTGCGCAACCCCCAAACGGTAGCGTCCGCGATAAGGATAGGCAAACCGGTTTCGTGGAAGAAGGCGCTGCAGGCGATAAGCGAATCGAAGGGAACCGCCGTGGCCGTCGAGGACGAGGAGATAATCCGCGCCCAGGGCCTGCTGTCGACCCTCGAGGGCATATTCGTCGAGCCCGCGAGCGCGGCCCCCGTGGCGGCCCTGCGCCGCCTTCTCGAAACGAAGGCCATCGACCGGGACGAGTTGACGGTGTGCGTGGCGACGGGCCACGGGCTCAAGGACCCGGAATCGCCGATATGCGAGGTGAGGGCGAAGAGGATGGGGGCGGACGCCGCAAGCTTGAAAAAAGCGTTGGACGAGATTACCTCTCGACCTTCGGGGCCAAGTAGTAATTGACCTCCCCGCTGGAACCAAAGCTGGCGGTGATGCGGAGCGGCATGTCGGCGTCGTAGGCGACCTTGACGCTGTCGGCGAAATCGAGAGCCGAAACGATCTTGGAGAGCCTCGTCAGGTCGTAGGAGACCGTCGAGCCGGCGACGAGGACGTAATCGACCAGGGTGCCGTCTTCGGGGAGGAGGTCGACGTTGAACGACGAGGTCTCGCCCTTCACGGAAAGGGTCACCCTTTTCTCCTGCGTTTCCAGCTTGACCGAATCGGAGACGTGCTTGCCGTTTTGGACCAGGTGGGCCATTATCGCGATGGGCACGGTGAAACGGTTCTTCAGGTTGACCTTGGGGAGGGGAAGGTTCTTCGACTCTCCGCCGAAAATCGGGACGCCGAAGGATCTGGTGAAAGACCCCGTCACCTGGAACCGTAGTTGGTTCTCGACGGGTTCTATCTTCACCTTTTCGTTCGGGACCGTGCTCCTGAGAAGCTTTAGCACGTCTGAAACTCGGAACGCGATCCTCTCTTCGCCGCCGACCTCGTAAGACTCGAACGCCTCCTTCTTCAAGGAGAGGTCGACCATCGACACCTCGGCCAAATCGAGCGCCCTGACGTTCAACCCTTCCGGATCGACCCTCAAAGTGACTTCGTCCACCACCGCTGAAACCGCCGCCAGTATGCTCCTGAGCAACTTCGCGTCTCCGAACACGAGCCTCATAGCGCGCCGCTCCCTGACGAGCCGTTCGGCAGCATATGAATGTTTAGGGGAACTTCGCCATGAGCGCCATCGTGGACCGATCGACCATGATCAAGTTTACTGGGGCCCGCGCGCGAAAAATGGCATGCGCGGGAACGCGCCAGAACCGCGCTCCAAAACCCTTGGCGCTGGCGACCCACCAACCATTTCGGACTGGCCTTCGCCCGCCCCGCGATAAGGAGGCGGGGTCTGTTTGGCAAGCAACGCAAAAAGGGTTTTGCGCTGCCCGTTTTTCCGCTCGTTTTTCCCGAAAAGTAAGGATATATAGACGCTTCGCCAGTCCGCCATAGGCAGGAAAGGAGCCGCCACCTTGAGCGTTCTAAGGTATGCAAAGTACCCTTTTTTGAGAGGCGCGGCCGCGTTCGTTTCTGAGCAGGTGGACCTGCAGCTCAAGGAACTTGGGAAGGAGGAGTTCAAGCCCGTCGTGAGGAGGGCGAAACAAAGGGTGATGCAAGCCTTGAAGCAGAGGAGGGTCGTGACCGAAAGCCGAGAGCTCGTCGATTACGTGTCCGAAGTGCTCTCCTTCCCGACGGCCGTCGCCATGGTGTCGGCGATAAACGACGATCGTCTGAGGAGCGTGTACTCTTTGAGCGAAGCGAAGGCGGCTTACGAAAGCCTGAAAGACGAGGATCCAAAAACGTTGCTGGCCATAAGCAGGGAGCTGGGTATAAGGGCGAAGCCGTCCGCCGGCCCCGCTCGCGACTTCGATCTTGATTTCGAGGACTACCTCCTGCACGCCGCCCGTTTCCACCAGCCGAGGTGGAAGCTCGTCAACAGGAAGCTCGACCGCGGCATGGTCCAGGTGACGCAACGAGAGCTCGCGAGGATACTCCAAGAAGCCATCCAGAGGCGCGTGTACGAAAAGACGACCGTTCCCCTTTCGGTGGAAGACCTTCCCGAGTCGGTTTCTTTGGAGGTCGGAGAGCTGAGGGAGAACTGGGAGAAGATCAAGCGTTCGTTTGGCGCCAGGGAGGCCGTGAAAGACGACGAAACAAACAGGCCGCCCTGCGTCAAGCGCATGCTCGAAAGGCTCTCGAAAGGCGAGCACCTTTCACACCCCGAAAGGTTCGCGCTGACGACTTACCTGTCAAACTCGGGCCACGCCGTAGAGGAGATACTCGGGTTGTATTCGTCTTCCCCCGATTTCAACGCGGCAAGGACCGAGTACCAGGTCAGGCACCTGGCGGGCGAGATGGGTTCGAGGACGAGGTACAAGCCCCCGAAGTGCTCCACGATGAAAACTCAAGGCATATGCCCAGGTGGCGACGACGTTTGCCAGAGGATCAGGCATCCCTTGCAGTATCCCGCCGCCAAGCTCGGAGGTAAGGGCGGTTGAACGAAAGAAGCATCGATTTCCTAAAGCAAACTTTCTCAAGGTACTACTCTTCGCTGAAATCGCTCTGGGTCCCCGAAGAGATCGAGAAGCGCGAATTCGGGTTCTTCCTCGGAAAGGAGAAGGCTATGGTCCGGCACAGGAGCTTCGACAGCGCCGAGAAACTGCTCGGATTCCTGGCAAAGGAAGCGCCGTTCGACGTTTACTACTCGATCGCCACCTACGACAGCCCCCAGGAGGCGATGAGCGAAAAAGGCTGGAGGGGCGCGGACGTAGTATTCGACATAGACGCGGACCACCTTGGGCGCCAGTGCAGGGAAGAGCACGACATGTGGGTCTGCCTCGCTTGTGGCAAGGAAGGTAAGGGAGGAAAGCCGGCTTCGTGCCCGGAATGCGAAAAGAAGGATTTCCACGAGGTGAATTGGGTATGCGGCAAATGCCTCGAGGTGGCCAAGCTGGAAGTTTACAAATTGCTGGAGGTTCTGGAGGAGGACTTCGGCATCGGCGACGAAAACGTCGAGGTGTACTTCAGCGGGCACAGGGGGTACCACGTGCACGTCCAAGGGCGCCTGTCGTCGATCGACCAGGCGGCGAGGAAGGAACTGGTTGACTACTTGACCGGGACCGGCTTGGACTTGGGGCTCGTCGGGCTTGGGGCGAAATCACCTGGCCGCCTCGTCACCGGATGGGGAACCAGGATAGCGAGGTCGCTGTATGAGATCGTCAACGAGAAAGGGATCGGCGAGAAGCATGCCGGGGACAAGAACCTTGAGGCGAAGCGGAAACGGAGGATATTGGAGGGGCTCATGGCGAACGACGTCGAGGCGCTCTCCAAAAACGTAAGCAAGAAGGATTTCGAATCGCTCGTATCCTTGGCGATCGAAAAAGTTTCCGTGAAGGTCGATCCGGTCGTGACCACGGACGTGCACAGGCTGTTCAGGCTTCCGGAGACGATCAACAGCAAGACCGGGCTATTGAAGAGGCGGGTTCCGTTGGAGTCGCTCTCGAGTTTCGACCCGCTCGAGGACGCCGTGGTTCTCAAGGGAGATCCGGTCAAAGTTTCGGTCAAGCGCGCCCCGAGGTTCAGCCTCTCCGGCGGAACTTACGGGCCGTACGCCAACGAGTCGGCCACGGTCCCCAGGGAGGTGGCGGTCCTGTTGCTTTGCAAGGAAGCGGCGGAGTATTCGGGATGATGAGGAAGACCTACAAAGCCTGGCTCAACGAAAGGTCTGAGGAAGGAATCGCGGACCTTCCGGACGGTTTCTTGAAGGAATGCTCCGACCACATGGCCCAGCTGAGGCTGGGTTACAACCTCTTGGAGAAGGGTTCCTTGAGGCACAGGCTAGCCACGAAAGAACTCGAACTGCTCAGCTACATGCTGCGTGATTTGCTGGCGATAAGGCAGAGGAAGGTCCTAAACATGAAACCTGGGCAGCGCGAAGAAGGTTTCCAGATGCTCGCTGAAGACAGGGACGTGCTCCAGAAATTCCTGGAAGCTTCCGAGGCCCGCGACCGATTGCTTGAACGAACGATCCACGGCAAGATCGAGGCCAAAAAAACGGAGCATGAAAAAAGAGCGTTCGCCGTCGTGAGGATCTTGAAGGACACTCCCGCCTTCGTCTCGGTCGACGGGGTGGAAATCGGCCCTTACAGGGCCGGGGACGTCGTTTCGATGCCGGCACCGAACGCGCGCATCCTCGTTCGCCAAAGTTACGCCAAAGCCATAGACTTTGCAAGGGGAGAGGGCGAAGATGCTGACTAGCCGGCCACCCCGGAAACCTCGACGAGGTTCTCGGCCGCCTCGACCGAAAGCCCCTTCTCGCCTAGTATGGTATACCTGTCGGGCCTTATCGTGTGGGCCATGACCAAGGCCTTGACGACCGTTTCCTCGTCGATCCCGAGTTCCCGGCAGTTGGTCGGGGCCCCCACCTTCTTCAGCGTGTCCCTTACGAGCTTCCAATCCGCCCCGTGAAGGTAAGCCATCATGATAGTGCCCACCCCGACCTGTTCGCCGTGCAGCGCAGGCTTTTCGCAAAGCACGTCAAGGGCGTGGCTGAAAAGGTGCTCCGAGCCGCTGCACGGCCTGCTGCTTCCCGCCACGCTTATTATGATCCCGCAATGTATGAGCGCCTCCATCACGACCCTCACCCCGGCCTCCGACCCGGTCCTGATGATTTCGCTGTTTTCAACGACCATCGAGACCGAGGTCTCGGCCAAAGTGGCGGCGTATTCCGCCCTGAGCAGGTGGGAGAGCCTCCACTCCCTGACGGCCGTAAGCTTGGCCATGACGTCGCCGCACCCGCTTGCCGTCAACCGATACGGCGAGTTCGCTATGATCTTCGTGTCGGCTATGATCTCGGTTGGCGTCGCCGCGTAGAACGAGTACCTCCTGTCAGACGAAGGAAACGACACCAGCGGGCTGCAGATCCCGTCGTGGCTGGCGGTCGTCGGAACGCTGAAGAACTTCGCGCCAGATCTGGAAACGGCAACCTTCGCGACGTCGATGACCCTTCCGCCTCCGACCGCTACCACCAGTTTCGTGCCCGTTGATTTCAGGGAATCGATTATCGGCTGGGCGTCGTCGATGGTCGAGGGCTTGCCCACTTTGCATATCTGGCACCCGACGCCCTCCCCCTCCAACGAGTCCATGATGCTCGATCCCGCTACCTTAAGCGGGGTTTCGCTCGTGACTACCAAAGCCCGCCTCTCGCCCGCCTCCCTCGCCTCCTTCCCAAGGACCTTTATCGCGTCCCGACCTATGACCACCTTCCGAGGGAGCTCCATCCTGTGGATCTTGGATGTCACGACGCCTCGGAAACCAGCAAATTATATAATCGTATTCGGGATTCGGGCGTTTTCAGGAGCCGGGGGCCGTCCTTAAGTGAAAGGCGCGTTCCCTGTTTCGCCCAGCTCCGCCTGGCGAGCTTCCCCGGAGCTCGGAAAGCCCGCCCAAGGGACGCGCGCCTTGGCGCCCTCAAGAGCAAAACCTTTATTTCCTTCCGTAAGGAGGATGTTGGCAAGCTACCACGGCTGAAAGAGCCTTTGTTCTGGAGGGACTGAGCTTGTCAACGGACGCAAGGTTCAATCCGCAACCGGGCGACAAGAGGTTATGGGGAACCACGACCGTAGCTGTCGAGTGCAAAGACGGAGTCGTGCTAGCCACGGACACCAGGGTCGTGGCGGGTTACTACATGGTCGCCCACAAACACGGCAAGAAAGTGCACAAGATCGACGACCACATGGCCATCACGATATCCGGGGGCGTCGCTGACGCGCAGGCGATCGTCGACTTCCTCAGGGTCCAAGCGAGGCTGCACAGGATGACGAGGGGTTTCCCGCTCCAAGTCCACTCCGCGGCGTCGCTCGTTTCGAACGTCCTTTTCAACAACAGGATCGCGCCCCTGGCCGTCCAGCTGATCCTGGCAGGGCTGGACAGGCATGGCGCAAGGATTTACCAAATCGATCCTTTTGGCGGGGCGACGCGGGAACGCTTCGTTTCGACAGGATCGGGTTCGCCCGTAGCCATCGGGTACTTGGAGGCGGTGGTTAACGGAGAGATGACGGTCGAGAAGGCGATACCCCTCAGCATCCAAGCCATAAACGTGGCCATGAAGAGGAACACGGCGACGGGGAACGACTTCGACATCTCGACCATAACCGAGAAGGGGTATACGGAACTTTCAGCCGTCGAAAAGGAAGCTTACCTTCAGTCGGCTGGCGGAAGGTGACAAAGGCCAGCTGCAACCGAAGATCGAAACATTCCGATGATCGAGGCGCGGTGTGGATGAGCGCGACCACGAAGGACAAGATAAAAGAGATGGTGCTGAGCAAGGCTCCGCCAGACGCTGCCATAACCCAGGTCGAGTTCGAGGGCCCGAGGTTGGCCCTCTACACGAGGAACCCGAGGTTCCTGTACGACGGCCAGGATTTCACGTCCGAACTCGCGAGGACCGTCAGGAAGAGGGTGGTCGTGAGGACGAGCCCAACGGCCAGGATCGACAAGAAGATCGCCGAAAGCAGGATAAAGGGCATCCTCCCGAAAGAGGCCGGACTCTCCGCGATCACCTTCGACCCCGCCCTCGGGGAAGTCTCCCTCGTGGTAAACGTGCCCGCGATCCTCGAGGCCGGAGAGGGGGCGTTGTTGAAGAAGATAGTCGAGGAGACCGGCTGGCGCCCGTCGGTATCGCGGACCCCGCCGATGGAGTCGAAGATACTTTTGCACGTTTCGCAGCTACTGGACATGAGGTCCGAGGAGCGGTCCAAGATCCTCAGGGACGTGGGGGAGAGGATATTCAGGAATCCGGTGGTCGCCACAGACTCCGTGCTCCTCACGCCCCTTGGCGGGGCTTGCCAGGTGGGAAGGTCTTGCTACCTGGTCACCACGAACGAGAGCAGGATCTTGATAGACTGCGGCATCAACCCGGGCATCTCGGATCCGAGGTTCAGCTACCCCCGGCTCGACCTGGGCGCGTCCGACCTGGACAAGCTGGACGCCGTCGTGATCTCCCACGCCCACCTCGACCACTGCGGTTTCGTGCCCTTCTTGTTCAAGCACGGCTACAAGGGCCCGGTTTACTGCTCCGAACCCACGCTCCCGCTCATGACCCTCCTCCTGTTCGACGTATTCGAGGTGAGCAGCAGGAGCGGCACGACGATGCCGTACGAGCAAAAGGACGTCCGCGAAATGATTCTCCACACGATACCCCTCAGGTTTGGGGCGGTCACCGACATATCGCCTGACGTGAAGTTGACGCTCCACAACGCGGGGCACATACTGGGTTCGTCGATCGTCCACCTGCACATAGGCGAGGGGCTGCACAACCTGGTCTACACCGGAGACTACAAGTATTCGAGGACGGCCTTGCTCGAACCGTCCGCCAACGTGTTCCCGAGGGTCGAGACCCTCGTGACGGAGAGCACGTACAGCGGCGCGGAGGACACGATGCCTTCGAGGTCTGAAGTTGAGTCGAAGCTCGCCGAGATATGCAACAGGACCCTCAAGAGGGGCGGGAAGGTGCTCATACCGAGCCTCGCTGTCGGCAGGGCGCAAGAGATAATGCTCGTCCTGGATTCTTACATGCGGAAGGGGGAGATAGTCGAAGCGCCGATATTCGTGGACGGAATGATACTCGACGTGACGGCCATACATTCGGCTTACCCGGAATACCTTTCCAGGGAACTCAAGAACCTGATCCTCGTCGAAGCCATCAATCCCTTCAAATCCGAATACATAACCCCGATAAAAAGCTCGTCGGCAAGGTCCGAAACGATCAGGGGAGGCCCTTCGATCATAATAGCGACCTCGGGGATGCTCGAAGGCGGGCCGGTTTTGGGCTACTTCAAGAGCATAGCCCCCGACGAGAGGTCAACGACGGTTTTCGTCAACTACCAGATAGAGGGGACGCTCGGAAGGAGGATACTGAACGGGTTGAAAGAAGTGTCTATGTTCACGGACCACGGAAAAGT
>JAFNJA010000015.1:21789-22549 GCA_017601265.1 Candidatus Brockarchaeota archaeon
GCGGGAGAGGTGGAGAAGGTCGAGGGGTTCTCGGGCCACTCGGACAGGAACCAGCTCACGAGTTACGTGAAGCGCGTCTTCACCAGGAAGGGGAAGGTCGTCATCGTCCACGGCGAGAGGTCGAAATCCGCCTCGCTCGCGTCTTTCTTGGGCAGGCTCTACCCGGGCAAGGTAGAGCTTCCGCAGTTGGGCGAAACGATAAGGTTGGCCTAGCCGGAACCCCTGCCCGCCTTCTCCCTCCAGATCTTGACGCCGCTTGGAGCCACGACTATCCTCTCCTCCCCCAGCCTGGCTATGTCCCCGTCGATGCCCGCGACGAACTCGCTCAACTCGTGGATCGCCTTCTTCGTGTCGTCGAAGCTTTTCCTGGCAAGGGGGGTGATCTTCAATATGACGATGTTTCCCGTCGAGACTTCCTCTTTCACGTAATCGACATCCGATAGCTCGTTCAAAGGGCTGGCCTTGATGTATATCTGGGAAGCAGGAAGTTTGGGCGCGAGATCGCCGCCCGCCTCCTTGGCCTGCTGCCTCGGAGCCTCCTCCCGCTGCTTCTTCCTGCCGAAGATGGGCAAACGAACCGCCCTTCCAGAAAGGAGGCTGCGTAAAGCATTAAGCTTTGCGCCCGGAAAAGCCCGAAAGTCCCAGGGTTTCGGCAAGTAACCTTATAACTCGCGGCTTTGGCGAAGGGTGGAGAAGGAAATGTCCACCGAGCCCGTCATGAAGATCCTCGAGGAGTCGCTCGGGAAGAACGTCCTGATAA
>JAFNJA010000159.1 GCA_017601265.1 Candidatus Brockarchaeota archaeon
ATCTTTCTGGCGGCCGAACTCAAGGACCCGTTCATGGCGATGGTGGGCATGATGTCGGCTTTCCTCGTCGTAACCACGATCGGGGTAGCATTCGGGGCGAGGTTGCTTGGGCGGCTGCCCGAGAAGCACCTGAGGGTTGGGACCGCGATCCTTTTCGTGCTGTTCGGCGCCGCCTTCCTGCTCGAAGCGATTGGAAAGTAGAAACTTTCCTCGTCCATTATGGCGGATGCTTCTAGGTTCGGAAAAAAGAGGGCGCGCCTCGCGTCAGCCTGCAGGAGGGTTCGGGCGATGGAACTACGACCGCGCCATCCGAAGCCCTTCCCTGCCGAACGGCTATTATACCCTCGGATCAGCACGACCCCGTCGATAGGGATGGTGGATCTGATCGATAGAAAAAAGGAGGCGGCCGCGCACACGGCGGAGCACGCGTTCGCCGGGGCGCTGTCGAAGATGTTTCCAGGGTTGAAGGTGCTCAAGGTCGAGCTTGGGGAGGTCAATTCGGTCACCCTGGGCATTGAGTCGCTGGATTGGGACACGGCATTGAAGGCAGAGATGGCGGTCAACGGCGTGATAGCCGAAGCGAGGCCGGTGAGGATCCACACGTTCAAAAACCTCGATGAAGCGAAGGAGGAGTTCGAAGGCCTCCGCTCCAGGGACGACAGGATCGCCGGCGAGGTGAGGGTCGTGGAGATCGAAGGTTTCGATTGCGCGGCTTGCGCGGGCGCGCACGTGCAAAACACGGCCGAGTGCTCCTACTTCCTGATATCAGGATTGTCGGAGTCCGGAGGAGCGGTGAAGGTAGAGTTCTTGGTCGGGGAAGCGGCCAGGAAGAGGGCTTTGGAACTGTCCGCTTTGTGCTTCAAGGCCGCTAAGGCACTCTCGACCAGCGTTGACAACGTCGAGAAGGCCGCCGAGAAAGCCAAGCTCGAGTGTTACGCTTTGAGGGGGAGGCTCATGGACCTTACGGGCGAGGTTTTGAAGATGGTACAACCTATCGATGCGGGCCCATTCAAGTTGTACAAAGCCTGCCTCAAGGGCGCTGACAAAGGAACGTTGATGGAGTGGGCTGGACGGACGATCGAAAGGGACGAAAGGTCGGTTGTGGCGCTAGCCATCCGTGAAAAGGATTTCTCCCACGTCGTCCTGGCAAGGGGCGAAGGGCTTTCCTTCGACTGCAGGAAGGTCCTTGAAGAAGCGCTTGGAGGGAAAGGGTTCAAGGGTGGCGGGAAGCCCAATTTCGCGAGCGGGATCGTTCGCGGCGAGGAATGCGAGAGGGACATCGAGGCCGTAACCGCTTTGTTGGGATGATGGGGAAACGCATACGCGCAGTGCCGCCCGTTTTTCCAAAACGCCCGCGCCAAGCCGGCGAACGCCGCCGATTGGTTCTGGCCGGCTTTCGCCACAGTCGAAAGAAGCGTTCCACGGGATAGCCAAGGCATATTTACCTTGAAAGTGACGGAAGCCGCATGGGCAAAGGAAAGGCGGTCGGGATGGCGTTCATCGGGTGCGGGAACATATCCGGGCCTTACGCCGAGAGCGTGTTGGCGCACCCGGAGGAATTGAGGCTTGTAGGAGCCTACGACCTTGTTAGGGAAAGGGCCGAAAGCTTCGCGAGAAAGTACGGCTGCGCGGCTTTCGGAAGCATGGAACAGGCACTGTCTTCGGATGACGTGGAACTCGTCGTGAATTTAACCATACACACCGCGCACGCCCAAGTCACGAAGCGGGCTCTTGAGGCCGGGAAGCACGTGCACAGCGAAAAGCCCTTAGCGACGAGCCGGGAGGATGGGAAGGCCCTCGTCGATTTGGCCTCGAAGAAGAAGCTCCTCCTCGGCTGCTCGCCCTTCGTCATCCTGGGCGAAGCCCAGCAGACTTTGTGGAAAGCAGTTCGCGACGGGACGGTTGGCCGAGTTCTTTACGCGTCGGCCGACATGATGCACGGCAGGATCGAAAGCTGGCACCCGAGCCCCGAGGCCTTCTACGCTCCAGGAGCCGGGCCGATGCTCGACGTTGGGTGTTACCCGCTCAACGTACTAACGTCGATCCTGGGCCCGGTCAGGTCAGTGAGGGGGCAAGCCAAGACCCTCATTCCGAAGCGCGAAATCGGGAGCGGACCTAAGAAGGGGAAGGCTTTCGATGTCACGACTCCCGACCACGTAGACGGAATCCTCGAGTTCTCGAATGGCGCCATGGGGCGGTTGTCAGCCAGCTTCGTCGTGGAGAAGTCCGCCCACACGGGAATAGAGATCACGGGTTCGTCGGGCACTTTGCGAGCGGATTCGCCCGTGGATTTCGATTCTCCCGTGCTGTTCTGCCCGATCGGCAAGAGGGACTGGAGCACGATTCCCTTGCTCGCGAAACCGTACAGGGGGGTCGAGTGGTCCCGCGGCCTCCTCGACATCGCGGACGCGATTAAGAAGGGCCGCCAACCGAGGTGCTCGGGAGAGCAGGCAAACCACATCCTAGACGTTTGCCTGAGCATATTGGAAGCCTCCGAACTCGGCCGGGAAGTACGGCTTTCGACGACCTTCAAAGCGCCCGAACCCGTCTACAAGTGAACGGGCTGACGACTTGCCGGGCGCGAACGATCCTTCCGTAAGAAAAGAAAGTCGTTTTCCCCTTCCTTGTCGTCGGCTTGCGCTCACCTCCCTTCCGCCAAAGACGCCATCAATTCCCTCCTCGCTTCTTCGAACATCTTCGAATCCCTCACGTGCTCCGTGATCGAGCCTACCACCCTTTCGGCCAAGCTCCTTGCTTTCTCAGGATCTATTTTTTCCAGCATCTTGAGCAGCTCGAAGTCTTGGACCCCAAGCCTGAGCGTTTCGAACCTTATGGACGACAGGGGGCCGCTTTTGCCCGGGTAGATTATGAAAGCGTCTCCCGGCGGGAGGTTGTCGGGTTCTACGTCCGAGAACGGATTCGCGGTCCAGTAGTTCAACCCCCAGTGGAGGTAACCCGATAGGTCGTACCTGAAGTTTATCCAGTGCAGTATCCTCACCTCCAAGAGCGGGTAATCGATGAACCTGTTAGGGTACTTCCCCGTAGGCGCTAAGCAGGTGTAGAACCAAGTTTCCTCTCCAGCCGCTCTCCTCTGCCTGTAGAAATCTTGGTTTGCGTCGAACTCGTGCAGTATTGGCACCCATACGTCGAGGGCCCCGACGAGCTCAACGTCTTGATTGGCGTCGATCGTCCTCAGCTTCGGCGCCAGCCCCTTCACGTAACCGGCTAATTTCCTGTAGCTCTCCGCGTTGGCACGGATCGGCTCATCGGCCAAGTGCTGGACGTAACGATCGATCCAACCCCTGTCCTCAAGGTGGCTCTGCAACTGCGGCAGGAACTGAGAGAGGAAATCGTAGTACTCTTTGGAAGTTGCCTTCATCGGGGGCTGGGTGTACGCAAGGCTGCCTTTCTCGTCGTAGACGTCAAACGCCTGCGAATCGAAATCGTGCGCTTCCCATTCGCCCCTTCCCGCCAGGTGGCCTCCCTCGATCCTGCCGACGACCCCCTCCTCAATGAAGAGCTCGACCCAGCGGTCGAAAGATGAAAAATCGCACCTCAAAGAACCGTTCGTCACCTTTACGAACCTTATAAGCTCGAAGATAGGGGTTATGATGACGTTTTGGCGGTGCTCGGCCATCATTCTTGCGTACTTCCTGATGAGGCCCCAATGTTCTTCGCTCCAAGGCTTTACCCCGTGGAGGCGGGCGACGTTGCCCGCCGAGAACCAGTTAGTGAGCCACAGGTTCCTTTCGCTTGGAAGCGTTACTGGGTAGACTTTGAGCAGGATGGAAACGGTCGAGTTCGCTTTTTCCGAAAAGACCCTGACCTCGCCGCTGTAGTTGCCTGCTGGAGCGTTTGGCGGCACGAAGGCGGTTATCCAAACGGGCTGGGTCTCGCCCTCATTTATAGTCACGGCAACTTCTTCCAACAAGGGGTCTGGGGCGTCGAAGGGGGCGGTGCGGATCAGCCCGTCCGAAGGGGTGTTGGGGGTATTCTTCTTGACGGGCACGAAACCGACGAAATTGGCTGAAAAGCTTATGCGAAAACCGCCCGGCCCCTCCAAAGGTTCGAAAACCAGCCGCACTTTCGGCGTTCCCGATTCGGCCG
>JAFNJA010000160.1 GCA_017601265.1 Candidatus Brockarchaeota archaeon
AAAGGATACAATACAGCGGCTTCAAGGGAGACCTCAACGCCCACGACCGCCACGTTTTGGCCAAGGAGGTCGCCAGGTACGTCACGGGGGAGAGGGACAGCGTGTACGTCGTGCCCCTCTGCAACAACTGCGCGGCCACCTGCCGGATAATCTCCGCCAAGGGGGCGGAACTCGTCGACGGGTCGCGCGTGAAGTTCGCATAGGTGGCCGGGTTGTACTTCCTTTCGGAGATGGAGCACAAGCTCCTGATCCACAAGCTGCTTCCGACCGCGAGGGAGGTCGGCGTGAACCCCGAGCTCAGGGGCTGGAACTGGCACCAGGCTCCGCTGAAGCCCTACTACGACGAAAAGGCGCCGATGTACGCGATATGCTCGAAGTACTGCCCGACGGACAGGGACATCTACCTCTCCCAGGTGAAGAAGGCCAAGCCGCAGCTCAACTACGACGTGACTTTGGGCAAGATCCTGCACGGCGTCGTCAGCGACTCCCTTCAAGCGCTCATCGGCGGCGAGCCGATCGAGTTCGAGCGGTGGTGGGAGAATGTCAGGTGGGAGGGCCTCGCGGGGGACAGGGAGGAGCTGAAGGGCAAAGCCCGCCTCGTCTGGCAGTACGTCACGGGCCTCTGCCACGCGAGGACCCTCCAGGTGGCTTCGGAACAGCCGTACATGGCCAGGAGGGACGTGCTGGCAACATCGATGCCGTTCCTGGTGGAGCACAAGATTTCGGGTGCGCTGCTCGGACTGAGCGACATCCTGAGCCTGGATTGCTACGATTACCTGCACTCGATAATGTTCGACCTCAAGGTGGAAGCAAAGAGGGAGGACTGGCACAGGCTCTCTCCCGTAGGCTACGCCATGGTTTTCGAGAGCGTGCACGAAGTTCCGATAGACGTGTGCTGCACCCTTTACGTCAGTTTCAAGGAGGGCAAGGTGCTTGTAAACAAGGATCTCTTCTTCGCGAACAACGACCTGAGGAGCTGGTGGATCGAGGAGAGGGACAGGAAGCTCGAGATCATAGCCCAGAAGAAGGACCCGGGAACGCCGAACGCTTGCGGCGAGAGCTGCATCTACAGGAAGAGCTGCAGGGGCGATTGAATCTTGGATCGGCTCGTCGTCGACGGCTACGGAAAGTACGTTGGCAAGAAAAGCAACAGGATAGTGGTGAGGGAGCAGGGCAAGACGGTATTCCAAGCGCCCCCTGAGGGCCTCAGGCAGGTGCTCGTTACGGGAAAAGGATCGATAGGCTTCGACGCCGTAAACCTCCTCGCCGCGCACGGAGTCGACCTCATCTTCATAGACAGCCACGGCGAGGTGAGGAGCCGCCTAAGCTCGCCCGAGATGAGGACCGTAGCGACTAGGAGGGAGCAGTACTTCGCCTACAAAGACTTTAGGGGCTTTGCCATCAGCAAGGCGATAACCCTGGCGAAGCTCAGGAACCAGCAAGCCACCCTTGGAACGCTCGCGAAGAGGAGGAAGGAAACGGACAGCTCGGCCGCTGAAAAGATCTACGCCAAAAGGGAGAGGATCCAGCCCAAAATAGCTGAACTTGAGAACATGGAGGCGGGAAATGTCGAAGAGGCTAGGGAGAGCATCATGGGGATAGAGGGTTCCGCCTCGCTTGAATACTGGTCAGCGATAACCCAGGTTGTGCCGAAGGAGTACGGGTTCAATGGCAGGTCCGGAAGGTACGCCACGGATCCGGTGAACGCGATGCTCAACTACGGGTACGGGGTGCTCGAGGGCGAGACTTGGAGGGCGGTGCACTTCGCCGGCCTGGATCCGTACGGAGGCTTCCTCCACGTCGACAGGCCCGGCAAGCCGAGCTTGGTTCTCGACTTGATGGAGGAGTTCAGGCAGCAGCTGGTCGACAAGAGCGTCATAAAGCTGATCTCGAGGAAAGAGGTGGATCCGGCCAACTTCATCAGAGATGGAAACGCCTGCGCGATGGACGACAAGGCGAGGAGGACCTTGCTGATGGAACTCTTGGGAAAGCTCGAGGAGTACACGGCGTACGGGGACGAGAAGGTCAGGTGGTGCGACATCATATTGAACCAGGCGCGGAACATCGGCAAGTACTTGAGGGGAGAGGTGGCGACGTATGAAGGGTTCTGGCTCAGGTGGTAAGATACAGATAGACGTTTGGGAGATAGTGCAGTACCACTACTGCCCCAGGAAGCTCTACTTCCTACGCACGCTGGGGGTCCCGTCGCCGAGCAAAAGGAAGATGGACGTTGGCAGCGAGGAGCACGCGAGGGAGAGGAAGAGGCTGGTCGAGAGGAAGGCGGCATTCGGATTCAAGCCCGAAGAGGTCAAGCGAGTGCACAGCAAGTTGGTGCTTGAGGCCCAGGACCTGGCGTTGGTCGGTCAGGTCGACAATGTGGTGGAGCTAGCGGATGGGCAGCTCATACCAGTCGAGATAAAGTACTCGGACTACGTTTCAGCGTACGGGAGCAGGGTGAAGCAGCTCGTCGCTTACGCGATACTGCTCGAGCGCAACTTCGAAGTTTCGGTTAGGACCGGCATCCTCTACTTCCCGATGCAGAACAGGCAGATCAGGATAAGCATAAGCCACGAAGACAAGAGAAACCTGATCGCGGACGTGGAGAGGATGAGGAGGTTGATAGCTTCGGAGAAGGTGCCTCCGAAGGCAAGGAGGGAAGCGTGCAGGTACTGCGAGGTCTCGAAATATTGCGCCTAGGCCGTGGACGTTCCATGAAATCGCGCGATTCAGGCGGGATGGCGGAGGAAGGCGCTCCTTGGTTCGCCTTCGACTTCCACCCCGCGAATGCTGGTTTCGGAAGTGAGAATTGGCGAGACGGCGGGCGCAAGCACCGGACCAAACCTGCCCGCGGGCGGAGAAGCGCTTAGTAGGAGGCATGCGCAAGACGACTTCAAACGGTTCACGGCCCTGAGTCTATACGCTTAAGTACGCGGACCGACTAGTCAAACAATCGATGAGCAGGCAGGAGCTGAAGAAAAACGTCCTCAAGCTGCTGAAGGAGGACGAGGAGTTCAGGTACGCGGTAGCTGGCTTCATAGGGATGGACGAGGTGCTGAAAGGGCTCGGCAAGAACGGGGCCGAGCTTGCCAAGCTGAGGGAGGACATGCTCAAGGGGTTCGAGAGGCACGACGCCGAGCTTGCCAAGCTGAGGGAGGACATGAACGCCCTGAGGGAGGACATGGCCAAGGGTTTCAACTTGGTGGAGAAGCACATCTCCGCCCTTGGAGCTAGGTGGGGGATGATGAGCGAGGAGGCCTTCAGGGAAGGCATGAGGGGCCTGCTTGAGAAGGAGTTCGGTTTCAAGGTCGAGAGGTGGACGTGCTACGACGAGGAGGGAAACGTTTTCGGTTACCCGAGCCAGGTCGAGGTGGATGTCGCGATCCACGACGAAAAGGTGGTCTTGGTCGAAGTAACCTCGCACGCGAAGGCCTCCGACGTATACGCTACGAAGAGGAAGTCGGCGCTCTACGAAAAGAAGACGGGCAGGAGGGCTTCGAGAACTCTGATCGTGACGCCGTACGCCGAAGAAGAAGCCTTCAAGGCGTCGAAGGAGCTTGGAATAGAGGTATACACGAAAGTTTGAAGGCTGTTTAACAACAGCTGGAGTGGATATTTACGAAGGGAAGGTTGCAAGGCAAGGCACCGCACTTGAGGGGGAATTGCCGTAACCGCGGATGTGCACTTACGAGCCAATCAAAAAACGCGGAGCGAGCCGGTTTTTCTTGATGTCGCGGCGCCGCTTGCCTGTGTACGAATAGTTGAATCACGAGTATTATACTCACGATTCAACTGTACGAGTTTGAGGGGACCCTGACTTAATGGTATTGCGAGTCATTTCGTGCCAAATGAGGTTCGGCCAGGGACTACAGGTTTTTTACCGAGGGCAAGAACCACGCGCACTGAGTTCCATCGCTCAACCTCTTAGATTATGCCGTCCATGATGGTAAGAAATACGAGAGATTGCCCCGCGAGGCCCTCGGCATGCTTGAAGCCGAGAGCGAGCCGGCGAGGTGGGGGGTCGGCTACCATGTTGGTCAGGGTTAGGCCTCCCTTCGAATGAATGTCTGCAGGCTGATAGGAGGATCAACGCA
>JAFNJA010000161.1 GCA_017601265.1 Candidatus Brockarchaeota archaeon
CTTTGACCTCGTGTTCCATGGATTATTCCGCCCCGTCCTGGCCAGCCGAGGTTTCTTTTTCTTTATTTAACTTTTTTCACCGCTCCGCGACTCTGGACGATCGGAACCTACCCATCGCTGATCGTTAGAAGGCCCAAGACAAAGCCAAATTCGCGACAGCCACCTCTGTTGTCAAGAAGCCGTCCATAACCTCTCCAGGATGCCCATCCCAAGCGGTTTGGAAAAGGGCGCGTTCTCGGGAAGCATGAAGGAGTTGCATTTTCGCGAAGGTTGCCGGATCTTTCTATCCCAGTTTCTTGCTCATCGTTTGGTAGTGCCTCACGCCCACTATTCCTGGCACCTGGGTGTAGAAGAACAGGTGGCCGGTCCAAGGGATGACGGCTTCCGCGACGCCCTTTAACTTCATGAGCCTCAAAGTTTCGAAAAGCAACACCGAACCCAATCCCGAATTCCTCCGCTTCTCCTCGACGCCGATCGGGCCGAACCAGTTAGGTTCCAACGCCCCGTGGGTCGAGAACCCGATAATCTCCCCGGCGTTCCGGTCCCTGGCGACGAGCGTCCCGGCCCCCTCGCCTGCGTTCTCGAAAGAATTCGCAACCTCGAAGGCCCAGCAAGGCCCGAATCTGGCCTTCACCCAGCTTGATACCGCATCGCGCTCGCCACTTTGGGCCAAAGTCACCGAGATCCCCCTCTTGCTCAGCTCCTCCCGCTTCTTCATTATCCTCCTCGGTACCCAGAAATCCCTAAGGTTCAAAAGGTAATCGACCGCCTGCCCGACCTTCGAGTACCCCCTGCTCTCCAAAACCTCCAGCAAGGTCTCGTACCTGAGGTCGATTCCGGGCCAAACGTGCCAGCTCGCCATGTCCGACACCCGAACGACCTTGGCCCCCAGCCTTCCGAGCTCCACTTCGACCCTTTCGCAAACCGAATCCAAGACGCCGTACTCGTCGATCCCCTTACCGGCGACGCCGGCCAACACCTTAATCCAGCCTGCCGACGGGTCGACCATCTCAGTCGGCTGCCTTACCCTCCTGCAGCCGATCGCGAACCCAAGAGGTTCCCCTCCTTCGTAGGCCAATACCGCGAGGCCAGCCTCGGCGTTGGGATCCTGGAAGGCGACCCTCCTTATCGTCGAAGCCTTGAAAGAGTCGTAACGCAGGGAAGCGTTGCAGACTCGGACGGCGTCCTGCAGGTTTTCCTCGGTCAACTCCTCGAACTCCAGGCTATGCATGGCGCATTTCCCGGCAAGCGCACCATCGTAAAGATACACCTTATAAACGTGGGTTGGTACCGGGTGTAAGGAGCGTGGACGGCCTTAGTCAGGCTCTTTCGAAGGCGCGGGACCTCTCCCCCGCCGGAACCGGTAAGGAGCGACAGAGCTTCCGCCTCTGACGAGGAAAGGATACTGGCGCAGATCGAGGTGCAGGCGGAAAAGCTCGGAAGGATTTCGAGGCGGATGGCGTCCAGGGGGAAGGAACTTTTCGAGGGTTGCGTCAGGGCGCAGCAGCTGGGGGACAAGGCAACCGCGTCGATGTACGCCGGGGAAGTGGCGCAGCTCAGGAAGATCTCATCCGTCGTGGTAAAAGGCGAGCTTTCGCTCGAGAAAGTCGCGCTCAGGTTGAGGAGCGTCAAGGACTTCAGGCAGGCTGTCGGGGTCGTGGGCCCGGCCATCAAGGTTATCCAGCAGATCGGGTCCGAGTTGAAGGACATAGCGCCGGAGGTCTCGGTAAGCTTGCGCGAACTCGACGACAAGCTGGACGAACTATTCGTTTCAGCTGGGAGCGTCCCGAGCGTCTTCAGCGACGTCGCTTCTGTGGACCAAGAGGCGCAGAAGATACTCCAGGAAGCTTCGGCCGTCGCCGAGCAGAGGATTAGGAGCAGCTTCCCGGAGGTGCAACAATCTTACCAAAGTTGGGAGACTGGGAGGAGAACCTAACTCCGGAACGCTTTGCCTTGGGCGGATCCGAAAGGCGCAGCCGAAGCAGATGAACTTTGGGAAAAACAGGCGAGTTGCAAGTCTGCCCCAAGTGCCTGGGCACGAGGATCGACCTGTACCTGGGGGGCAGCGCTGGAAAACTCTACCGTTGCCTTGATTGCGGCTACGTCGGGCCCGTCGTCATAGTGACTACGATAGAAAGCTACGCCTCCTTGGCGAAGGAGTTCGAGAGCGACGAAAGGAAGCGCGTCCAAGGGGAAAACCCGTAGGGCCGGCCTCCTCATTCATTGCCGAAAGCCCCAGTCGCGCGCGCCTTCCTGTCCAGCACGTAGTTCAGTATGACCAAGCAATGGGAAGAGAAGTACCTGTTCGGGCCGAGGCTTAGCTTTGAAGCGCCGAACCTCTCGAGGAACAGTTCCTCTTTCCTCGGAAGGCCAACCTTGTCTCCCAATACGAAGACGGCGCCCAAAAGATCGGCCTCGTCGACGTCCTCTCCATCCTCCTCCAGCACGTACATCCTCCTCCCCTTGCACGATCCGCGCACGAAACGCTCGAGCCCCTCTCTCGTTGCCGAAACGCCCTGGACCTGGGGCCCTCCCCTGAGGGAACCCAAGGCTTTCGAAAGGAGGAGCCCTATCCCCCTTTCGCTCGGGTCGAGCGACCTGAGCTTGGACCCGTCGATCCTCAAGTGGACCGGGGGCGAAGGGGGCCCTCCGAGGAAGACGTGGAAAACAACGTCGTCGCGCACGTGGCCCGACACGCAAAAAGCCGCCGATACGCACCTCGCGACCGTATCGAGGCCGACCCTCCCCAGGTCTGAGGCGTCGAAACGCGGGTTCGTTGTTCCCTGGCGGCTTAATAAGACGAACTCCCTCATGCTGGGTCGCGGCGCGCCCTATCGCCATATAAGTCGATGCTGTTGGCGAAGCCAAAACCCGGCCCGAGAACCTCCTTCGCCTTCCCTGCTTGACAGCCGCAATCGGAGTCCAAAAAAGCTTAAGGAATGGGAAGAGGCCCGCTGGTCGGGCATAATGCCGTTTCCCAAAGCGGTGGACCAACACAAGCCTGGAAATCCCCTCGTTCCCAACTGCTACGGCATCTTCTACGCACTCCCGTCCGTCTGTTACTGGTTCTTGCTCGCCTTCCTGGGGATCGAGGAGCAGAGGTCGCTAGCACTGACGACCTCGGTCCTCTTCGGAAGCACGATGGGCCTTTTCGACGACCTCGTAGACCTTCCTTGGCGCTACAAAGCCATACTCCCCGTTTTCGCTTCCCTCCCCTACATGGTGCTTAAACCCGGGGACAGGACAACCATATACGGCCTCTTTTTAGGCGTCATCGAACTCGGGTCCCTTTTCTTCCTGCTCCTGGTCCCGGTGATCACGACTGTGACAGTCAACACGTACAACCAGCTGGGGGGCTTGAACGGCCTCGAAGCCCTTTCCGGCCTGATAGTCTTGTCCGGCTTGATGGTGGCCTCTTCCAACTACGTGCTTCTCGCTTTCCCGATCGCCTGCCTCGGAGTCCTAGCATACCTCAGCTTCAGGGGAACGGCTTTCATAGGCAACGTGGGCAGCTTTTCCGTCGGATTGACGATGGCGATCTACGCCATCCTGATGAACCTCAAGCTTTTCCTCCTGGTTTCCTTGGCGCCCTTCATTTTTAACTCCATCTTGATCCTTTTTTCGGCGTTCTTCCTGCGGGAAAGGGCGGACACGCTCATGGACGGGGAAGGCAGACTTTACTCGAACAAAGTAAGAAGCCTCAGGACCCTGCTCTTACACAACAGGCACCTCAGCGAGCAGAGGGCTGTGCTTGAGATTTGCGGCATAGTGGCCATTTCGGTCCTCCTTTCCTTCTTGGTCGCAAAAGGCGTCTGGTAACTTTTTCGATCTACCCCGAAGGGGCAACGCCTTTAGGTCTCCGACGGATTGGCTACGGGCGGCGACCTATGCCATTAGAGACCGGCCTGGCTTCGTTCTCTGCCTCGTTCTTGTTGGGCCTCGCCCACACGCTCGAGCCTTGCGAGGACAAGGCCGTGGTTTCCCTCTACGCGCTTTGGTCGAGCAGGAGGTGGAAGGAAGGAATGGTTCTGGTCTTGCTCTTCGGGCTCGGCATGACGT
>JAFNJA010000162.1 GCA_017601265.1 Candidatus Brockarchaeota archaeon
ACCATCTATAACCGTCCTGCCCAAGCCCGAATGGTGAACCGATATGGTGGAAGGTTTCGCGGTCCAGGCGGACGGGCTCAAGAAGGCTTACGGTTCGGGCGGAAAGCGTACGCAGGCCCTCCTGGGCGTGGACCTTCGGGTCAGGAAGGGGGAGATAGTCTGCCTCCTGGGGCCCAATGGTGCTGGGAAGACCACCCTCGTGAAGATACTGAGCACCCTGCTCTTGCCGGACGAGGGGGCTGCGAGAGTCGTCGGCTACGATGTCGTCTCCCAGGCTGGTTGCGTCAGGCGGGTCGTGGGGTACGCGGGTCAGGATAGCGAGAGGTCGGCATACTTCAGGCGGACGACGAGGGAGAACCTGCTTTTCTTCGCGAACGCCTTCCACGGCATAGGCAGAACCGAGGCGGAGAGGAGGATCGAGGGGCTGGCCGCCGCATTCGATTTCAAGGACAGCCTCGACAAGTACTTCATCGCCCTCTCGGGCGGGCAGAAGCAGATGTTCGTCATCATGAGGGCTTTAATCACGGAGCCGGATGTGGTCTTCATGGATGAGCCCTCCAAGTCCTTGGATCCGCTCGCGGCTTCCAAGGTCAGGGCCTACCTGAAGGAATACGCCAAGAGCAGGTCGGTCGCCCTCGTAGTCACGACCCACAACATGAAGGAGGCGGAGGAGATGAGCGACAGGGTAGTGATGATCAATAAAGGCAGGGTCCTTTTCGACGGCACGACCGTGGACATGAGGGAGTCCGTGACGAAGACGGAGGTCGTCGAGATAGCCGGCAACCACGTCGGAGATGCGGTCAGGCGGCTCGTGCAGAACGCCCCCGGGGTCATAGGCGTTCACGAGGAAAATTCCAACTTCAGGCTCTACTGCAAGGACGCCTACGAAGTCCTCCCGAGGGTCGTCGAGATCCTGAGGCTCAATGGCCAGAGGCCGGCCGTCGGCATAGAGCACTTGACGCTCGAGGAGGCGTTCAAGGCGATGTTGGGAGGCGAGGGCGCATGAACGGCTTCCTCGCGCTAACGTTCATGTCCTCTTGGAGGAGGATCAAGGAGATAACGCGGTACAAGGTCAACTTCGCGCTGGAGACGGCGATGAGCTTCGTGTGGGGATTGGGGCTCCTGGTATTCGCGGCGGTCGCGGATCCAGGAAAACTGCAGTATGCTATCGGGAGCGCCAACTATCCCATTTTCCTGCTTATCGGCGTAGCCTTCCAGACGTACCAAGGGGCGTCGACTTGGGGCGCGTGGGAGATCCACGACGAGCTGACCAAGGGACAGATCGAGTACACGTTCGCTTCGCCCGTCTCGAGGTACTTCTACATCCTTTCCCACTCGCTCTCGCAGGCGATCGTCGGGACGATATTCGGCCTCTTGCCGATGTTCGCATTGGCGGTTTTATTATTGGGCGCCCTCCCTTCCCCAATGGCAATGGCGATGATGTCGATCTCAGTCATATTGACTTTCTTGGCCCTCTGCCAGGTAGGCGTGGTTATAGCGAGCGCCCTCTTGGCCCTCAAAAACGTCAACGCGCTCATGCAGGCCTTCAATTTCTTGCTTCAGATAGCCACGGGCATGTTTGTGCCGGTTCAATTCATGCCGGAACCTATAAAGGCCCTCGCGTTCGCGCTCCCGATGACGCACGGCATCGACCTGTCGAGACACTTCATCTTGGGGACCAGCACCGTATGGCCCGTCGAGGTAGAGCTCGCGGGCCTCGTCATCCTCCTGCTGGTTTTCGGGGCGTTGGCGAAGTTCTCAACCGCGTACCTCGAGCGCAAGGCGAAGATGGAGGGGCTTTCCCTAGCGTAACGTTCGCGGACGGAGACGAATGAGGGACGGCAAACTCCATGGCCTTCGTGTTCACCTATCCACCAGCGCATGCTGCCGATTAATGCCCAAGGGTGTCATTAACCATGGCCCTAACAGGTCATTCCCGGAAGTAAACCTTCATCCAACGACGATCGAGGGTCAAATGAAATAATCAGTAACGTACTTCGCTGACAGGATGTTCAGGGTCCCCATGAAGGCTCCCTCCCCTTCGACTTTGGGGGAGAGACGAGCTGCTTCGTAGCTCTGTGCAGGAAACCAAAACAACCGTGGCGGATTAAAAGATCGCGATTTCCTCAAAAGATGGAATGGCAATATTGTGATACAGTCCGTTCTTCAGAAAGCTAATTTTCAGTTACAGGGGTGGACAACATCAGCAGTAACTCAAGCGGTTTCAGCTCACCTTTTATCGGGTCGACTTCAAAACCCAGCTCTTCAAGCGTTACAACCCCCAAAAGATACGCGTTTTCATCTCCGAAGACCGCTATAGTATGGGTCTTAACGCCACCGACCTCCATGCCTACGATGCCTATTTCCCTTTCAAAAACCTGATTATTAGCCAGCCTGAACCTCCTCCTACCAATACTTTTAACGCCTAAGGATTTGAGAAGGGTTTCAGGAAAAACGGTATAGATGGCACCCGTATCGGCTAAGAGGGTGACTTCCTTGATGTCCTCCGGGCTCTCTATGTTCCAGATCTTCGCTTTAACCCTGACGAATCCCAAGCAATATCTATCTGTAAGATGAGAAGGGTGGCTTAAAAACCTTCTCTAAGAATTCAAAGAATCGTTTGAACAGGAAGTATAATCCTATTCCAGTTCTGCCATGTGAAGCGCCGTAATAACCCACGACAAGGTCGACAGGATAGAGACTAGGGCGGAAGTCGCCTTCAGCAAGCTGGAGTAAGCAGGATTCTAGGAAAGTTTCTATAAACGTATTTATCACGTTCGATACTTGGCTGTCCGCGAACACGTGCAACGGTAATTAATTGCTACTGACCCTCTATTGTCGATTCGTCTATGGGCTTTTCTTTGTCTATTTTTAGCGACTCAGGATCTAATCTCCAAAACTTGCCCTCGCGCTTCACGGCGATCGTGCCGTCCTCGTAGACCCTCATTACCGAAGCCGTCTCCAAAATCTCCAATTGGTAGAAGCCCTTCCCGTCTCCATCTACCTTCTCCACCCCGACATTGAATCCAGAAATCTCTGCTTCACCACTGACGATCCTCCCCAGTCTCTCATAATCCCTGATCTCCTCTATGAATGATCTAAGCCGAACTTTATCCGAGATCTTTCTCAACGTATCGATCTGTTGTTGATCCAGTACTGGTTGCCACTTGTCCCCCCGCTTAGTCTTGAGGTTCGAGAGGAAAAGGAGGAGCACCTCCTCGGGTGTCTTCGCCAGCAACCTGACCTTCTTCTCCCCAGCTTCGGAAAGGGAAGGGACCTTAATGGGAACCCTGAAGGCCCTGTCGCCCTTCTTGTAGAGGAGGTAGACGGACCCGCCCTCGCCGGCCTCGACGGCCGTTACCCTCTCGCCATGAATCCACACCCCCGACGCGTCGATCCCGACCTCACTTCTTTGAAACTTACGAATTTTTACCGAAGTATACCAATGAGACATAAGGCATATACTTATTCATTATATTCGACCTATAAGTTTACTTCTAGCTAGCTCAGAAGAACGCGCTCCAAACATCAGGCTCATACTTAAAGTATTCGGATAGATGCTCACGCTCCATCTCGGCCATATCGATGATCGCCCTCATGTTCTTAGATTCTTTCTCGTCAAACGTAGTGGTGCCGATGTCCTCTGGACTTAACTCGAAGAATAGAGTTAATATGGCGTATTTACTCTCTTGCCAGGCTCTCCACCCCACCAGAGATAGACATATGAAGGGCTTCTTTTTATCCTCCGCCATTAAAGGGTTACACCACTCCCTTGCCATCTTCTGGGGATGAGAGACATAGATCTACCTCCTCCTCAGGCCTTCCTCCGCCTCATCCCCCAAGTTTCAATCCTCCATCCCTGAGCCATTGTACGAATTCATCCAATACTTTTTGGAAGTTTTCTTCAGAGAACTCATGGCGACGTTGTATTTTTATGATATTATCCACTTTTAAAATGGGACAAGAGGATTAGAATTTTTCCTAGAATTCACTCTAAAGTGCCGACAGCGACTTCCGCCCTAGTCTCTATCCTGTCGACC
>JAFNJA010000163.1 GCA_017601265.1 Candidatus Brockarchaeota archaeon
TTCATCGTAGACGCACCAAACGGATTTGCACCCCGGACCCATTAGGGCGTAGAGGGTTTCGACCGCGTGTATGCCGTAGTGGAAAAGGCCGGGATTCGCGGGGTGGAGAGGCGCGGGGCTGTAGGCCTCAGCGCCCAAGATGCTTCCGACCTCGGCCGCGCTCGCTTTCAGCTTCTGTATCTCCAGTGCGTAGCGCAGGGACGAGGACGAAAAGAGGGGGGCTTTCTTTTTCACCGCCAGCCGCGACATGGCCTTCGCTTCCGCGAGGGAACAGGCGAAGGGTTTGTCGACGAACGTCGGCATTCCCTTCATGATAAAGGGCTTCGCGTACGTGAAGTGGGAACTCCCTTCTTGCGATTCTATCAAGACCGCGTCTATTTTTCCCAGCATGTCCTCCGGCCGCTTTACGAGTTCGACGCCAAACCTTTCGGCCATGATTTTGGCTTCGGCCTCGATCTCCTCCATCGACTTTATCTTCGACTCCCCGGCGCATGCCGCAACCACTTTGGCCCCGTCTACCCACTGCTCCTCTTCGACGCCCACGTGGTTGAAGCGTTTAGTGAACTCTCCAGCATGGGACGTGTCGAGCCCTACTATTCCGAGGCGGATCATGGACGATGGAATTCAAGATGGTTTTTATTTCTTTTTCGACATCCAATGGTTTGAATAGCCCGATCCTTCGAGATAGATGAGCCGTTCGAATGAGAACAGAAGGAAACGCGCGGAAAAACGGAAGCAAAGAACGATATTGCCGCACAGTGCGGGTCAAGCTGGACTGGGCTGCTTATCCAAGTTGCGGTGTTTTCCTGCCCGGCCTCTTGGCGCAATCCGCGCGGATCGACGGTCGGGCGCGGGTTACGTTGATTCTTCTATGTCGGCTAGGTTCCTCTCCAAGAATCTCCTGACCCACTCGGCGGTCTTCGGAAAATGGTCTATGAGCGAGGAGGCCAGGATCGAGAAGCCGATTATTTTGCCCTCCCTGACGTATTGGGCAGCTTTGTTGAACTCGAATTCGAGCAGGTCCTGCGGCATGGGTTGCTGGGTCGGGTAATCGTAAAGGTATAGGCCGAGCAAGATCGGCTTGTTTGGAAAAACTTCGTCGCACCGGCTGATGTATAGGTCGAGGTTCCTGAGGTCCTTCGTGTTGTCCCAGACCCAGACGTTCGCCACGTCGATGTACGGGAGGTATTCCCTCAATGCGGGATTGTCGAACTCGTGCGCGTAGATGACAGCATAAAGCTGGAGGGCCGGGTTTAGCTTCTTCAAGGCTAAATAAGTTTCCTCGAGGTCCTCCGGCTTAGTGCGGTTGCCCGACAGTAGGTCGTCCATGATGCCGCCGACTATGTTCCCGTACCTCAAGGAAAACTCGCTCAGCTTCAGGGCTTCGTCCTTTGACGGCAGGAACTCGTATCTTCCCCCTTCCGAGATCGGCGTTCCCACGTACTTCCACTTCGTTATGTCGCACACCACCTTCTTGAACCCCTTCAGTTTGGCCAAGGCGAAGTCCGTGGTGTCGGCGAACATGTAGAAAACGTTGCGCGCGTGGAAGTACCTGGTTCCTTCGCCCAAACCCATGATCGAGGGACCCATTGGAAAATCTATCGCGGGCCCGTCCCACACCCAGACGTGTTCCGTGGTAAGTTCAGCCATGGGGTCCCCTAGATCCGGGGTTACATATTGATTTCCCTCTTGGGAAAGAGATTCGTTAAGTATGCCAAGCAGATGTTTGGAGGGAAGAACGACATCGGTGACGCTGCCGCATTTCCCATTGGCAGTTGCAGCCAATCACCTCTTGCCTTTAAACTGCGCGTACTCCTTTGGACTGACGAGCCCCATTTCTAGTCGTGTTCATCACGCCCTTGGCTTTCCAGTAACTTGAACCTATGGCGGTTGACGCCTCACTGGCGAATTGAATTTACCGAACGTCGATAATTGGGAGCGAACATATTTAAGTTTGGTACGCATTTATGCTCCATGATGAAAGGACCGCTGCGCGAAGGCGATGATGAAAAGTTAAAGGAAGGGATAAGGGATGCCTTGAAGGGGCGCCGAGAGATATTGGTAGCCTACCTTTACGGCTCAACTGCCAAAAGGCGCGGGGGGAAAGGAAGCGACGTGGATATTGGGTTGCTTTTGAACGAGTGCTTCAAGGCGGATGCCTTGTACTCTTCCCGCATAGCGAGAGAGATTAAGAAGAAATTGAACTTGTCCAGAGATGTCGACGTTAGGATTTTGAACGGTAGGTCGTACCGATTCCTCAACCAAGTGATCAGGAACGGAGAGGTCATTCTTTCCGCAGACGACAGGGAAAGGGCGAGATTCGAGGCGGCCGTAGTGGATCTTTACCTTGATTTCAAACCATTCTACGAGGAATACGATGAAAAAAGGAGGGAGAGGATTCTGGTATGAAAGTGGAAAGGGACGTAATAGAGGGGAAGTTAGACATCATAGAGCGAAACCTCAAGTTTTTGAATGAGTACAAAACCGCAAGCCCAAGGAGGTTCGTGAAAAGTTACAAGGACGTTCAGGCTGTTAAGCACTCCCTTCTCGAAATCATGGAAGCCTGCATCGACATAGCTAATCACATAATCTCCGCAAAAGGTTATAGAAGGGCCGAGGAGTACAGCGAAATGTTTGAAATCTTAAAGGAGGAAAGAATCATAAGAAAAGAGCTAGCCAACAAATTGGAAGACATGGCCAGATTCAGAAATCTCTTGGTCCACAGGTATGGGGACATCGACAACGAGAGGGTTCTAGATATAGTAAAACGCGATTTGAGAGACGTAGTAGAATTCGAGAAGGAGATCGAGGATTTCCTTGATAAAGAAGCGCATCGGTAAAGCTTTGGCGCGCGGCCTGGAGACCGTCTTAACGATGCGTCGATAAAATACCAGGACCATCATGGCTTATAAGGGCTTTCGCAGGTTCGCGATTGATCGCCCGGTTAGGCGGTTGGAACATGGCCAGGATGCGGAACCCCAGAAAGGAAGAGATCGGTGAAGTTTTCGACCTGCTCGACAGGGTTTTTCAGTACGAGCGGATCGGTTACAGCCCAGAGCGAGTGAGGGAATTTTTCGAATCGATCGACGAGAGCGACGTGCTTGTCATGGAGGAGGACGGCAAGATCGTGAGCCAAGTCTTCATGAAGCCCTACAGGATGCACGTTTGCGGGGCCGTCCTGCTTGGAGCCGAGGTCGGGGGCGTCGCGACCGACGAGAGGTACAGGGGGAGGGGGTTCGCCTCGGCCCTCTTGGAGGAAGCCGTGCGTCGGATGGTGGAGAGGGGGTACGACATCTCTACGCTTGGCGGATACAGGGACCGGTACGCTAGGTTCGGGTGGGAGCGCGGAGGTGCTATGCGCGTTTACGCGATAAACGGCAGGTCGGTCAGGCGCGCGGGCGATTGCTCGGGGGTCGAGTTGAGGAGGTACGATCCCTCGGATTTGGAGGCTAGGAGGAAGGTAATATGGTCCTACGAGAGGAACCAGGTGCACGCGATCCGGCCCGAGGCCGAGCACCGCCTGACCTACGACGCGCCCACGTTGTCCGGGATGGGGACTTGGATCGCCGAATCGGCGGGAGAGTTCGCGTACGTGGTCGCGCGAAGGTCGCGCAATGGCGCGAGCGTCAGCGTGCTCGAGCACGGGGGAGACCCACAAACCCTGGTTTTGGCTCTCGGAAGGGCGTTTGACGAATGGAAACTCGATGAGGCGAGGATCACGTCGCCCGACTGGTACACCGAGTTCACTCCGTTCCTAGAAAGCGTCAGCGAGGGATGGTCCGTGCACCCGGCTCGGCAGATCAACGTCCTGAACTTGGAGAACTGCCTGAGGAAGCTTTTGCCGGTAACCAGAAGCTTGGCCGGGGAGGTGCTCGAAGAGATCTCGAGGCCCTATTCCGTGACCTTGCGGAACTTCGAAACCGGCCAAAGGGCCACGTTGCTCTTCGACCGGGGGTGCGAGCTTTCGGACGAGGATGGCGAAGAGGAGCTGAGCTTGGGTAGGTGCGGG
>JAFNJA010000164.1 GCA_017601265.1 Candidatus Brockarchaeota archaeon
GAAGACGGAATGGCAGAAGGACATCCTGGGCGTGGCCATAGCCCACAACATACCATACGCCGCGAGCGCGACCATAGCGGATTGGCGCGACTACATAACGAAAGTCCGGAGGGCGATAGAGGTCGACGGGCCGGCGTTCATACACGTCTTGGCACCCTGCCAGCTCGGCTGGAGGTACGATCCCTCCCAAACGGTCGCGATAGCCAGGCTGGCGGTCGACACCAGGTTCTTCCCGGTCTACGAGTGCGCCGACGGGGTGTACACGATAAATCGCAGGGTCCCATCTCCAAAGCCGGTCGAGGAGTTCCTCAAGACGCAGGGCAGGTTCAGGCACCTCTTCGAGGAGAAGAACAAGTGGCTAATACAGAAGATACAGGAGGGCGTCGACAGGAACTGGCAGCGGCTCGTCAACCTTGAGAGGGCTACGAACCCCAACGCCCCGAAGACCTAAAACCAAAGTTATTACATAAATTCCCCCCATTTCACCTATCTTATCTTAGGATAAGACCCGAACCGATAACCGTGAGAGGATTTCTTACAGTCTAGAGGTTCTGCCTCTACAGTCAATTACATATAGAAGTACTATGTTTATGATTTGAGGCATTCATGGAAATCGCTACCAAGATGGATGAACTGACAGGTAAACTGGGTGAGCTCGAGCTGAGAATCTCGAAACTGGAGTCTCGCATACAAGAGCTGGAAGCTTCCAAAGAATCTGCCGTCGTAGAAGGCGGGGAGGAACCCTGGGAAGCGGCGGAGATCGGGAAGGTCGTGAAGAAGTGGTACGATGCAGTGAAGCGCGGCGTCATAGTCAGCGCCACTAGGGAGGAACTGGGGGGATGGGCCAACGCGAGCGAGGTACAAAGCTTGACCAAGCTTCCTTTGGACAGGGTCGTTTTCCTGCTGTCCCCCTTCTCGAGCGAGCAGAGGCTCAGGATCCTACTCCTGCTGCTCGAATACCCCAAGGCCTCTACCGATCTGAGCAAAACAACGGGCTTCGAAGGGGGCCAGCTCTACCACCACTTGGAGGAGCTTATGGAGGCCAAATACGTGGAGAAGGTCTACAAGGGGAAGTACCGCCTTACTGAAATGGGGAGGTGGGCCCTCTACAACGTGCTCAACACGGCCCAGCACCTCATCAACTTCCCCGGCAATGCAGCCACAGCAGAGGAAACGGATGCGCTCAAAGGAAAATCGATAAAAGGGTAATGTCTCTTCCGGAGGAAAGGAAACGGTCAGAATGAGGAAAGGATACCAACCTAGGCGGAGACGAGAGGGCGGCCTCTTCCCCCTGTTCTTGGGAATCCTGATCTCAGCCGTTTTTGCCTTGTGGCTCCTGTTCAAGCGCAGCAAAGACAAGAAGGTCTAGGTTCTCGGCATTGGCAGTAAACTCCGGCTCGATCAACCTTTTGTGCATTCCCCCTTCCAAGACGCTTCCCAGATCGAACCTTCTGGTTCATCAAGCATAAGTTCCGCGACTCGATGCCTTCAACCCCAGCGTTCATCCTCGAATTCGTATTTCTCGAGCTGCTTCTCGAACCATTCCCTCTGGTGCCTGTCAGCTTCGGCCTCCTTCTTGCGATCTTTGGGCGGAATCCAAGTGCAACTAGGCACTAGTTTCTCATTTGGTGGGTATGAACGGGATGAAAAACGTAGAATATAATCTCTTTCGGCTTCAATTAACGTCCTCTTGATCTCCTCATCATCGAAACCTTTTTTCTTGAGCATGAGAACGAGGTCTTCTTGAGGTAGAAACTTGTTCTTTCTATCTTCAAAAATATCATCTATCGCTTGGAATCGCCTTTGAGTTTTAGCCATTTCCAACTTTCTTAGACTAGGGTCTATCCACTTATAAAATCCGCTTACATGCGCTACGATCTTTCTTCTCTCGGCTTCATCAAGAGCGTCGTCGATATCGATTCGTTTGAACCCCTTCTTCTTGGGATTTTCTATCATCTCCTTTGAAGACATTTGCTTTACTCGTCCATCGATAAACTCATTTTCTATTATCTTTAATATTTTACCAATCTTCATTAATTTTCGTCACCCCCATTTTTTGCGGAATGGTTTAATTCACTCTTTAACATAATGACTTCATATTTACCACCTATTATAAGTGCCCAACTACCTCTAATACCCACCTTTTTACCCACATAGATTTGCCTAGGTTGAATTTCAACTTTGATATTATACATTTCTTCCAATAACTTTTTCTCTTCGAGGAGTATCGTTGGAGCCCATTCATCTTTCATTTTTTGAATGAAGTCCTTATAAATTGGCTTTAGATCGTCTGGAAGATCGTCTTCAAGTCCTTGTTTAAGCGTTATGTATTTTTTCGGTGCTCCCGAAGGCCAATGGCCGTCCTCAAAAGGCAAATGATCGAGCATCCTTCTGTGTTCCTGCGTCATTTTGGACGCTATCTCCCCCGCGCCGCTGATGGTCAGCCTGTAATCACCCCGGTCGATGCTTCCCTCGTCCTTAATCACCTGGTTGAAATAAGCGTTTTTTATCTCCCTGCTCCCAAACCGCACAGGCGGGGGCACGTGGTAATCCTGGTCGGCCTTCCTCCCGGCCACTGCCCCGAAGTCCAAAAGCGTATCGCCGATGAGCGAGGTTTGGTAATGTATGCCCTTGACCCTCCCGTCCCTGTCGACGGCTTCGGCCACGGCCCTCCTCTTCCCCTCGTCGAAGTTCACGTATTCGAAGTGGTGGTGGGCAACGTTTATGTCCCCGTCCTTCAGGGCGGCCGCGAAAATCACCCCGGCCTCCGGCTTGCTCAGGTCGATCGGGAATTTGGGGTTGCGGATCGCTTCCTTGTCCCCTCTTGCGCCGACCGCCCTGATGTACGGCGTTACGGTATCGTAAGGAACTTCAGCTACTTTCAGCAACTTCATTAGGTTCCCAACGGTCATCGCGTCCCTCCCTTCCTCCACGGCCCTGCGCAGCGATTGGGAATCCATATTGAGGGCCCGGGCGAGTTCGATGAAGGATCCTTCCGGGCTCCTATTGGTCGGAAAGAGCTTCTTGGAACCCAGTATGATCTCTCCGAGCTTGCCCTTTTCCGGGGTTATCGTGGATGTCTCACGTATCTGCCACCATTCTTTCTTAAACCATGATGTTATATTCCGCGCTTCCTTCTCTGCCGCACCGGCCTCCTTTTTCGGGCACGATATCGATCCTTTGTGTAACCTTTTCGGAAGCTCAAGGCCTCTCTTCCCGCCCGCTGCTTTGGCTTTGCTGATGAAAAGTGCTGAGTTCCATTTATTACCGACTTTCCTCTCATGCCTCCTCGCCCTCACGCCACCAAACCAAGCAAAAATTCTAGTCGTCGCGACGAAGGCGACTTTGCTGCCGTAGAACGTTACCCATATGGAGAACGCCATCAGGGAATAAGCAAGTATGGTGGCCGCGAGGGGCCACATCGGCGTGCCTTGAAGGTACTTGATGAACTCCTCGAACTCCTTGAATAGGTCCGGAACTCCGATTATCCTTGCGATCCACTTGACGAATACGAATACCGCGAAGAAGACCTCCTCAGATCCATTCGGTGACCTCACGGCCCTCAGGTAGATCAGGAGAACGGCTATCGAGAGAAGGGCGGCCGCAGCGTTGCTTGACATCGCCCTTCCGTCTTTGGAGGGGCCCTTCCTCAACCGATATCGCCAATCTATCCCTTTTTTGCTTATAAGCCCCTACGAACCTCGGAATGGCGAACGCGCGAGAGGTCGCCATTTTTCCATTTTAAGCGAGCACCCTCAGGCCAAAGACGCGCACAAGACAAGGCTCTAGTGGAGGGAAAGGCCCTATCCGCTTATAGGGCTTGGCGACATCGGCCGGGGTTATGGTGGTTCAGAATCATTCGTCAACCTTTTATCGGGATGATCGATCATGAGGCTCAGACCCTTTTCGTGGATAGAATGGACTTCTAAGATATATTGCGGATCATGTACCTTTTGCGAGGAGCTAACATTCGGGGTATGA
>JAFNJA010000165.1:0-2440 GCA_017601265.1 Candidatus Brockarchaeota archaeon
ACCAACGCCAAGGCCCATCGCCTTCCGCCAAGCTTCGGCCGCATCTAGACACGATAGCCGAAACTGGCTTATATGCGTGTCTGGAAAGATGCTCGGGGGAGAGGGCGCTAAGTCTTTTATCGTGGGCTTCCAAGCCGGGGTAGCCGGTTCGGAGTGGCGGGATGGTATCGGTAAAGAACTTGCTTGAGCCGTACGCTTTGCGGCGCAAGACCCACACCAGGTACTATGTGGCGCTTCTGACCGTGACCACCACGCTGCTTGTTTTCTCCATAGTTCTCGACTACGCCCAATCCGGCCTGGCCACGCCACTCATACAGTCTGGGGCCCTGGCCTTCCTCGCGACCCTCCTCCTCGGCGTCGCGGAGAGGTCCCCCTTAAGGGAAGGGACGAAGGAGGAGGTGCTTTTCTCCATTTTGGACGCCTTCGGGGCGACCTCGATCAGCGTACTTCCTTTCTTCGTGGCGAGCGTGGCGGTCCTGTTCTACCTGGGAAGCCCTTCCTCCCAAGCCTTCTTCTACAGCCTGAAGCTGGTGATAACGGTCCTCGGGATCCTGGCCGCCATCCCCCTCCTTTGCAAGGTCGTCTTCCTGCAGATGCCGATACTCTACCAGCAACTCAGGGGGTCGAGGGCCTACTCCTTCCTTTTCTACGCAGCCACCTTCTCGATCCTGGCGGCGGGCGCGATCTCCTACAGGTTCGCGACCTACTTGCTCGACGAGTCGCTGCTGACTTGGTACATGTACATGACCTTCCTTTTCTTCCTGGAGCTCCTTTTCCTCTACCTGTCAGCCGAGGCGGCTTATTGGCAGAACAAGGACTACCTCCTGTTCTCGCTCATATCGTACGCGGGCATTACGACCTTCTCGACGCTTGGAATCCTCGAGGCTGCCAAGCTGACGTTTTACGACTATTCCAACGTTTTCCCGAAGATCGTCACCGGGTTGGTGCTTCTCGGCGCGAACACGGGCATAATGGACAACAGGCTTTCCGCCATGGCCTTGGAAGCTTCGAAGGGTGAAAGGGCGGCTCCCCCCGATTACGCAAGCCCGAGGCTCATGAGCGAGTTGGCGGAAACGATAGAGAGGATGCAGTCCGAGCTCAAGATGAACAGGATCCTGATAGAGAGGCAGCAGGCGGCTCTGCAGCGCCTTTACGACCTGACCGGAAAAACCTTGGCGCAGCAAAGCGACGACGTGCTCGACAGCATAAGGGAAGAGATAAGGGAGCTCAGGGAAGTAACGATGAAGACCGTAAAGGACCCCGTAGAGGAACTCTTCGTTTCGATCAGGGACGCCTTGTTGAAGCATGACTTCGACCAGGTCCAGCTCAAGAAGTTCGTGGGTTTCCTCGCCGGGCCGATGGTGCCCGAGCCGCTCCTTTTGCAGGGAAAGCGCTACAGGGACATAAGCGAGATCTCCCCGTTCCCGCTCCTCCTGCTCTTCTACGTCGCCTTGACCGAGCTGGAGACGGGAAGGAAAGTCGAGACCCTTAAGAAGGTCGGGTTGGCGTCCTTCCTGATAAGGCAGCACCCGAAGTTCAAAGGATCTTGGGCCAAGAGGACGGCCCAGGACTTCCTCTCTGACGTTTTCGCCGGCTACATAAAGCCGCACAGGGCGCAAGCGGACCTGATACTGCGCGAGGAGAAGGGGGAGGAGTTCCTGCGCACCGACGGCGTGGCTGGCCGGATCCTGAAGGGCCTCAAGGAGTTTGCCGAGTCCACAGGCGCTGAAAAAGACGCGAACTCGGCCTTATACGGCCTGAAGAGGGTGGCTGAAAGGCTTAGGGTGGAGTTCGAGGTTCCGCCCGAAGATGTGGCCCAATACGAGCCCTATTTGAATAAATGAAGTCATTCGTAACGATTCGGAAACCGTTATTTAGCTTAAAATATCGGTAATTTAAGGAATGCCAATTCAATTTTAATCTTAAATCCAAATTCCTAATGAAAATGAATTCAAACGCAAAACCAATCTCGGGAATACCGTGGACAGAGTTATCCACATTGCAGAAGCCCGCTAAACTCAGACGGGAAGAATGGGCCAGTACAAAGTGTCAGTGGTCATACCGACGCTCAACGAACAGGAGGCGATAAGCAAGGTCATAAAACAAATAAAGGCGCACGTGCCCGGCTGCGAAATCATAGTCGTCGACTCGGGCGAAGACGGCACGCACGAGCTGGCCCTGAAGAGCGGGGCAAAGGTCCTCAAAGAGCCGAGGCTCGGGTACGGGCGCGCCATAAGGAGGGGGCTGGCCGCGGCGACCGGATCGATCCTCCTCTTCGTGGACGGGGACAACTCTTACTCAGCCTCCGACATCCCGAAGGTGATCGAACCGATAATGTCGGGCGAGGCCGATTTGAGCATAGGAACGAGGTTCCACAGCAGGCCTCAAGGCATGACGGTCACGAGGTACGTGGGCAACTTGATCATAAACTCGATCTTCT
>JAFNJA010000165.1:2450-3957 GCA_017601265.1 Candidatus Brockarchaeota archaeon
CGAAGCTTTTCAGGAGAAAGATCACCGACAGCCAGACGGGCTTGAAAGCGATCTCGTCTGAAGCGTACGAAAAGCTCGAACTGAGCGAGGACGGTATGCCCTTTTCCACCGAGATACTCCTCAAATCGATATCCAAAAACTTGAGGGTTAAGGAAGTCCAAGTGAGTTATAACACAAGGGTGGGACGTTCGAAGCTCAACCCGATCAAAGACGGCGCCAGGATCGTCCTCTACATGCTTTCGCAAAAATTTGACCCGTTTCCTACATGAGGTCGAGGGAGATCGTCACGTCTTCGGGTATGCGTATCCTCATGAGCATCCTCAGGGCCCTTTCGTTGGCGTCCATGTAGATTACGCGCTTGTGGAGCCTGAGCTCGTACTTGTCCCAAGTTATTGTGCCCTCCCCGCTCGGAGGCTTCGCCGTCGTCACCTGGACCTTCTTCGTGGGCAGGGGGATCGGCCCGGCGATCTTAACGCCGGTCTTTTCAGCCACCCCCTTTATCTCCGTGGAAACTTCCTCGAGCTTCTCCAGGTCCATGCTCGAAAGCCTGATCCTCGCCGTCTGAACCATTGGGTTTCCGTTACCTCGCGCCAACCCCAACCTGGCGGATAGGGGGAAATAAACGCTCCGGTCAGCGCCTCCAGCGATGGCGATAGAACCAAGAACACCAGAAAGAATTTGAACGCACGCTTTACCCGGTTGGCGCGAAGCCATGAGGCTAAGGGGCGTGGCTGTCGCGACTCTGGCGGTCCTACTGTTTACCATGGCCCTCTCCTACATAACGCTCAAGGCTTTCTCGGGATTCGAGACCATCAGGGTGGGGTCGAAGCAGCTGAAGGTATCGTCGCTCTCCCCTTCCGAGGACGCTCTTTGGGCTTCGCTTTTGGGACTGAGCGCCATGGGCTTCGGCGTTGGCTCCGCCGTGGCGCCGGGCAACGTAGCTTTCGGCCTGCTGGTAGGCTCCTACTCGGGAGAGTGGATCTTCAAGGCTATAATCACGCTAGTTATAGCCGGAGCTTTGGGTGGGATCATAGTGGAATACGGAAGCGGAGCGACGGTCGCGTCGGCGCTGGGAACTCTTCTCGCACTCTGCTTCGGGGCGGTACTGACCCTCAGGACTTTGCCGTCGCTGCTGGAGGGCGTCGGGATGTCCGCGGGCGAGTTGCAGGAGTTCGTCTCGGCGGTCGCGGTTTCGCAATTCGTGGGAGCGCTTGCCGCTTCTCTCGTCGCTGGGCTGGCAGGCGGCTTGGTAGCAAGGCTGATGCTCCGCAGGAGCATAGTCCGCGTCGAACCCCTGAAGCTCCCACCGCCGCCCCCGCCAAACGGCATCGCGTACCGTTTCTGCCCAAACTGCGGCTTCGACCTCAGCGATTTCAGCGAGCACAGAAGCACGTGCCCGAAGTGCGGGGAAAGGATTCCGGGAAGGTGAGGGCCAAGACCCAATTCCGGCCCTGCCTTGCTGCCTTGGGCTGAACATGGACCGAATGGCGCCAAAATCGTTCAACAC
>JAFNJA010000166.1 GCA_017601265.1 Candidatus Brockarchaeota archaeon
TCCCGAAACTCCCTGCTCCACGTTGCTAGTCAGCTCGCTTATCTTCTCCCTCGTTAGCCTGTACGCCTCCCTCGTCTTCCTCGCGAAGTACCTGGAGACGAGGACCATCAGGGGCACTATCGAGAAGGTTGCCAGGCTCAGCGCCAGGTGGAACCCGACCATCAGGTACACGGTCCCAACGACCGTGAGGGCCCCGACCAGGACCTCCATGGTGCCGGATGTCGCCACGTCCCCTATCGCCTCTTTGTCGTTGGTTACCAGCGAGATTATCCTGCCCGTCCTTTCCCCGCTGACGTAGCTGACGTCCATTTCCTCGAGGTGGTCGAACACCTTCCTCCTCATCTCGAAGAGGAACCGCTGGTTCACGAACCCGGTCAGGTAGTTCCTCAAGAACCCCAGCGCGAAGCCTGCCAAAGCGACGGCGACGAGGACTAGCGAGTAACGCAGCAGGGCCTCGGGGTCCCTCTTGGTTATGCCCTCGTCGACGATCAGCTTGCTGATGTAAGGGCCGGCCATGTTCAATGCGAGGGTCGCGAACGTGGCGGCAACGAGCAGCGCTATCGCGAGCTTCATCGGCGAGAGCTGGCGGAGGAGCCACCTGGCCAGGACCGGCGAAGCCACTTCCTTGGGCTTCCCCTCGGCCTCGACGCCGTGGAAGTGGTAGTGGTGCGCCACTAGCCATCGGCCTCCTGTCGCGCGAACTGCGCCATGTACAGCCTCGCGTACGCGCCAGACTTCTTGAGGAGTTCCTCGTGCTTCCCGTCCTCCACCACCTTGCCCCCCTCGATGACCACTATCCTGTCCGCCAACTTCAGCGTGGAAAGCCTCTGCGTCACGATGAAAACGGTCCTGTTCTTCACCAACTCCCTCAGGGCCTCGTAGATCTCCCTCTCGGTGTCCGCGTCGACGCTGGACGTCGAGTCGTCGAGGATCAAGATAGATGGGTTCACGAGGAGCGACCTCGCGATAGCCACCCTCTGCCTCTGACCGCCCGAAAGGGTGATGCCCCTCTCCCCGACCAGCGTGTCATACCCTTGGGGAAGGGAAGCTATGAAGTCGTGGATCCTTGCGGTTTTCGCGACGGACTCGATTTCCTCCTGGGTGGCGTTCGGTTTGCCGTAGGCTATGTTCTCCCTGATCGACAACGGGAAAAGGAATATGTCTTGGTGGACTATGCCTATCCACTTCCTGAGGGACTCTATCTTCACGCCCCTTACGTCATAGTTTCCGACGAGCACCCTCCCCTCCTGCGGATCGTAGAACCTCGGAATCAGCTTGATAAGGGTGCTCTTGCCCGAACCCGTGGCTCCCAAAATCGCGACCTTCTCCCCGGGGGAAACTTCCAGGTTCAAACCCTTCAGCACGGGCTTGTCCTTGTCGTAGCCGAAAGTCACGTTCTCGAACCTCACTCTCCCGACGGGATTTGGCAACTCGACCGCGCCCGGGCTCTCCTTCACCTCGGGCTCCGTGTCCATGACCTCGAAGATCCTTTGGGCGGAAACCATCGCCCTCTGGTACCTGGTCAATATGAAACCTATGGACATTATCGGCCAGGTCATCATCCCGAGGTACATGGTGAAGGCGACGCGCTCCCCAAGGCTCGTTTCGTTGCCGATGGCTTGGAGGCCGCCGTACCAGTAGATCGCGGCGGTTCCGACGCCCATCACCAAGCCGAGCGAAGGCCAGGCGACGGAGCTGAGTTTCGTGGTCTTAATCCCGATGTCGTACAGTTCCTTGTTGCGGCTTTCGAACCTCTCGACCATCTCGCCCCTCATGCCCAGCGCCTTCACGATCCTGAACCCAGCGACCACCTCTTGGACCATTGCGTTCACCTTGCTGACCTCGACCCAAACCCTTTGCATGAAAGGCCGCACGACGCGGTTGAACATCAGGGATATGCCCGCGATGAAAGGCGTTATGGAGAATGCTATCAGCGCGAGGCTCCGGTTCTGGAAAAGGAGGACCGCGCTCACCGATGCGAGCAAGCAGAAAGCGTTAACCAGGTTGGGCAAGGCGAAACCGAGGAGGCGGCCTATCTGGTCCATGTCGCTCGTGACCCTCGTTATTATCTGGCCCGCGTCAACCTTGTCGTAGAAGCTGTAGGAAAGGTTCTGGAGGTGCTCGAATATCTCCGTCCTCAACCTGTAAACGACCTTTTGGGCCAAAAGCTCCCCGAGGATGTCCGAGCCGAAGTGTATCAAGCTGCTGAAGACCGTCAAGCAGACGATGGCCAAGGCGAAGATCCATATGTCCGAGACGTTGCCGGCAACGACCCTGTCGATCACGGTTCCCGAGAGGATCGGGCTCACGAGGCCCAGCAGGGACGAAACGACAGTCAGGGCCGTGGCTCCCAAGAAAAAGCCCTTGTTAAGCATCACGTACCTGAATACCCTGCGGAAGAGCCTTTGGGGCCTCGATAACTCGACCGCCTCCACGGCACGTAGTAAACGACCCGGATATTTGAATTTAGCGGGTCACGACTTTCACGAATCCAAACCCTAAATTTTTAGGGCAGGAAGGTGGCGATGGACCGTCGCTCAACGCCTACCCGTTTGGAGAGAGTTGATCGGGTTGTAAAACCGCGTAAAAGGTCGACTGGCGCCGCCTTGGGCTTGTTCTAATCTTCTTGCCGTCGATGAGTTCGACGAGATCGCGTGCGCTTTCAATCTTCCCTCTTGACCTCGACCTTTATCTCTCTCGCCAATTTCACTCCCAATCCGCCGATCTTGCTCCCGGCGGAAGCCACGAAGAACATCAGGAAGCTCCAAAGCACCGTGTTCACAACCCTGCTGACCTGGTCCCCTTGGACCAGTTCCACCTCAACCCGCTCGCCCTCTCCGACAGGCATTGGGAAATTGATGCTGGCCATCCTGAAGATGGGGGGCGGAAGCATGCTGCCCGTGAAAACCGCGTACATGAAATAGACGCTGAGCATTATCATCGCCAATCCGGCCGCCAGCAACGAGTACCCCAGAACCTTATCCACATTCAACTTCGGCGACATCTCGTCCGTCACTTTTCGCAAAACGGTGGCCCGCTGACCAGCGCGCATGATTTAACGCTTTCCTACGAACTGGCATCCCATCCTGCCGGATTCTTTGCCATGAGCCCATTTTGCGTACGCCGGGCAAGGGTGCAACGCGAGTCTCGGATCGATTTCTCAAAAATCTAGCCTACCTGGCCGCCTATGCCGACGAAGCGGTCTTAGACAAGATCGCGAGAAGTGTCGACCGATCGAGGCAAGATTTATTTGCTAAGATTTTCGCTTTGGCTGCCGTGTCGCGCATGCCAATTCTGGACGCGATATTCGGGAGGAGGAGCGTAAGGCGATACAAGAAGAAACCGGTACCCAGGAAGGTTCTGAGGAACGTGCTCGAGGCCGGGAGGTTGGCGCCAACCGCCAACAACGCCCAGCCGTGGCACTTCATAGTCGTCACGGACCCGGAGGTTAAGCGCGCCTTGTCCCGAGGCAGGTGGAACAAGTTCATAGAGGACTCCGCCTTCACGGTCGTGGGTTGCGGGGAGAGGGCGAGCCGCTGGTCGACGATAGACGTAGCCATAGCGTTGGAAAACATGGTCATCGCTGCCGAGGCCCAGGGGGTCGGATCATGCTGGGTAGGAGACTTCAAGGAGGGGCAGGTTAGGAAGTTGCTTGGAATCCCGGGAAACTTGAAAGTCGTGTGCTTGGTCTCTTTCGGCTACCCGGACGAAAAACCCCGCGCGCCCAATAAGAAGAGCTTGGAAGAGATAGTGCACTACAACGCGTTCTGAAGGGCGCAATCCGGGGCTCGCTTCTTCCGAACGGCTGGCGACCCTTCTGGGATGCGCTCGAACCGACGGAAAGGTTTATGCTTGGTTCAAACGGGTAGGCCCCGGGTGATCGGATATCCTGGACACCTTCTCGGTGTTG
>JAFNJA010000167.1:0-3380 GCA_017601265.1 Candidatus Brockarchaeota archaeon
CACGCCATGGCTGGAACTGAGAGGGCCTTCCTGGACCACACCCAAGCGGGAAACTGGGTCAACTATTACGTCAACGGCGTGAAGATGGGCGAGATAGGCCAGACCGCCGTAATAGCGGGCCATTACGGGGTCCCGGTCGTGCTGGTGACCGGAGACCTGGCAGCGACCTTGGAGGCGAAGGCGCTCCTCGGTAACGTCGAGACGGTAGCCGTGAAGACCGCTTACGACAGGAATTACGCGCGTTGCATCCATCCCGCGAAGACCAGGGCGCTCATCAAGGAAGCTGCCAAGAAAGCCTTGTCGAGGGCGAAGGAGATCCCCCCTTACGTCGCGAAGAAACCGATAACTGTCAAGTTGGAATACGTCTCGATTGACAGGTTCTCCGAATCCATCCCCTGCGGGAGGGGGTACGAGAGGCTAGAGCTCAAGGTCGTCACGAAAACCGTTGAAAGCGCCCTGGACATATTGCTGGTTTAGGGCTGCCGGTTTATGGCTCATAATAATCTTCGAACTGGGTGCAACGCGTGAACTACGTGGATTCGTGCCGTGTCCCCCTCTTCGATATCGAAAAGGTACCTGTGCCAAGGGTCCTTCTGGGCCACAACCCGTTCATCGGATACTCGTATTTCAGCGAAGCCAGGGCTGCCGAGTATCGGGAAAAGTTCCAGAAGCGGGAGGCGATCAAGGGCTTGGTCGCGAAGTCCGTCGAGAACGGCGTTCCAGGGATCTTCATCTCCTGCGCGCCGCACGGCCACCCCTTGCCAACCTCGAACCTCATCAAGGCGGTCGAAGAAGCTTCGAGGGAGACTGGCGTCGAAGTATTGGTCATCAGCAACATGACGGACCCGAAGAATGACCTAGAGAGGCTTGCCCGTCTAAACCTCAGGATCGCGGTCATCCACGGAAGCGTCGTCGACAGGATGCAGGCGGAGGACTCGTTCGAGGGGCTCGCCGGGATGCTGGGCACGATAAGGGACGCGGGCGTCGTCCCGGGAGTCGTGATGCACAGGTGCGACAACGTGGATCCCTTGCTGAACGGGAGCTTTGACATAGGGCTCTACGTGTCGCCCTTCAACTTGCTAGGGTGGTGCATGGCGCCGAGCAGGGACTCCTTCGTCCAGATTTTGGGCCGCCTGCCGAAGCCGCACATCGCCATCAATCCCCTCGCTATGGGAAGGATTCCGCCCAAGGAGGGCTGCGAGTGGGTCTTCAGCCACGGGATAGTGAATGGGTGCGCCATCGGGATCGGCTCCGAGCACGAGATGAATGAAGATTACGGGATCTTGAAGGGCATCTTCGAAGAATCGGGCAAGCAAAGCACGCGATTGGCGTTAAGCTGACGTCACGATCCATGCTACCAAGGGGGATAAGCGCGTTACGGATGACCAGGCCGCCGATCCTGAGGGGTTCCAAAATCTTAAAACCGAGCGATCGCAAACCTCCATTGGGATGTTTCTAAACGGTCTGGACATAAACTACGCCCCCCTGATGGAAGAACTGGGCTTGAAGTGGAAGACCGAAGCTGGCGAAGAGATAGGAGACATACTTTCATTCTTCCGCGATTCGGGATCGAACTGCGTCAGGCTCAGAATTTGGCATGGGGATTCGGGCCCTTCGAGGCTTCCATACGCGTTAAAGCTGGCCGAAAGGGCGCGCGAAGTCGGCATGAAAATCCAGCCGGTGATCTTCCTGTCTGACAGCTGGGCGGACCTGTTCAAGCAGCCCGCGCCTTCGGGTTGGGCCCCGCTTCCTTTCGAAGATAGGTTGAGGCACATAGGTCCGTATCTTTCTAAGGTCGCGAACGGCATGAAGCGGTTGGATGATAGTTGCGCATACTACCAAGTGGGCAACGAGATCGACTACGGGATATGCGGCGAATTCGCCGGAAGCAGGTACAAGAAGATGCGGAAGGACGCGGAATGGCTCAGGAACCGAATATGGCGCAAGGAGGCTCTGGTGCTGAAGGAATCGATCGAGTTTCTCAGGGACGCGAGCGACAAGCCGGTGGCGCTGCACCTTGGGAAGGTTTGGGATCTTGCGTTGCTGGAATCCTTCCTGTCCGCGATGGACGATTTTGAAGTTGGCCACGACATCGTCTGCTTTTCCTTCTACCCCGCAGCAACTGGGCTCGGCTTGGACCACCTGAACGCGCTGAAGTATCTTGGGCGCAGGAGGGGCAAAGACGTAGCAATAGCGGAGTACGCGTACCCTTCAATGGCCCCAAGCGGGCAGTTCTGGTTCATGAACAAACCCTCCGAGGGTTACCCATTGACCCCCGAGGGCCAGGCGCATTGGGTTAAAGACTTCCTGGCGCGCTGTTTGGAGCTGGGCTTCCTTGGGGCGTTTTACTGGAGCCCGGAGCTGTACCTCTCAAAGAATGGGCATAAAGGGATAAAATCGCCCCCGGAGATGCCTTTGAACTTTGGCTGAAGCAAGATGTCCCTCTTCGGCGAAGATGGACGCGCAAAGCCCGCTGTGAATTCACTGAGATGCGGGTGCGGGAAATCTGAATTGGGGAAAACCTAATAAAATGCTAGTCGGCGCGCGAGAAACCGACTATTTATTCTTGCTGCTAGATTCCTCTTCATTCGGCGATGAAGTCTAAAAATTCAACAACGCCAGATCGGTTGGACTTGATTGAAAAACCATTGTAGCCCCGAAATACTTACAACCTCCGACGTATCTCCAGGCAAACATGCCCGTTTATAGGCAAAGCACCGCCGGTTCCGCTTCGATTTTATTATTTTTGCGCATCGTTCAAGGTCTCTCTCCGTCCTTTCGCAAAATCTCTAAAGCCATTCCAGGCTCGGCCTCTATGTTTACGGCTTTTACATTCTCCTTTTCCGCCATAATAACCAAGTCCGCGTCGGCGCTGAACATGAAGTTGCATTCCGCTTCCAACGAGGTCGATATCTGGAGTGCGCCCGCTTCGTATACGTGGTGCTTCGCTATGAGAAGCCAAGAGTTGGAGAGAGACTTGCTTGTTATAGGCAATATATGAAGCGAGCCCAAGCGGATCATTTTCATCGACTTAGTATGAACTTTGAAAGAACTGTTCTGAACATTTCTGCCGAGATCAATCTCCTCGAAACGTGCCTGTCGAGTACACCGATGACCTCTCCCACGTTCCAGATCGAAAACGCAATTTTCAACTTGCCTGCTTCGGCCATCTCGTAAACCTCGTCTACGACCTCAGAAGCTTTCTCTTCGACGTACCTCTTCAAAATGCTACTTGAGTCTGGATAAACGGTTTTGACGCCCATCCCTCATTTCCCTAACCTCTTTGGACGAAGACGTTCTCAACTTCGGCCTCCCAGCTTTGACCTCTTTGGACGAAGGGTAAGAAGCGGCTTCTAGGTTCATAGCATCAGAAAAGCTCT
>JAFNJA010000167.1:3390-3883 GCA_017601265.1 Candidatus Brockarchaeota archaeon
CGTTGAAGCTCTTGAGCGCTTCTTCTACGGCCGAGCTGGTCATCCTCGAGCTTCCGTATTTTGAAGAGACAAACCTCTTGAATTCGTTAAGCGTTTCCTCGTCGATAACTATGGTGGTTTTTACGCAACCCATATGGTTAACCTTACGGAAGGCATGCCGCTTACGATATATAACCTTGCCATTTCGATTCCCGTGCCGCGCATTCGCCCCTTTAGGTTCTAATCGGAATTCTTGACAAGCACAACGATAATAGGCTCTGACTCGTCATTCCTTGTCCAAGATCAAGACGCAAGCGTCCAGAGCGCCCACTTCCAGCGATGCCCGTATTCCATAACCGTCGCCCACCTTGTCGATGCTTGCCTCCTCGACCTTCCTCGCCCTCCCCACTTCGTCGACAACGGACAACCCGCCCACCCTTTCCGCGAGGCCTCCGACGAAACACTCGATACGATCGATGGGGTCGGAAGACAGGTTGGCGATGCCAAGGACGAT
>JAFNJA010000168.1:0-637 GCA_017601265.1 Candidatus Brockarchaeota archaeon
CTGCTCGAGCTCGACCTCTGCTCGGATCCTGCGGGCGTCCCTCGGAAACGCGCCGAAAGTGTCAGCCAGCAGGGCCTCCTTCAGCCTCCCCTTGAAATTCTCGAGCTCCTCCGCGCTGGCCACGTTGGGGGCTTCGGGTTGCCCGACGAAGAACTCGTGCACGGTCGTCACCCTCTCGTCGAGGGGCGGTTCTGAAAACACCCTCAGGGCTTCGGAAGCCTCTTGGCTTCTCGGGTCCTCGTCTATGTCCCCGATTTCTTCCAGCGGCAGATCGACGCCCTTGAGGTGCTTGAGGAACCACTTGAATATCGTCTTCCTCGACCTCTCGTGGTAAGAGTGCCCCCCGGGCGTCTCCACGAGGGCCACGTTCTCGGGGAAACCCATTGCTTCGTAAAGGCGCTTTAGTTTGCCGTAAACCAGCCTGACGGACTGGATGTCGAAGATCCAGTCCTTCTCGGCCGAGCATATCAGCAAGGGCCTCGGCGCTATCAGCGCCCCAACGTCGGTCAGGTCCCACATTCGGCTGTTTATCCAGAACATGCAGTCGCAATGCTCCTCCGTCGTGCGCTTGCGCACGTGGGACTCTATGGTTGCAGTCCCGCAAACGGGGGCGGCGATCCTGACCCTCCCATCTACG
>JAFNJA010000168.1:647-3841 GCA_017601265.1 Candidatus Brockarchaeota archaeon
AAACCAGCTTATCGAGCCCCCTCCCGATATGCCGGTGATGCCTATTTTGCTCGGATCGACCTCGGGCCTCGACTGCAAAACGTCGATCGCCCTCATCGCGTTCCAGACCTCTACCCCTGCCGGGGTGTAACCCATGCTGTACCAGTTGAACCAGCCGTAATGGAACGGCCCGTGGTGGTGCCCCCGTATCTCCCCCAGCTCGATCGTCTCCACCACCAACGCCACCAGCCCCAGCTGGGCGAACTTGCGGGCGTGCGCTTGGTAGTGGCACTTTTGATCCGGGGAGTGGCCGCACACGTAAAGAACCCCGGGGGCGCTCCTTTCTGAGCCGGGAACGTACAGGTTCCCGGTCACGTAGAGGCCCGGCAGGCTCTGGAAGTGGAGCTTCTCGATCCTGTAACCCCTTCTTTCGAGGGTGCCGGTAACGACTGGCTTGACGGGCAGGCTCTTGCTTCCCAAACGTTCGGTCAGGCCCAGCATGTCGGCGAAGATCGCCCGCCTCTCCCCTTCGGTCCTCTCCCAGTAACCCCTGTCCTTGAGGTCGCTTAGGGACGCGTCCGTGATCCTGCCCGCTTCCTTGCACAAGTATTCGTAAACGTTCATCGTTCAGCCACGCACCAGCGTCAGCCCCGGGCAACGGCCCCAATCGTAATAAGCGTTGCCAGCTGGAGGCCCCGACCAACCGGGGAACGCCTTCGAGGTTGTAAAATCCCGGGAACGACAATCGATTTCGGTTACACGCGGTTAACGCGATTCGGGACGCGCCAATATTTAATAGGCCGAAAAATCCACCCGAGGTTCCAATTGAACATCAAGGAGAGAATATTGGCGGTCCTGCACGGGGAGAAACCGGACAAGGTGCCTTTCCTCCCGTACGACAACCTGATCCCGCGCGGGGAACTCGAAAGGACCCTGAGGAACAAGGAAATGGGCTTCTGCGTGAGGTGCGGAACTTATTGGACCGAGCAGCCGAACGTGAAGGTCGAGACGAGCGTGAAGGGGAACGTCGTAACCACAACGTACGAGACCCCGGCGGGAAAGGTTTCGACGGCTTACAAGGCCCACCTTGGCAGGGGGGTGGAATCCCAGCAGCTCCACGGCATGATCAGGACCGAAGCGGACTACGACGCGGCCATCTACATGGTCGACGACACGGTTTTCCACAGCGAGTACGAGAACTATCACAACGCCGTCCTAGACCTCGGTTGCGACGGAATAGTGAGGGGAAGCGGGATAGAGCCTCCTTACTACGAGTCGGTATGGTTCTACTGGCCGAACATCGCCTCCTGGGTCGTGGCCCAGTATAAGCAGAAGCACGAGTTCCAGAAGCTCTTGAGAGCCCTCGAGAGGAGGACGGAAAGGCTGCTGCCGGTAATAATCGATTCTCCAGCCGAGTTCGTGAGCTTCGGGGGCGTGAGCGGGCACTACGGGCCGACCCAATACGAGAGGTACGACCTCCCGTTTTACCAGAAATACGTGCCAATTCTGAAGGCGAAGGGAAAGATCTGCTCGGCGCACGCCCACTCCTCAGACCTAAAGTTCCTCAAGCACCTCATAGGCCAGACTGGCCTAGACGTCATAGAGGCCTTCACTCCCCCTCCGATAGGAAACCTCTCGGTATCGGAGGCAAGGGAGGTGTGGGGCGAAGACGTGGTCATATGGGTGAACTTCCCTGAGACCGTTTTTTGGAGCGGCCCGGAGGAGACGAGAAGGTACGCGGTCGAGCTCCTGAAGAGCGACGCGCCGGGCGACAGGCTCGTCATAGGCATGACCGAGATGGGGACATTGGGGATCAAGGACGGGGAGAGCGAAAAAGTATACTGGCTCGGGATGCACGCGCTCGCGGATTCCATAAACGAGCACGGCAGGTACCCGATCGAGCCCTGAAGCGCGCGTTCACCAAGATCGATCGGAAGGGCGAGCTTTGCGATTTCGCAAAGCTGAGCGCGCAGCCTCAAAGAGGGCATCGATGTTAATTAAATCGATTAAACGAATTCGCCTATATTCCCAGAGCTGGTATCGCGTAAGCGGTGAGCGCTGCAACCAGGACCTCAAGCGTGTCCCCGAGTATGAAGCCGCCTACCAAGGGAATGACCCAAGTCTCGTACAACCTGCTCCCTCCTATTTTGAGCACAAGGTACTTAATCACCCAAGCCGCGAGGCACGCGAACCAGACTCCGTGGAGCGAGATCACCCAGTCCCAGGCGACTATCGCGACTATCGGGTCGGGAAGCCACAGGAACCTGCTGCAGAGGTACCTCATGACGACCATGAACACGAACCCTATGGCCAAGTGTGGAACGACTTCGGTCATGGGAGACGATGACGGAAAGGACCAAAGGGCAGACGAATACCCTTCCAGCGGGTACCTCCCGACCAGCGGAAACCTATTTCCTCCGTATACGCCCGTGATCGCTATCTGGACTACTTCGGTGACCAGCATGGTCGCGAAAAGGCCGGCGAACAGGACCTTAAGCACGTTCCTTGGGTTCACACCCGCGAGGCTTGCCATCCTGTAAGATCCGATGACCGTGTAGAAGGATCCTCCCCAACTGTATCCCCACCCGATCCATGCCCTGCTGAGCTCTGGCGTTAAGGCTTCGTCGATTGAGGCGACTTCGGGGAGGACTACTGTGGGCCAGTTAAACATCCTTATCACGCCAGGCGTGAAGTTATAGCACGGTTCGTGCGTGAACCCTATCCGCCCCCATATCTGGACCATCGCGAACCAGGTTATGACGCCCGAGAGAGGGAGAACGAAGGAAAGCCAGGGGCTGAAGCCAGTGAGCATAAAGAAAAGCATCAACAGAATGTAAGATGCTATGAGTATGGTCCAGGCCGATCTGTACGAAACCGGTTCCGCCCTCTCCAGTTCCGAACGCTTCCCAAAAGCGCTCCTCAAAGTCAATATTATGTGGTGCCTTTCAAGGACTAAAGTTATAACGAACAAGCCCAACATGGCGCCACTGCTCACGACTCCGTAGTAGAGCGGAGGACCGGCGTAGGGCGTGTTGGGAGGGCACCAGCTCCTACCGCAGAACCCGAGTTGAAGGTAACCCGTGTACGCGCCGAAACCGTAGTACGCTATGAACAGGGAAGCTTCGAACACGAATGTGTACACCAAGATGCTGAACAATTGGTGAAGCGGAACCAGCAGCAAAAACACGTATAGGGGAGGGTGCTTGGCGATCCCG
>JAFNJA010000016.1 GCA_017601265.1 Candidatus Brockarchaeota archaeon
CCTTCGTTGGCCGCGAACCGGGAGATCCAGGCTCGGCGTCGGCGTTCCTTTTTTAAGCTTGCGGGAGGTATACCAACGCGACGACGACGCTTCCGTGCTTGCCCTTCGTGACTTCCATGTTCTCTTCGACCGTGGTGAAGCTCCTGAGCTCTAGCTTCCTCATTCTCGCCATCTCTTGGAGCTTCAGGCACAGCTCCTTCCTCGTGGCTTCCTTGTCTTTGTAGCCGTGCGCCTCGGCAACCAAGCCGTACCTCACTCCGGCGCCTTCGCCCCAGCCCCACCCGATTCCGGCGCCTATTGTTTCGCCTGATTCGCCATCCATCCTCGCCATCACGCAGAATGTTATCGTGCCCGGCGGTATCTCTATTGGATCGATTTGTTCGGCTCCTGCTGGCAAGATAGAAGAAACGGTAACGATGTTACATTGCGCTATTCCCGCTGCGGCAAGGGCCGCGTCGAACGCGTTGAGGGCTGACGTTGAGCTTACCGCTCTGCCGCTCGTGACGAAAAACTTCGTGGGTAGAAAAAGGCTCTTCTTTATGATCTGAACCTGAGAGCCCATCTTATTCCTTTAATGCCTCCGATTTACAGAGAACGTAGAAGGAGTATATCAATTTTACCCTTCGAGGTTCATCGAGTAGGTTTTCAACCCCAGAAAAAAGTTTTGACGGCGTTTGCCCACATTTGAAGCTATTTCTCGGATATAGCCGTTCAGGACCGCCTTCAGCCAAGACTCTAGTCGTAGAAACATTCGAAAAGGCCCAATGTTAAGGGGAATCGCTAATGGCCGGCAAAGTCAAGACCGAAAGCCAAACCGGAGGCGTGGCGGGGCCCTTCCGTTCCCGTTCCTTAGGACGGCTCGTAATAATGCCCCCATCGATATTTTTAAACCGCAATTGGAAACGAGCCAAAAAAGGGTCATACCTTGGAAAACGCGGGTATTGGCCTAAGGCAAGTAACTTTTAGTCAATTCCAGGATTTCAATCGAGCTGAGCTTTAGGATGCCAAAAATACCCCTGTTGAGGCTTTTGGTGCTTGGGCCTCTAGGTATCATCCTCGTCAACGACAGCAACCAGGTCATCCTCGTCGGCTTTTTGTAAAACTCTGCCATTACTTTCGTGATTCCTTCCGGGCTTCCGGCGGCAGCGGCACCCTCGGGAGTAAAAGATTGCAGCATTATGACGAAGTCGTCGGGCCGAACCGACGAGAGGAGCCTCATCAGCGTTTCGTTCGCGCTCAACCTCCTCATCAGCGTGTCGTCGCTGGCCAACTCAGGTATCTCCTTGCGCAACCTGTCGAGGAGGCGCATCGGTTTGAAAGCAGGTTTCTTCACCAAACTGCCCGTATACGTGAGTTCGCACTCCATCCCCTTCAGCCGTCTGTAAGCCTCGGCGGAGGACTCGGTCATCTGATCCTCGGCCAGGACGTCCAGTTGGCAAGAAAACTCGGTCTTCTGCTCAAAGCCGATGAATATGGGGATGTTCCGCACGTTAAGTTCCTTGAATGGGACGTCCTTTGTCTTGATCTGGATGAACCCACCCGCTTTCGTCCAATCCACGATGTATTCGGGTATGCACCTCACTATCTCCGGCGTGTCGAGCAACCCCTTGCCGCTGGACAAGCGTACCGCCTGCTCTATGCGAGCGGCGCCCGGTTTTAATGCGTAGCGGTCCGGAATGACGGAGCCGAACGCTTCCAATCCACGGCATGCCCTAGGCGTTCCAGCGTGCCCTTCCCCCGCGCAGGTTAGCTCTCGATGGCAGGCTTGGCTTGGTGGCTTAGCCGGGAGGGCGGCCTTTCATGGATCTTAAGGGAACCGCTCCAACGGGGTGGAAGGAAGCCCCGTAAATCGCGGGAAAGGCGCTATGCTGCCCCAAAGGTACTTTAAGCGAAAACGCCGACCTTTGCACGGAGATCGGAGATGGCCCCCCTTAAGGTTGGATTCATCGGTTGCGGGGCGCACTCGACCGCGAGCCTCTACCCCTGTTTCAGAGGCATACCCGAGATGCGGCTCGTCGCCACCTGCGACATCGTCTAGGAAAAGGCGAGGAGGAACGCCCACGAATTCGGCGCCAAGAAATGGTACACTAACTACGCGGAGATGATCGAGGAAGAGGAACTGGACGCGGCCTTCGTTATAGGGCGCCCGCGGATGCGCGCCGAACTGGGCGTCGGTTGCCTCGAGAAAGGCCTCCACGTTTTCGTCGAGAAACCGCCCTCGATAAGCTCGGCAGAGGCCATAAGTTCCATGAAGCCAGCAAGAAGTTTGGGCGCCGCGTATACGTTGCCTTCATGAAGAGGCGCGCCCCCGGTTACGCGCTCGCCAAGGGGTTCGCGGAAGAGCCTGGATTCGGCAAAATAATCGAACACGAGGCCAAGTTCAGCAACTGGCCCTACTCCCGGCTGTGGGGGCTCGGCTCCGCTCCCCTCAGTTTCTTGATAGGGCAAGTAATTTACCACTTCGACTTGATGAGGCACCTCGTCGTAGACGTGGCCGAGGCCCAAGCCAAGCTCTCGCATGTTGACGAAACGAGGTTCGCATTTTCCGTCATCCTAGGCTTCGAAGGCGGAGCGACGGCGGTCATGAACGCCAACTCGCGCGAAAGGTGGGGGACGGAGATCTAAGGCGGAGGGACGATACCGGAAAGGGTCCAAGTGACCGGGGAAGGTTCGTACGTTATCGTCGACAACGTCAACAGGGCATTCAACTGCCCGCGGAACGAGCTAGAGCCCAGCATGAAACTAACGCGCGCGTTCACGTGAGCCTCGAACCTGTCGCTATACGGATACTACTACGAGATGAAGCACTTCGCCGAATCCCTGTTGAAAGGAGCTGCTCCCAAGGCCGACATAGGGGATGGCGCCAAGGCGCTCGAGATCGCCGAAGCCGTGTGGAGAAGCGCGAAAGAGGGCAGGACCGTCGAAATCTAGAGCTAGCGGATTCCCTGCTCGAAAAGATGGTTAACTTTAAACGCTCCTTGCCTTGACGATTTGCCGATGACAGGAATTACGGCATTCGTCTTTTCAGACGAATACATGAAGTACCAATTCGGTCCCACGCACCCTATGCAGCCGATCAGGCTAAAGCTGACCTTCGACTTGCTGAAAAGGATCGGCGCGTTTGGGGAAAAAGCGAGGCACTACGTGCCGGCGCCGGCGCGAGAAGAGGAAATACGCCTGGTCCACTCGAAGGATTACGTCGATTTCGTCAAGAGGGCGAGCTCCGTGGGGGGCGTGATGCTCGACAGGGGAGACACCCCGGCCGTCAAGGGGATATACGAGGGAGCGAGCTCCGTCGTGGGAGGTTCGATATGTTGCGCCAAGCTACTGGCGGAAAAAGAGGTTGCGCACGCCTTTAACCCGGGAGGCGGCCTTCACCACGCCAAGGAAGGCTCCGCATCCGGATTCTGCGTCTTCAACGACGTAGCGATCGCCACGAGGGTGCTCCAAAAGAAAGGCTTCGAGAGGATCGTCATTCTCGACGTGGACGGCCACCACGGCGACGGCACGCAGGAGATATTTTACTCGGAACCGATATTGAAGATCTCGATGCACAGGTCTGGCGTCTTTTTCTTCCCGGGGTCGGGATTCGTAGACGAAATCGGGAAGGGCGAAGGCGAAGGATATTCGGTCAACATACCTCTCCCGCCCGGGACGGACGACGATTCGTACCTTTACGCGTTCGAGCAAGTGGCCGTCCCCCTGATAAGGGCCTACCGCCCGCAGATAATCCTGAACCAGTTCGGCGTCGACGGGCATTACGAGGATCCGTTAGTTGGCTTGTCGTTGACGACGAGAACGTTCGGAAGCGTGGCGTCCGCGGTTCACGACCTTGCCCACGAATTTTGCGAAGGCAAATACTTGCTGTTCGGGGGAGGTGGCTACGATCCGGAAAACACGGCAAGGTGCTGGGCTTTGGTGTTCCTGACCGTTTCTGAAGCCGCCTCCCGGGAGGAGATATCCAGGCTTTCTGACACTTATCGCCCGCCGAAGAGCGATGAAGTAGCCGAGACCGTGCAAAGAACGATTGCCGAGGTCAAGAAGGTCGTGTTTCCTTACCACGGCATACCCCCGTGACGTTCTTCACTCTATCGTCACCGGGTGGGGGAGGTGGAAATGCCCCTTGACGCGCACGCCTTTTTGGAGAAGTTCCTTCCTTTCCTCTACCTCTACCCTGGTTCCCAATCGTCTAGGTCCCCAGTCTTCGACGACAAAACTCGCCGCGGCAGAAGCGAAGTAACCTGATTCTACCGGATCTTTCGTCTCGAAATACCTGATGGCCAACGCCGACGTGTAAACGTCGCCGGCTCCCGTTGGATCCACCGTCTTTGACGGGAATGCCGGAACGTATTCCGACGAGCCCTCGAACAGAAGGTACGACCCCCTCACGGAATCCGTCACCGCGACGATCTCTGGACCCATATCCAGCAGCTCCCTGCAGCACCTCCTAACCGAATAAGGCGCCTCGTCGGCGCCTATGTGGACTATCTTCGCGTGCCTTAGGAACTTTTCCCGGCTGGACCAAAACTTGTACAAAACCTTGCTGTCCTTCTTCTTCCTTATGAATCCTTGGACGTCCAGCGAAACTGTCTTTTTCCGGACTCTCCTCAACACATTTATCGGGATTTCCGAGAAAACGGCGCCGATGTGCACCACGTCGCACCCCAGTACCTCCTTGGGCACGTCCTTGATCGCGCCCGCGTTTCCTCTTATCAGCTGGGTTCTGCGCCCCCGAGAGTACGAATTTTCGAAGACGGTGCTGCTTCTCGAGTAAACTACCTTAAGATTCACGCCAGCCAGCCTCAGTTGGCGGAGCCATTCCTCGTTGTAGTTTTTTCCAACCCTCGTGAGCACGTAAGTTTCGCAACCAAGCTTGCTTGCGGCCAAGCCGCAATAGCAAGCGCTCCCGCCCATCGTCCTTGTTGTTCCGCCTTTGGTTCTGATTACGTCCGAAGTCAGGTTTCCAAGGACGGCGTACTTCATGTCGTCCTGAGCGCCACCCAAGCAATGTGCGCGCCGCATTTAAGCATGGATCCTTTTCGCCGCCTTGGCCTAGAGCGCGGCCCTACAGGAGTTTGATTCGGGTACAAGCTAAGCGCTTGATAAGCGGTCGAGCTCGTTCAAAGCCGCGCCGATCTTCGTCTTTTCCGCCCTGATCCTTTTGGCGTAATTGTCGATGAGCTTCTCGTGTGCCGCCCTGGATATTTTCCTCTGCGACAGCTGCAAGTCCAAGTCGCGGATGGCGGATCCCATGGACGCCATCTCGGCCTCCGAAACCTCTATTCCTTCGATGAGCTTGGCCGCGTTCCTGCTGAGCTTGGAGGCTTGCGACCTGAGTTGGGGCAGGGTCCTGTTTATCTCTTCGAGCCTTGCCGCATACTGCCTGCTCCTCGCCTTGTACTCCTGCCTCGTAATCCTGTTGTTCCTTAGGTCCTCCTTGCACCTTTCCAAGATTTCTTCGATCCTCAACTTTTCCCTGTATCTTTCAACGAACCTGCGGACGGATTCCAACTCCGCCGGGGCGGCCACCTCCCCAACGACCTCCTCTTTCTTGGTCAACACGTAAGCCAAGCCAGCAATGAAAGCTAATCCAATGAAAACGGAAGGGCTGTAACCTGCCCAGAACGTGTCGTAGCTGTAAGCGACCGTGATGGTCGAGTCGAACATTTCCTCGGTAGCTCCTGAGATCACCGTTTTGTAAGAGTTCAAAGAGTTGAGGCCGTTCGGCAAGCTAAGACCGCCGATTTTAACGCCCTCAAGCTTCGCCCCAATTGGAAACGCGACCTCGATTACGTATTCGTTGGCGAAAGACGTGAAGTTCGTGGTTTTGGGCAAGCTAAACAGGGCCGTTTTTCCAAATGCGGATAGGCCGGTGACGTTCTCGACCAGGATCTTGTACGATACGCGTATGGAAAAGTTCTGGTTGGGGTATACGGGATACCTAGGGAAGACGTCCACCAACGTTATCGATCCGTTGGCATGCTTGGAAACCTTGAACGTCGACCTATCGACCCTGCTAGCGGATTCTGGCAGGAACTCCCCGACGTCGTCCCTGACGGAAATGTCGGACACGTTCCCAAACAAGAAGACCGGCACCGAATCGGAGTAACTTTCAACCATGAATTTGAACCACTCCGTAACCGTCACGCCGGAAAAAGGATCCACGTCGATGATTTTTGAGGCCCTGGCCACAGAGTACCGTTCCTCTCCCAAAGGCACGATGACGAACGTCGCGGTTTCATTCGACTCCGCCGGTTGCCTTCCGTAGTTGTTCGAGTATACGACGGAGTTCCCCGCAGTCCTTTCCGCGTAGTTTTCGGGGCTCGAGACGACGCTCCACCGCTTGTCGAACCACACCTCCGTGTAGCAGGATTCCATGCCGGTTTTTAGAAGCGGAACCGCTGGGAAGGAGAAGACCAGCGCCCCATACGGCGAGACGGACACCGGATCGGAGAAAGCTTGGACAACGCTCAACGAGATTTTGCCAACAACGTCAGGAAGCTTGACGGAGATCCAAAGTTCCTCGCCGGCGCCGGACCACTCGACCGCCAATTTTTCGCCCGTGTCCAAGACGGCGTACGGGTAGGCTGGCGATCTGATGGCGTTTCGGGATAACGATTTTGGGACTCCTACCATGAACTCCTTTGGAAGCCTGCCGGGAGACGATAGAACGAAGGTGTCGTTTACAACAACGTAACCTTCGTGCAGGACCACGACCCTTGTCGCCGAGACGGCGTAGTTTTCCGCTTGGCCCAAGCCGGAAAGGCAAGAGGATGAAGCTAAAACAAGCCAGGCTAGAAGGAAAGCGGCAAGCGCCGTTCTTTTACCCAAATCGATCAGCTCCGCGCAACGCGACCTTAAGGCGGCTACTTCAACCGTCCAAGTGTTGGGTTAAGCCTTTCCCACGCGGTAATAAAGTTTTTATGGTCGAGGCGCGGCGCTCTGCGGCCGGAAACGCGGCACTCGAGCGCGAAAACTCCTCGCAACTTATTCTTAACGGGATCCGCGTGAAACAACCGGACTACTGCGCCATCGCCCCGGCTTGTAACTACGCGGTCGTTCGCCCGGCCTCCGGCGAATGGCGTTGCGAATTGCTTTGCAGGTGGCGCATTCGAATCCAAAAACCGGATCGGGACCCAGCAGCCTCCGCGGACTAGGCCCCGCCTAGCGCTTTTTTTGAGGTTTGGCGGGCCAAGTAGCCCCATCGAATCCACGATTTACCCAATTCGTACCGGTCTGTCAGAGGCTGATTCGCGAGGCAAGCTTTATCCCCTCTCCCGCCCTCTTGATGCTGAGAAACGCCCTTGCGCTACGTGTCGCCGAAGTGCTCCCTGAGGGAAGAAAGCTGCTTTTTCGAAGGCGATTTTCTCGTTCTGGGCCCTTCCAGAATCGGGGAGGGTTCCAGAATCGGGCTGAATTCGATCGTTGGTTATCCCAGGAGATCGAAGTTCCGGGGGCTAGAGCCCGCCCCAACGGAAAGATACGTGGAGCTGTTGGACGGTTTGTCCGGAGGATCGATGATCGGCAAAGAGTGCACTCTCAGGTCCGGAACAACCGTTTACGAAGGCGCCGTTCTGGGCGACCGGGTCGCGACCGGCCACAATGCCCTGATAAGGGAAGACAGTTCGATAGGCCAAGGCTCGCTGATCGGTTCAGGGACCCAACTCGATGGAAAAGTATCCGTAGGCGAAATGTGCAGCATTCAATCACTTGTATACCTGCCCGGCATGACAAAAGTAGGTTCGAACGTCTTCATCGGCCCCGGCGTCGTCGTTACCAACGACAGGTATCCGCCATCCAGAAAGTTAGCAGGCGTGACAATAGGGGACGGTTGCATAATAGGGGCCAACTCCACCATCATCGCGCCCCTCGTGATAAGCGAAGGCGCCGTCGTTGCCGCAGGTTCGGTCGTTACCAAGGACGTGCCCAGGGGGCACGTTGTAAAAGGCGTGCCGGCGGCCTTCCACTGCAAGAGGGAACAATACGACGAGAAAAAGAGGGCGTACGAAATGCTGCCTTGAAAAAAGCGCTTTGCCTACTTGATGCCTGCGACAGCAGCCGATGGGCGAGCGGATCCGCAAAGCAGAATTGGTGCATCGGCATCCGCGCGCGATAGCGCGACCCCCGAAAGGCACCAGCTCCGTATGCTGTGCCTGCCTCTTTCAATCTCCCGAAAGGAGCCACTGAATCCGACGCGCCATGCGTTCCAAAATTGTCGGAAAAGGCCACCGTAAACTCGAGCGATGGTAAAATCTTTTGGTAGCCCGGGAGAGATTCGAACTCTCGTCGCGGGGTGTCTTCGGCCCGCCGCCTTCTCGCCTCCAAAGCCCCATATTCAAGAGCTTGGTTACTTTGCTTGACCGATGCGCGCTTTTCGGCTCTGCACCACCGGGCTTTCCCGGGCCGGATTTTTCCTCTTTAGCGTTGGCTTTATTTGTTTTGGTTTGGGCTGTTTGAGATGGTCGAATTGAATTGGGAGCGCCTCAGGAGTTTGAGTCTTTGCGGCGGGCAATGAGTAAGGGGGGAAGGGCGGGAGCCCCTCGTAGTTTTAACTTGGGCCACGCCTTCTTGGCGCTTTACCGCATCGAAGAGGGCGCGCGGGTCTCCCGCGCCGAGCTCGGCACGCACCTGGGTTTGGGAAGCGGGGCAGTGAAGAGCTTGATCTCCAAGCTTCATGATTCCCGGCTGTTGAAAACCTCGAAGTCGGGAAACGCCCTAAGCGAAGAAGGCCGGGAGATCGTACGGCGTTTGAGGTCCGCGGTTCCCATCGTTTCCGCGGTTCCGGTCCGATTGATTTCCACGGGCAGGAAGAACGTCGCCGCCGTCGTGAGGGGCGTCGATGCTAAAAAATTGAAACCCGTCACGATAAGGGACGAAGCGGTCAGGGCCGGGGGATCTGGGGCCACGACCTTGTTTTTCGACGGCAAATCGATCAGCGTGCCCGAGGTTTACGACGACCTCGCCCGCGTCTCGGGCTTCGACGCGAGGGCTTTGTCCCGCCTCGGCCTCAGGAAGGGAGACGTGATAGTGGTCGCAGGCGGCGACAGCCTCCAGGCGGCGAGCTTGGCGTGCGTCACAGCGGTAGTCGGCCTCTTCTCCAACTGACCGTCTCAGAGGCGGCGGCAGGCCTGCTTGGCGCTTGAGGAGCCCCTTTCACCTTCCAAGGCCGTCCAACTTCGCCGCCAAATCCCTGACGAATCTATCGAAGCTCCCCGCCGGGATCCTAGCCCCCGCCGCCCTCGCGTGGCCGCCCCCGCTTCCGCCGACGTTCGAGGAAACGACCTCGGCCAACGTTCCAGCGTCGACGAGACCGCTCCCCCTCAAGCTCACGTCCACGACTTCATTCCTGGATTCTCCGGCGACGCCAACGAGGGAATTCCCCCGGACCCTAGCGTACGTCGCGGCCTTTCCGAGCGACCATCCCACGTCGATCACGTAAGCCACCTTGCCCTCGACCTTGGTGCGATCGAAAACCACCTCCCGCATCGCTTCGCCGAACGCGCGTTCCCTGAGCGCGACGTCCACCAAATCCTCGCTTGAGCTCGGCGCCAAGTTCTTGGAGAGAAGCTGCACAACCCCCCTCTTGAAATCGTAATCCCTTTTCCTGCTTCCTTCAAGGGCCTCGACCAAGATTCCGCTCTCGAAGAAAACCTCCCTTTTGTCCCAAGAGTCGGCGGCCTCTTGCACGGCGCTGGTCCCGTCGCTAAAGTCCGCTATCGCGCCGTAGATCATCACCCTGCTCATGCTTTCCGGCAGGCGATCCCTCAGGAAGGTCCACACCAATTCTGAACTGGACCTGCCTTCCTCGCCGATTATGAATTCGACGTTCTTAGCCGCCCCCCTGATCCCGTTCGGAAAACGGTGGTGATCGACGTAGCAAAGGGCAGCTGTTTCCGAAAGCCTGCGCAGTTGGGGAACGAGTTGGTCGACGAAGTTTTTCGATATCGCTATGTCGCAGATCATCACGCTCCCGCCCTCGACCTGCCCCAGGTCTTTAACCAGGCCGGCCGGGTGGCTGAAGAACACCCTCGCCCCCGGACTGCAAGCCAAAGCAAGCGCGGCCGAACACACCCCGTCGCAGTCGCCGTGCGAAATTATCCACTCGAAGCCCATCCATCGAAGCTTCGGCGGGCTTGCTTATTACGGTTCGCACCAGTACCTCCGGCATGGCGGACGAAATCCGTTCCAAAAGAGGAAAAATGAGCGGCGCGAAGGCGACAGCCTTCACAGAAGGTCCCGCAGCTTCTCCTCAAGATCGGTCGGGGAGTCGTATTCGATTATCTCCGCGCCCGGCATTCCCATAACCAGCTTGGATAACCGGGAGTTCGGCTTTCGCAGGCAAACGACCTTCTTGCCAAGCACGTGGGCCAACATGATCTCCATTCCCACCCCGTGGCTTGGAAAAGAGACCTCGGCCACCAAGGCGTCGCAGCGCTTGATCGCTTCAGTATCTCTGAAGTAGACGGCCTTGGCAGGAAGGCTCAACCCGGGATCCGGAGACAAAACCCAGCTGGAGATGACTTGATGCCCCAAACGCTCGATAACATGGGCGATTTGGCGCGCGGATTCCAAGTCCCTCCCGCCGATTATGGGCACGGACAGGTAGACCTTCGTCGCCAAATCACAACTCCTGGTTACGGGCTGGCCAGAGGCAAGCGTCTCATGCCTATATCTGCCTTTTCGACCCTCCCGCGACGTTATTCTTGGACGGGCGCGCGGCAGCTGAGCGCGAAAACCGCAACGAGGCCAAAAGCGAGTTCCGAAGAACTTTTGGACGCGATCCCAGGACCGGCAAGGAAGGGTTGGGTCCGGATGCTCGCGATCGAGGCCGTAAACGTCCGCCATATGCCGTACCGATGGCTCGGGAGTCGGGCTAGGGGCAAGGCTTACAAAGCTTGCGGCACCCACCCGCTTGTCGTTCGCAGGAGGCGCGACGCTGTGGGCGGTCTCGAGCTTACGGCAGTGGGGGTCATAGTGGCGGACATCATAGCGGCCGACTTGCCGAAGGTGGCAAGCCCTGGGGAACTCGTCGTCTTGCCTAGGACCGTCGAGCTGCACGTGGGCGGGCATCCGGCCAACATCACGATCGACTTGGTAAATCTCGGGCAGAGGGGGGAAAGCCTTAAGGCGGTCGGAGCCGTCGGGGAGGACGTTTTCGGGAATTTCGTCCTTAACACCCTCTCATCGAAGGGGATACGGACGGCCATCTCGAGATACAAGGTCGGAACGACGAAGAACGTCGTCCTCGTAGTCAAGGGGGAGGACAGGCGCTTCCACGTCGAGCCGGGAGCAAGTTGGGAGCTTAAGGCCGACGAAGTCATCGCCGCCCTGGAAGAGGAGCCTCCCAGGATCTTCTACGTGGTCTCGGGGATGTGCAGGGAGGTCGATAACAGGATCGCCGAGATAATGGGCAGGGCCAGCGACTTGGGGTGCATCACGTTCTTGGACGTCATAACCGCCCTCGGCATAGATTGGAGCTTCGTCAGGAACGCCTTGAAATACTCGGACATCTTCCACTGCAACGCTTTTGAGATGCTCAACCTGACGAACAGCGTCGATTTCGAAGCTTCGATCGAGAGAATGCTGGAACTCGGCGTCAAACTGATGTTCCTGACGGATGGCGAGAAAGGAGCTTACGCGATCGATCGAGAGAAAACGGTATCCCAACCGGCTTTCAGGGTCGAATCCATAGATCCAACCGGAGCCGGAGACGCCTTCTGCGCGGGAATCATGGACACGTTCTTCAGAAGGGGGGTCGGGAAGAACGATGTGAGCCGCCTGCCCGCGGAGCAGGTGGTTGAAATTTTGGAGATGGCGCAGGCAGCGGGGGCGGCGTGCGTGACCGCGATCGGAACGACAACCGGGGTGACGGCCGAAAGGGTCGCGCGGATAATCGCGTCCCAAGGCGAGGAAATAAAGAGGGGGACGAGGGTCTCTTTCAGGACCAAAAGGGTGAGGGATTAACCGGTTTTGTGGCAAGGTTTTTGCCGACGGGCGGCGAGCGGCCCGCGCCCCAAGGTTCGAAGCCGCCCCCTAGAAACGTAAAAATCCCTTAAAAAGGCCTTGCGAGGTTAAAATGGCGCAACATATTTATCCGGAGTTAGAAAGGCCGAAATGGCGGCCGAGAATAGAGAAGGCGGACGGCATGGAGCTGCAGCCCGCGGAAAAGATAATGGAGGAAATAATGAAGAGGTACGACAAGAACCCGAGAGGATGGCGTGTCTACGTGGGCAAGGGCGCCGGCGGGTACCAGAACCTCCTCTTTGCCCACGACACGGGTTCGGGTTCCCAACTCTTCCAGATCAAGCAGCACTACCTCAGCCCTTACAAAACGCTGGGTTTGGGGGCCAGGATGGAGGGCAAGCAACTCCCGATCGCCGAAAGCCAGGAATTCGGTTTAAGGCCGGTGCCGGAAAACGAGGTTTTGGAGCTGTTCGACGAAAAACTTTCTCTGAAGATTCTTGGCGAGATACTGAGCCGAAACCCAGTTTCGATCAGCGATGCCAGCAAAGCTTCAAGCTTGCTGAGCGGGCCAATAATCCACGTGAACCAACCGTCGTTTTTCATTTCCAAAGAACAAGAGGAGCTCGACTTGAGGCTAAGGCTGGAACTGGAGAAGCTCCTCTGGAAACATTACCCTGAAAGGATGAGGCTCTCCGTATAGCTTCCCTACGATATTTTGAACACCGTGTCGCCCGGCCTGACCTTCTCCTTGACCTTCACGCCCACGGAAGCGCCTTTCTCGGCTTTCTCGACAGCCTTCCGATCGATCTCCATCGACTCGACGTTCTGGGTGAAGTCCGTCTTCATGCCCTTGATCCTTATCGTGTCCCCGCGCTTAAGGAAACCGTTCGTGATTTCGATCGCCGCCACCCCTATCCTGGAAAAGTAGTTCGAGACCTTCCCGACCTCTTCCTCCGGCATCTCTGCTCGGGAATGACGCGCCAAGTGGCAAAGATAATGGTTTCCCCGCCTCCTCCCTTCGGAAGTCGAGGGATGGGCATGGGCGCCCAATCAAGCCTGCTTAACCGCCCAATCGCGCCTTATTAAGACACGCTTGGAGGACATGGCGCAAAAAGGTTTTTTACGCCCCTCTTTCCCCCCCATTCGGAAAGCGCTTGACAGGCGAGATCGAACCAAAAACTTTCCCGGGGTGATGCGGCGGAAGCTTGGCCATAATCGATTCGAACCTGGTGGTAATCGGACTCGAGATCCCCGCGAGCCGAGGCTGAGGGACGAGTTATCCACTGCCAACTGACGTCGTTGAATACAAAACTCTTTTGCAGCTGCCCTTCGTCGTACCGAGGCAAGCCGCCCAACAGCAACACGTGCCCCGTCTGCCTCGGGCTTCCAGGGGCCCTCCCGGTCCTCAACAAAGACGCCGTGATCGCGGCCACGAAGGTAGCGCTAGCACTCGGCTCCAAGATCTCGCCTCGCACGCTGTTCTACCGCAAACAATACTTCTACCCGGATCTGAGCAAGGGGTTCCAGATATCCCAGTACGACAAGGCCGGCGGAATACCATTCGCGGTCGGCGGGCAAGTGACGTTGAGGCTCGACGGGGAGAAAACCGTGAAACTCAGGAGGATCCAGTTGGAAGAGGATCCGGCTAGGCTCGTCCACGTTGACGACGATGGGAAAGAAGTTAGCCTCGTCGACTACAACAGGTCCGGAACCGCCCTCGTCGAAATAGTAACGGAACCTGATATCAGTTCACCGAAGGAGGCGCGATTTTTCCTCCAGAAGGTGCAATCGATCCTAGAGCACCTGGAGGTCACGGACAGCTCGCTCGAAGGCTCGATGAGGTGCGACGCGAACGTCTCGCTGGGCGGGGGCCCAAGGGTCGAGGTGAAGAACATCTCTTCCTTCAAGGACGTCGAGAGGGCGCTCAACTTCGAGCTGCTGAGGCTGAGCGTGACCAGCGACAGGTCGCGCAGGGTCACGAGGAGGTGGGACGAGGCAAAGAAGGTGACGGAAGAGATGAGGGTCAAGGAGGAGGAGCAGGACTACAGGTATTTCCCAGAAGCCGACCTGCCGTACGTTGCCTGCACGGAGGATTTGATCGAGGCAGCGCGTAAGACGATGCCGGAGCTCCCAGACGCTAGGAGGCTCAGGCTGCAAAAGCAATACGGATTGCGCTCTTACGACGCGGCGGTCCTCGTGATGGACAAGGGTTTGGCCGATTTCTTCGAGGAAGCGGCAATCCATTACAAAGACCACGTCAACTTGGGCCACTGGATAACCACCGAGGTCCTGAGGAGGCTGAATTACTACGAGATACCCGCCCAAGAGTGCAAACTACGTCCAAGCGCCCTCGCAGAGTTGTTGGCGATGGTCGATCGCGGCGAAATTACCGCGAAACTGGCCAAGCTGATGCTGTGGGATCTCGTAAAAAGCGGCGGCTCCCCCTCCGCCCTGGCCAAGAGGGCCCGCCTCAAAAGGATTGGAGACAGGGACAGGCTGTCGATCATCGTCAAGAAGGTACTGGAAAGCGACCCGAAGCTGCTCGAGGACGCCTTGCGCAACGACAGGGCGATCAACTTCGTCACCGGAAAGGTGCTGGAGGAGACGGAAGGCATGGGCGATCCCAAGATCGTGTACGAGATAGTGACGGAGCAGTTGGAAGCCTGGAGAAGAGAGCTGAAGGAGGCTGCATGACCGTCGGGTTGATGCGTCAGCGGGCCCGCAAGCGCCAAGTTTATTATCGCTGGCAAGGGCCAAGCACCAGGTCTGGTTACCGCTTTGGTCTTGGACGAGCTCGGAAAATCCCTTAGGGATGCCTTCGCGAAGCTGTTGGGCAGGACCGCCGCGGACGAAGCGGCCATCAAGGAGTTCGTCAAGGAGATCCAGAGGGCCCTCTTGAGGGCGGACGTCAGCGTATCCCTCGTACTGGATCTGTCCCAAAGGATAGAGAAAGCAGCTTCCCAAGAAATCCCTCCGGGCGTGTCGAGGAAGGACCAGGTAATCTACTCCGCCTACAACGAGCTCATAAGGATCTTGGGGAAAGCCCCGGTCGAGCCGAGGATCGAGAGGGGGCGCGCGAACACTTACATGCTCGTGGGCACCCAAGGTTCCGGAAAGACCACGACGGCGGCCAAGATCGCCTTCTTTTACCAGAAAAAGGGGCTCAGGCCAGGCGTGATATGCTCTGACACATACCGCCCCGGAGCCCTCCAGCAGCTCGTCCAGCTTCTCCAACCTTACAACATACCGGTTTATGGCGAACCCGATTGCAAAGACCCTGTTAAGATAGCCCTGAACGGCACGGCAAGGTTGAGGGACGAGTGCGACCTCATAATCATCGATACGGCGGGAAGGCACAAGGACGAGAAGTCTTTGTTGGAAGAGATGGAGGAACTATCCAAGGAGATCAAGCCGGACAGGATCCTGCTGACCGTCGATGCTACCATGGGCCAGCAAGCGGGCGCTCAGGCGAAGGCTTTCCACGAGGCGGTCGGCCTTGGCTACATAGTGGTCTCCAAGATGGATGGGGCCGCCAGGGGCCCCGATAGTGTTCATCGGCGTTGGGGAAAAGATAAGCGAGCTCGAGCATTTCGACCCTACCGGTTTCGTGTCGAGGCTGCTCGGGTACGGCGATCTGAAGGGGCTGGTCGACCGGCTTTCCCAAGTGGAGATCGAGCTATCGAAGGAGAAGGCGAAGGCGCTGGCATCCGGGAGGTTCACCCTCGACGACATGCTGGAACAGCTTGAGGCGGCAAGCAAGTTAGGGTCGATAGACAGCCTGCTGAAATTTTTACCCGGGAGGTACAAGATACCCGAAGACGCCATGAAGGACACGGACCAGAAAGTCAAGAAGTGGAAGGCCATAATCCAATCCATGAACAGGGAGGAGAGGAACAACCCCAACATAGTGGATTCCCAGAGGGCAAGGAGGGTGGCGAAGGGTTCGGGCACCTCCGAGAAGGACGTCAAGGAACTTATCAAGCAGTTCAACGCCGCAAGGAGCTTGATGAGGAAGTTCAGGGGCAGCAGGGAGCTCAGGAGGAGAATGTTGGGCAAGGCATGAAACCCAACCGATCGGCAAAACCCACCGAACTTGCGGGTGACCGCGTCCGCTCGTCGCCGAGGTGCTAGACTTGGATTTCTTGGAAACGTGCAAGAACATCGTAACCGAGTACCCGCTTTGCGACAGCTGCCTCGGAAGGCAGTTTGCGAGCCTCGACCGAGGATTCGGCAACAAGGAGAAAGGCAGGGCCCTCAAGATGCTGCTCAACGTCCACGCCCAGGCCCTGGCCCAATCGGACAGGAAGGGCGCGTTCAACTTGGCGAAGGCTCTTGCCGAAAGCGGATACGGCCCTTCTTTGGCGACTTTGAAAAAGCTGAGGAGGAAGCTTGAAATCGCCCCGAAGCCTTGCTACATCTGCTCGGGTTCGATGGACAAGCTCGCGGAGTTCGCTGCGGCCGCTTCCAATTCGTTGAATGGCGTTGAGTGCTCCACCGTCGCGGTCGGGTGCAGGGTGCCGCTGGAAGTCGAGGAGAAGGAGGACGAACTCAAGTCGCGCTTCAAGTTGAGGCACGGGGAAAACATAAGGTACGAGGTGACTCGCGAGATCGGGGCACGCATCGAAAGGTTGACGGGCAAAACCATCGACAAGATCCAGCCCGACGTGACGCTGATCGTAAGCATCCCTGGTGGAGAGACGGAGGTCAACATAAACCCGGTCTTCTTCAAGGGCAAATACAGGAAGCTCGTCCCCGGCATACCCCAGACGAAGTCGCCATGGCAAGACGGTCGGGGAGGCTCGATCGAGGAGATCATCGGAACTCCCCTTCTTGAACAAACGAGGGGGGAGGGCATGAAATTCCACGGCGCCGGCCGAGAGGACGCGGACGTTCGGATGACCGGCAGCGGAAGGCCGTTCGTCATAGAGATAATAAGGCCAAAAAGGAGGTCCGTTGATTTGGCCGAAATCCAGGAAAAGATCAACGCAGAACATGAAGGAAGGCTTCAGGTTCTGGGCCTCTCGAAGGCTGATAAAAAGGCCGTTTCAAACGTGAAGATATTCGGGGAGAAGGCGAAGAAGACCTACCGGGCTATCATCAAGTTGGACAGGGAAATCTGCGAAGCCGACCTGCGAAAGCTCGAACCAAAGCTCGAGAACGCGACGATCTACCAGAGGACTCCCACGAGGGTTTTGAAAAGGCGGGGGGACAGGGTAAGGCAGAAGCGCCTTTACAAGGCCGTCTTAAAGATGGTGTCGCCGGACACGATCGAAGCGATATTCCAATGCGAGGGGGGGCTTTACATAAAAGAGCTGATTAATGGCGATTCTGGCAGGACCAGGCCGTCTTTTTCGGAATTGGCAGGAAGCGAGGCCAAATGCGTCGAATTGGAGGTCACCGACATCGAGGAGGGCGCGTAGGGCTCGAAAGGGAATTATATGCCGCCCGAAACGAAGCGTGGGCGCAACTCGAAAGTGAAGGTGGATGCCAAGAAGCCACGGTTATAGGCGAAGCTCGAGGCAGCTCATGAAGAAGAAAGCGAAGGAGAAGGGGATTAGGCCACCCGCCTACCTTTTGCACGACTACAAGGAAGGCGACAAGGTCCTTATCAAAATAAACTCGGCTTACCAAAAAGGAATGCCGCATAGAAGGTACCACGGCAAAATAGCCACGGTTGCGGGATCGAGAGGGAGGGCCTACGTCTTGAAGGTAAGGAACATGGGCAAGGTTAAAGACATAATCGTTAGGCCTGAGCACATGGTGCCGCGTGGTGGACGGTAGTGGCTAGAAGGATATTGTCGGAAAAGGACATCACCGTTCCCGAGGCTGACAGGGCCCTCAGGTCGAAGAAGGAGGAGGAGCTTGACCAGTTCCAAAGGAGGGCGCTCGAATACACGGGCAAGTTCTCCAAAGTCGACGCTGAATCGGCGGAGAAATTGGTGGAGAGGATAACCCAGGAGACGGGGATCTCGAGGAAGGAGGCCATAATGATAGTCAACATAATGCCGAAGAGGGCGGAGGAACTGGCCGCGTTGTTCTCCTCTTCGTCCAAGAGGCTCGTAAGCAAAGCGGACGCGGAGAAGGTAATAAAGGTGATAAGGGAATCGTCGAAGCCGTAAGCCTGATTTTGGCAGGCTTTCCTCGCTTTAAGCTTCCTTTACCCTCATTATCTTCGTTCTGCCTTGAACCCTCCAGTATTCCAAGCTGGAGCCGGGTTGGATCTTGCTTGAAAGGCTCGGGTCCGTCGGCATCGGGGTCTCGAAAACCTCGTAAGTTTCCAAGTCCATCAACTGCACTCCGCTTGGCAATATGGAGATGACCTGGCCAGTCCTTTTTTCGATTATGGGGATCTCGACGTTCGCGTCCGTAGGCGCCATCAAGGTTTTCTTCACGTTCGTGAAGAGCGACATGGCGACGAGCCTAGCCTTTCCGGAGCCGTGCTTTCCCGTCTTCGAGTGCGCCACCTCCAGCACCTGGCACGGCTCCCCGTCGATGTTCACCCACGACCCTTCCTTCAGCGAGCCAAGCTGCGCGACCCTGCTCAAGGCTCATCCTCTCGCGCATGGGATTCAGGGCCATATAAAAAGGCACGGCTCGGGAACCGATACGCCTTATAACTTGACACGAATCGGGGGGCAAAGATGGCGAAGACGCTAAGGGCAATAGCGCTCCAAACGAGGATAGACCTGGCGTGCTACAGGAGCAGGACGAGCTTCGAAGAGTACCTGACCGGGGAGATGGAGAAGGCGAAGCCCCAGATCTCCGAGGAGAACCCAAGCTTGGTCGTTTTCCCTGAGGGAATCGGGACCCCCCTAGTGGCGCTGGGCAGCTTCAACGCCGTGAAAGACTGCAAGACCCTTGATGAAGCCGTAGCCGCGATAACGAAGAGGTCGATGGACTACGTGCTCCTGAGCAAGATCCGGCACAGGGCGACCGGGGCCCAAGCGGTGTTCTTCAGCAAGGAGTCCGCGATGAGGAAGACCTACGAGGCGGTCTTTTCTTCGCTTTCGCAGGAATACAACGTTTACATCCTCGCGGGAACCATAGTGCTGCCCGTCGAGAGGGCGCGAACCCCGGCGGAAACCGGTCCGCTCCAAACCTTCAGGGCCGTCAGAGAAGCGGCGAAGAAGGGGAGGCTTTACAACACGGCCTACCTCTTCGGCCCGAACGGGGACGTTTTGCTCAGGCAGAGGAAGGTGAACCTGATCCCCCTCGAAAAAGAGGGAGGCCTCGGCCTGTCCCCGGGGAGCGTTGAAGACTTACAACCGTACACGATAGAGGGAATCACGATAGGCGTAACGGTATGCTACGACGCCTTCTTTCCCGAAATCGCGAAACGCTTGGCGGACGGTGGCGCGAAGATTCTCGTCGGTCCGTCCGCGAATCCGGAGCCGTGGACTGAGGAAACCGAGGAGGAGAACAAGAAAGGGCTCTTCGCTAGGGTGCAGGAGGAAGATGGGATTAAGTACGGGATCCAAGCCATGCTGGTCGGAAGGACCTTCGGCTTGACTTTCGAGGGAAGGTCCTCGATAGTTACCAAGGTGCAGGACACGCAAGACATGACCGGAATCGTGTGCCAAGCGAAAAGCCACGATCAAGCGGACGTCCTAGCCGCGGACCTGGCCGTATAGCCCGCGTTCGGCGGGCAAGTCCCATAAACCATGCCTGGCCACGCCGAGCTGGCAAAGGAAATCTTAAAATCGCCTGCAAAGAGGCGCAATACCCGCGTGCGGGGAAAAAGCGGGGGTAGGCCAAACCCCCCAATGCCAAGCCAGGTCAAAGGCGTAGGACTGAGGCTCCTATCCTGCAGAGGTTCGAGATCGGCGAGGCGGAAGCCCGCGGACGAAAAGGTTCGAATCCCTCCCCCCGCACCAGCCTCCCATAAACTGCCCGAATGGAGCTGATTCCGCCTTTTTTGGCGCTACAGGGCTGATCGGCGGGCTTGGCGTGCCGCCAAATCGACTCTGCTTGACAAGGCGGGCAAGCTGTTTATTGGGGCTGGGGGGAACCTTTGGGGAAAAGGCATTTCCTCCCAAAAGCTCTCGAGTTGGCGAAGGAACGATGAAGAAAGTCAGGATCGGCGTGGTAGGGTGCGGCGGCATAGCCAACTACTTCCACCTTCCCGAACTTGCCAAAATTGAAGAGGCCGAAATTGCGGCAGTCGCCGACATCAAAGAGGACAGGGCAAAAGCCACGGCCGCGAAATTCAAAGTGCCCAAGTGGTACGCGAGCTATGGGAAGATGCTCGGGGAGGGCGGCGTGGACGCGGTCATCGTAGCAACGCCCCATCCTACGCACTCGCCAATAGCCGTTGACGCGATAGAGGCTGGGAAACACGTGATGATCCAGAAGCCGATGGCGACCAACGTGGAAGATGCCGATGCCTTGGTCGAGTGCGCAAGGAAGCACAGGAAAGTAAAGGTAATGGCGTTGCCCTTCGTGTACTTCGACAATCCAACAATCAAGTACGTCGATAACTTGGTCAAGGGCGGCAAACTGGGCAAGGTTTGCATGGCAAGGGTCAGGGTCGCGCACGGGGGCCCGGAGAAGTATCAAGAAGGCGTGGCCAAGATGTTCAAGGAGAGAGCGGGCGAGACGTGGTTCTTCGACCGCAAAAAGGCGGGGGGAGGGGCCCTGTTCGACATGGGCGTCTACTCCATCACGATAGCAACGCTTCTCCTCGGCAGGGCGAAGAGGGTCTCGTCCTTCATGGGAACCATCGACAAGAAGGCAACGGTGGAGGATTCCGCCGCCATAATCATGGAGATGGAGAGCGGGGCCATAGCCGTCGCGGAGACCGCCTGGACGCAAGCGAGGGGCATAGACGAGTTCTCCCTCTACGGCACCGAAGGCGTAGCGTTCTGGGATACCTCTCTCGGGACCCCTGTCGTCAGGCACTACAGGTCCTCCGATTCATCGTGGGTAACGCCACAGCTTCCCGGGGAGGAGCCTCTGCGCACGCACCGGCACTTCGTCGAGTGCATACTCAAAAACAAGCAACCGATCGGCACGGTCGAAGAGGGCAGGTACCTGGTACAGGTCATGGAGGCTGCAAGAAGGTCCTCGATTCTGGGCAAAGTTGTCAAACTGTCCTAGGCAAGCTGCCGATCTTGCGCGGCTGCCCGACGAAGGCTTCCCTAAAGCCAGCCTGCGCGCCCTCGCGGCCGGCTAGTTTCGGCGAGCCCAAAAGACCGCAGCGATCTTTCCTGCCGTAGAGGCGCCTGTCAACGCGCCCCTTTCATGGCCCTTATCTTGGGTTCGAAGACGAACCACAGCCAATCCGCGAATTCCGCCAAGTTCTTGGTCTGCAGAAGCGCTTCACCCGGGCCGGATATTTCGACGACGAGCCCTTCCCCGCTCAAAGCGAATTCCTTGAGGCCCCCAAGCCTCCTGACTTCGTACGAGCAAGTGTCCGAAAACCCAACGAGGTGGAAATTGTCGACGATCAATTTCTCGCCTGGAAGCAGGTCGTGCCTGTCGATGGCGCCGAACGTGTTCACGAACAGGTCTCCAGTTCCGCTGGTCTTGATCATGAACAGGCCCTGGCCGAAAATCCCCCTCGTAAAACCTTGCCACTGGACGTCCAAGTTTATGCCCGGCTGGGACGCGATGTAGGCGGATTTTTGCACGATGTAGCCTCTTTGGCCGTCGAGAACGAGCCTCTCTATGTCGCCAATGGGCGCCGCCACTAACCCTATCTCGCCCTGGCCGTTCGCGGCAACGTAGTCGTTCACGAAGAAAGACTGCCCTCCCAGTATGCCCACTTTCAGGGATTCCCAGATCCCGG
>JAFNJA010000169.1 GCA_017601265.1 Candidatus Brockarchaeota archaeon
GCCGCTCGAGAAGAGGCTAGCCCTCAGGCCTACCTCCGAGACCGCCTTTTACCCGATGTACGCCCTCTGGATAAGGAGCGCGAGGGACCTGCCGCTCAAGCTTTACCAGAGCTGCTCGGTCTTCAGGTACGAGACGAAGGCCACGAAGCCGCTCTTAAGGGGCAGGGAGTTCCTCTGGATAGAGAGCCACGACGCGTTTGCAACGGAAAAGGACGCCCTGGGCCAGGTGGAGGAGGACATGGAGGTGACGGTCAAGGTGCTCGGGCAGCTCGGGATACCGGTCATGTTCTGCAGGCGGCCGCAGTGGGACAAGTTCAAGGGCGCGGTGGACACTTACGCGGCTGACTGCCTGATGCCCGACGGGAAGCTCAACCAAGTGGCTTCGACGCACTACCTCGGGAGGAAGTTCAGCGAGGCTTTCGGGATTTACTTCCAGGGAGAGGACGGGGAGAGCAGGGCGGTGTACCAGACTTGCTTCGGGCCCGGAATAGGCAGGACGCTCGCGGCGCTCATCTCGATCCACGGCGACAACTCGGGCTTGGTCCTTCCCTTCCGGGCGGCGCCCATACAGGCGGTAATCGTGCCTATACCGGGTGAAGGGAAGGTGCTCGATTTCTGCGGCAAGATCCTGGGAACGCTGAAGGAAGCGGGGGTGAGGGCCCACCTCGACCTTGAGGAAAAGACGCCGGGCTCGAAATACTACCATTGGGAGATGATGGGCGTCCCCTTCAGGATCGAGGTAGGCGCCAGGGAGTGCGGCGGGGGGTACGCCACGGTCTTCAGGAGGGACACGAGGAGGAGGGCGCAGGTTCCGGCCGAGGGTTTGGCGGGTTGGCTCAAGAAGGAAGGGGAAAAGATGATGGAGGACCTTTTCCAAGCCGCCCAAAGTAGGTTCGAATCGAAGGTCGCCGAAGTCTCCACCATGGAGGAGGCTGAGGAGAGCCTCGGGAAGGGGTACGAGGTTTTGAAAGCGCCTTTCTGCTCGATAGGCATGGATGGAGCGGAATGCGGGGCGAAGGTTGGGGAACGCCTCGGGTTGGAGGTGAGGGGAAGGAGGTTGGACAAGGAAGAGAGGCCTGCAGAGGGGTCGAAGTGCATCGTTTGCGGGAGGGCGGCGGCCGAGGTAGTTTACATGGCGGAGGCGTATTAGCAATTCCGGGCGGGAGGCCCCAGCATTCGGCCGGCCCGAGCGGGGAAGAAGGGCATCGAATCACCTTAAATAACCCGTGGAAGGTCGGAAGGACAGGGGTTGGCGGTTGGTCAAGAAGAGAAAGTCCAGCGGAAGGGCCAAAGGATCGAAGGGAAGGAGCGAGCTCGTCGAGTGCTCGCAGTGCGGGCAGAGGGTTCCGAGGGACAAGGCGAAGAAGGTCACCCGCTTCTTGTCGTTCGTGGAGCCCACGCTCGCGAAGGAGTTGAGGAAAGCTGGAACGTTCCTGCCGCGCACCAAGATAACGAAATATTACTGCGTTTCTTGCGCAGTGCACGCCAAGATATCGAAGGTAAGGGCCAAGGAAGAGCGCAAGATGGCTTGAGGGGTGGAAAAGGTGGCATACGAAAGGCTCGTATCGAAGTTGACGAAGGAGAACCTCTGGATGTACATCCTTTCGATGCTCAACGAGAGGCCGATGTACGGGTACGAGGTCGCGACCCAGCTCCGGGGCAGGTACGACGTCAAAGTTGCCACCATCACCGTTTACGTCGTGCTCTACAGGATGAGCAAGGAAGGCTTGGTCAGGAGGCTGGTCGACAGGGACAGCAAGCTCGGGTTGAGGAAGGTCTTCTACCAAGCCACCGAGAAGGGGTTGGAGACTTATAGGGAAGGCTTAAAATTCATAGAACACACGTACCAGATGCTGAAGAAGGTGTGATCGGCTCGCATGGTCATGGGTAAACTCAGGAACTTTTCCGAGAAGGCCTTCACGCCGGCGGCCAAGTACCTCGAGAAGCGCGGGATCTCGCCCAACACGATAACGATCCTGGGATTCGCCATATCCGTCGCCGCGTGCGGCGCTTACACTTACCGCCACGTTCTGCTGGGGGCTTTCTTCATCCTGACCTCGGGCCTCCTGGACGTGCTGGACGGGGCGGTGGCGCGCCTGGTGAAGGACGTCACCTACTTTGGCGCGACCTTGGACGCTGTCGTGGACAGGTACACCGAGTTCTTCTACATGGTTGGGATGGCGCTCGGAGGTTTGGTCGACTGGGTCGTGGCTTGCTTCGCGATGTTCAGCATGATCGCTTCCAGCTACGCGAGGGCGAGGGCCGAGTCCAGCGGCGGCTTGAAGAACTGCGCGGTAGGCATAGCCGAGAGGCAGGAGAAGATAGTCATACTGGTGGCGGGATCGCTTTTGTACCCGTTCGTCGACAAGGCTCTGCTGGTGTCCGCCCTCGCGCTGACGCTGCTGGGCCAGATAACGGTCGGGCAGCGCCTCTACTACACCTATTGGTACAACAAGAAGAACGGCTTGAAGCCTCCGCAGCAGCATCGGTAACTCTTATCAAGCGCGCGGGTCGGGAAGGGCGCTGGACGGACATGGGAAAGGTTTCGAAGGGGATCAAGTGCAGCGCGGAATCCTGCGTAAACCCGGCCGTGAGGTCGGTTCCGATCGACCAAGCCAGGGAGGCGGGCATCAGGACTTCGTCGACGCAGAGGAGGATATACCTTTGCGAATCCCACTACAAGGCGTTGAAGAAGGCGAGGAGGAAGGAAGAGAGGCTCGAAAGGTGGAGGTGGGCTTCCCAGGGTTGAGGGGCCGAGCCTTCCATGAGGTAGCTTGGCGGTCGGGCATATGAGGATCCTCCAGCTCCACTCCGACAGCATCGAGTACCTTCCGGTCCAGAAGGAAAGCCCGGTCGCCGAGGAAGCGGAGCGTAAGCCGGTGAAGCTCGAGGAGGTCGCGGTCCTTTTCGTTTCGGTGGAGAAAGGCGACGACGAGGAGGTGGTCGAGAGGGCGGCAGAGGAGACGAAAAGCGACCTCGAATCGGTTGGGGCGAACAGGGCGCTCATCTACCCTTACTCGCACTTGAGCGGCGACCTAGAGAGCCCCGGGAAGGCCCTCGAGATTTTGAGGAAGCTAGAAAGCCGGGTGAGGGAGAAAGGGATAGAGGCGCACAGGGCGCCATTCGGGTGGAACAAGAAGTTCGCGATTTCGGTGAAGGGGCACCCCCTCGCCGAGAGGCTGAGGATCGTGGCTCCCGGAACGGGGAAAAGCCGTGACGAAGGCAAGGTCTCGGCGGCGATCGAGTCGGAGAAGAAGCTAAGTTCCTCTTGGTACGTCGTGGACCTCGAGGGGAAACTCGTCCCCGTCGATAAGTTCGACTTCGGGGGGTTCGAGAACCTCCGGAAGTTCGCGAGATACGAGATGGCGAAGGCGAGGGCCGCGAAGGAGGAGCCGCCGCACATAGCCTTGATGAAGAGGCTCGAGATATCCAACTACGAGCCGGCCAGCGACGCGGGCAACTTGAGGTGGGCCGCGAAGGGTAGGTTCGTAAAATCCCTGCTGGAAAGGTACGTGACGGAGAAGACGCTGGAATACGGGGCGATGGAGATCGAGACGCCCATAATGTACGACTTCGAGCACCCGTGCCTCGCCGATTACCTGAACAGGTTCCCGGCCAGGCAGTACGTCTTGAAGTCCGACGACAAGGAATATTTCCTGAGGTTCAGCGCCTGCTTCGGGCAGTTCCTCATGGCGCGCGACATGAACATGTCGTACAAGCACCTTCCGGTCAAGATATACGAGCTGACGAGGTACAGTTTCCGGAGGGAGTTGAGCGGCGAGCTCGTAGGGCTGAGGAGGCTCAGGGCGTTCACGATGCCGGACGTGCAC
>JAFNJA010000170.1 GCA_017601265.1 Candidatus Brockarchaeota archaeon
GACCGGATGCGCCGGTAGCAAGGAGGCGGACTTATTGCCCTCCACGGGAAGCGGGTGGCTCGAAGGTTTGCTGGGGAGCCTCAAAACCAGCCAGGCCTCCGCAAGCTTGAGGGTCGCGGGCGGCAGCAGCCGGTGCTTGCTCTGCAGGGGATCGAGGATGCTCTGCGGAAAATCCCTCTGCCCCGTCGCCTTAAAGTTCGAATCGCTAGTCAAGACGGGCGCCCTGGTCCTCGACACGAGGCTGGCAGGGATTTCTCCGCCTGCGGTTTTCGTTGGAGGGTTCGGCTCCCCGAAGGTCTTCGTGGGCCCGATGGTGCCTCCTATCCTGGAGGACACGAGCCTCCTCTCCAAGCCCGAGCTTTGGTTCGGCAAATCCATACAGGAGGTGGTCGAGATGAGGTCCAAGCTCGTGAGGGGCAAGTACCTGGTGAGCGTAGACTCACCGTCGAGGGGGCTTGACAGGATTTCGGAAAAGGTTCAGGAGCTGGGCATCTCCTCAGCCCCGGCCGAGTCCGAGGTGGAGTTCGTGAAGAAACCGACCAGCACCGTGACCCTCAGCGACCACTTCGAGCCTTTTGGGCCTTCTGCCACGCTCAAGGAGTTCGACCTCGGGAACTGCAAGGTCTCCAAGCACGTCGAGAGGGCTTTCTACGACACGGACCTGAAGGCCGAGGGCGCGGTCATGCTTTCCTACAGGGCGGGCGTCGAGGTTTCGGCGATACAGAGGGCGTTCAGCGTCGGAGCGTTCGGGCTCGGGAAGAGGCGGAGGTTCGTACCGACCAGGTGGAGCATAACGGCCGTCGACAGCATCATTTCCCAGAAGCTGATCCAGGGGGTCAAAGAGAACCCGCTCGTAAACGATTACCTCGTTTACGAGTGCGACAACCTGGACAACAGGTACTTGGTGCTCATGATCCCGGAGCCCTGGTGCTACGAGTGGATAGAGGCGTGGTGGCCTGGCACGGCCTGGAACCCCGAGGATAGCATATCCGTCGAAGGTGACCACGAGTTCTTCGAAGGCAGGACAACTTATGCTTCGATCGGCGGATGCTACTACGCCGTCAGGTTGGCCGTTGCGGAGAAGCTTTCTTCGATGGGAAGGCAGGCTGGCGTGGTCGCCCTAAGGGAGGCTTACCCGGGCTACATAGTCCCGGTTGGGGTCTGGATAAACAGGGAGAGCGTAAGGGCTGCCCTCCGCAAGGAACCGAAGAAGTTCGGCACGCTAAGCGAAGCCCTGCAGCACATCTCCACCAGGATGCGGGTCCCGATATCGAGTTGGGTAAGTACCAGCGCCCTGCTGAAGGACGCCCTTTACCAGAAAAGGCTGAGAACTTTCTTCTCCGAGTTTGGCCTCCCCTAGGCCGTTCCGGCTCGATCCTGGCCGCATGCCATGGACCCGGTCTACCCGTCCACCCTTTCGGTGTGTGTCGCCTGAGACTCTTGGAGGGCTTTTACGTAGCGTTGCATGGCGCTCTTGATGGCCTCGCCCCTCGTGGCGTGCCCAACCTTCCTCGTGACCTCGTCGAACCGCTCCACGAACGCGGCCGGGGCCCTGAACCTCACGTCGACCTCCTTCCTGGCCCTTCTGCCCATCCCGGATCTCCTGAACTTTCTCATCAGCCCTCCGGCGGTATTAAGCTTTGGCGACCGGCAGGTTGGCAAGCAGCGGCGCAGCGCACATATACTCCGGCAGCCGGCTCGAGCTAGGGCTGATCGAGACCGGCGGAGGCCCGATCGGCCCGGACTCGCGGAAGGTGGCTTTCCTGGAAACCTCGTCCGAACCTTGGACTGACAAGCACAAGCCGTCTAGCGTGAGCGAGATAGTGGGGAACGAGGGCTCCGTGAAGAGGGTTTTCGACTGGTTGAGGGGGTGGGAGAGGGGACGGAAGGCGCTTTTGCTTCACGGCCCTCCGGGCGTGGGAAAGACCGCGTCGGTCGAGGCTGCCGCGCGCGAGCTCGGCTACATCGTTTTGGAGATGAACGCCAGCGACGTGAGGACCGAGGAGAGGATAAACGAGCTGGCCTTGCCGGCTGCCTCGAGCAGGAGCTTCAGTGGGAAAAGGAGGCTCATCCTGTTCGACGAGGTCGACGGAATCTACGGCCGGAGCGATTCGGGCGGCCTCAAGGCGATACTGAAGATCATCGACATCGGAACGGTCCCCGTCGCCATGACGGCAAACGACCCTTGGAGCGAAGACCTTAGGGCCTTGAGGGCCAAGGCGGAGATGGTGGAGTTTAGGCGCGTTCCGGCGTCGGAGGTCGCGAAGAGGCTCCGGAAGATATGCGCTCTCGAAGGGTTGGTTGCCGACGACTCGTCGATCCTGAAGCTGGCCGAGGGGTGCGGGGGTGACGTGAGGAGCGCGATCGAGGACCTCCAGGCCGCGTCGACGGCGGGCAAGCTTGACGAATCAGCCTCCGTCCGGCTGGGCTCGAGGCTCAGGCAGGAAAGGATTTTCGACACGCTGAGGGGGATCTTCAACGCCTCCTCGGTCGACGGGGCATTGAGGTCGCTCGACAACTCGGTGGAAGATTACGAGGACGTCTTCGAGTGGGTCTACGAGTACCTGCCTAAAGCGATGAGGAATGAGGGGGACCTCGTTGAAGCTTTGGAATACGTGGCGAAGGCGGACCTCGTTTTCAGGCACGTCAGGAGGACGAACGACTGGTCCCGGCTGCCTTACTTCCTCAAGCTGTTCGCGGCCGGAGCGGCGCTCTCGAAATCCTCGGCGGAAACAACGGATTTGTATTACGGCGAAAAGCCCGACAGGCTCAAGAACAGGTGGAGGTACTTCAACGCGCGGAGGAGGTTGGAGTCCTCGAGCCTCGCCCTCGCACGCGAGCTCCACTGCGGAGCCCGAAGGGCCAAGGTTGAAGTGCTGCCCCTCTACAGGCTCGCGGCCAGGTCCAAGAAAGGCGGCGCCCTCTCCCGGGCTTTGGAGGAAGCCGGAGTTGATCTTGGTTCCTAGAGCCTGCGCAAGCTTTCCGCGCTCCAGGTGGGGGCGTTATGGCGGCCGAACTTGAAGTGGCCATCAAGGCCGCGACCGAAGCGGGCGGGATACTAGCGAGGAAGTACGGCAGGTCCAAGGTCCGCTACAAGGCTGACAGGAGCGTCGTGACCTCGGCCGACTTGGAATCGGAGAGGAGGATCAGGTCGGTCTTGAAGGCGAGCTTCCCGGAAGATTCGTACTTGGGGGAGGAGGCGGGCTTGAAAGCCGGGAGTTCCGGCAGGACCTGGGTCATCGATCCATTGGACGGGAGCACGAACTACAGCATCCGCAACCCTTTCTTCTCGGTCTCCATAGCGTTGATCGCTTCCGGGGAAACGTTGCTTGGAGTCGTCTACTACCCGTGCCAGGACGAGCTTTTCTACGCAGAGAAGGGCTCGGGCGCCAGGCTCGGCGGGAAGAGGCTGAGGGTTTCGAGTTCCGCCAGCATCGGGAACTCGACCATAACCTTCTGCCACGGCAACGACCCGGCTTCGGTCAGGGCGATCTCGAAGGCGTACGGCAAGCTGAAGGGGGTGACGAGCAGGGTGAGGCAGCTCGGCGCCGCCTCCCTCGAACTGTGCTTCACCGCCTGCGGAAGGGTTGACGCCTTCTTCATGGTGGGCGTCAAGAGCTGGGACGGTGCGGCCGGCACTTTGTTGGTGGACGAGGCCGGCGGGAAAGTTACGGATCTTTCGGGCAAAAGGTTCCTCCAATCCTCGACTACGCTCTTGGCCTCCAACGGGAGGATCCACGGGCGCTTGCTCGGGCTTCTGTCCGCGCGGTAAAATTCAGATTAGGAGCCCTTCGTTCCTTTTCTTCGCCTCGGCTTCCATCTTTTT
>JAFNJA010000171.1:0-2498 GCA_017601265.1 Candidatus Brockarchaeota archaeon
TGGGATGGAACTCGTGTAGAAGGCCGCTGCCAAAGCCCTGTTTACGAACCTTTCGTTGACTTCCGCTACTACGTCGTACCCTCCAGTATTCAAAAACAGTCTACCGTGCGGAATATTTCATTAATATAAGCCTTCCCTACACTTTTCCGATGCTAAGTTTGCTTTTGGCCACGATTCGGAATCGGATCGTTTCCGCAGCTTGGCCCTCGAACTACGAATACAAGCGATCGTGGGCGGTTGAGTTCCCAACTCTTACTCTTACAATGGGATAATGAAAGATTTCGTACAAAACCGTCCCGGCTTTTGGGTGGCGAAACAGAAGGCATTCATTCCGGAATAGTAGCGAGTATAGGAATTCTGACAAAAAGGCCGAGCAGCATCGAGGTGAAGATCAAGTAATTCGGACCCATTTTCTCCCAGATCATCCCGCCGACGATGGGCGCGGGGATCGAAGCGAGCCCGCCGAATAAGCCGACGATCCCCCTCCACCTTCCCCTGCAGTCGATCGGGACCAGCTCAACTTGCAGGGGATCCGTGGCGACGTACTCGGCTATCGTCCTGAACCCTCCCAGGACGGACGAGATGACGAGGTACTCGGGCGAAGGGGCGAAGACGAGCGCCAAAAGGGAGGCGCAGTACAGCGGCTCGACCAGGTAAATAATGTTCTTCCTCCCGATGCGATTCGCGAAACCGCCCATCGAAGCGGAGAACAGAACTTGTATCACGAGGCCGGCGGTCGTCATGCTACCTATGATGAACTGGTCCGCCCCCTTTACCTCGTACGCGAACAGTTGCACGAATGGACTCACCATTCCCGTTGAGAAGTAACTCGCGGCGATGAACGCTATCCACCTCCTAAGCGCCTTCCCCCTCCTGAAGACTTCGCGGTAATCGCCGACGAATCCAGCGCTTTTGGGTGGACTCGGCCTGGCGACTTCCTTCAGGTTGGTGAAGAGGACGAGGGCAAGCACGGCGCCGGCGATGAATCTTATCCAGTACAACGGCCTTATTCCCTCGACCGATATCCCCCCGAAGTGCGTGATCACAAATGCCGCCAAGGCCGGCGCGAGCAGCGATGGAGTGACGAAGGCGCCGTCGCATATGCCCTTGCAGGCCGACCTGTCCTCGTCCCTCAAGGATACGTCGCAAATGGTCAGGCAGCTTCCAACCGTGACCGCTATGCTTGACAGGACCATCGCCGGAATGAGCATGACCCAGGTTTTGGCCAAGGCAAACGCCAAGGTCACGAGAACGGAAAGGACAACGCCGGTGAGGAAGATCTTTTTGAGGCTGAACCTGTCCTGGATCCAGCCGAAGGGGGCGGATATCGCCGTGCCAGCCACGTTCGAGAAGCCGTTCAAAAGCCCAAGCTGGAGCGGGTCGGCGCCCAACGCGCTTATGTATATGCTGTTGTAATCGACGGTGAGGCGCTCGAAGAACCTGTTCGCCATGGAGCGCATCGATATTATCTTCCAGTTCTTGCCCTGCCTCCTCCAAACGGACATCGAATTCATCGCCGTCTTTAGCACGACTATCACCCTGCCACTCGACCAACGACGCGATAACTTTCTTGCAACTCTTGGCGTTGAGTCTAAAGGGGAAAATGACAAGTTATATTACCTTCCATCCGATTATTTCTCAGGCGACCATCCCATCCCCAGACTTAATACCAAGATGGTTTTCGCGCCTTGCCTTTTCGCCAGTCATTTGCCTAGGATTGTTAGAACCCAATCCTAGGGGCCTTGGCAACCCTCCCCCTTCAGCCCCCCGCTTGTCTTCATGGCGACGAGCGATTTTACCTCGCTAGCCAAATTTGGTTCATCGCGCAATTGCATCGATACGAATCTTTTTTATGTCTCGCGATCACAGCTCGGGTTACGTGAAACATGATCGATGAGATTGTTTGGCTTGGATCCTTGGCCAGTCTGGCCGCGGGCCTGGCCACGGGCGCCGGGGCTTTGCCGGTTCTGTTCACGAAAAAGGTTTCAGACAGGTTGATGGACATCATGCTCGGCTTCTCGGCGGGCGTCATGCTGGCGGCGACCTCATTCAGCTTGATAGTCCCGACGCTCGATCTTAGCGGCCCATGGGTCGCCGTTTTCGGCATCCTTATAGGAGCCTTCGGGCTGCATTTGATCGATCGCTTCGTCCCACACTTTCACCCGGCTTTGGGCGCCGAGGGGCCTTCGTCGAAGTTGCCGACGGTCTGGCTGTTCATGATGGCCATAACCATACATAACTTCCCCGAGGGGTTAGCCGTGGGAGTAAGCTTCGGCAGAGGGGAGGTCGCGAGAGGGCTCATCGTCGCCATGGCCATAGGTCTTCAGAACATGCCCGAAGGGCTCGCTGTCGCGCTTCCGCTGTTGCGGGAAGGATACAGCAGGCGAAAGGCCTTGTGGTACGGCACCCTGACAGGGTTGGTCGAACCGGTTGGCGGCCTGTTGGGCGTTGCGCTCGTATCCGTTTTCCACGCGATCCTGCCCTGGAGCCTGGCCTTC
>JAFNJA010000171.1:2508-3826 GCA_017601265.1 Candidatus Brockarchaeota archaeon
AGGGAGGCAACCTTCGGGCTGATGGCCGGATTCGTTGTCATGATGTTGCTGGACTCCTTGTTCAAATGAGCGTTCTTGTATGGCAATTCGAGAGGGTTGCGCATCGGCGCGGGCTTCGATTGGGGCGATTTCCGCGCAGCCCGCGGAACTTTCCCGATGGCTCGTTGTTAACCCCATCTTGCCTTTGGGATCGGCCCTCGCGGCTTGAGCCTTGGTCTTCAAAGGAACGATAAATGAGAGCCGCCGGAAAGGGCACGAGCTTGAGGCAACGTTTGGATTCACCGTTGTTTTCGCTGTCACGACGCTCCTTGATACATCTTTTTGTTAAAGGACCTCGGGAAGCATGGCTTTACCGCTGGAAGATGAGCATGCGCCCTCCACCTTCTTCCCTTTAAACACGAATCCAACGCCCTTTGCTAGCCCCATGACCTCCTCCTCCCCAACGCGCATGGAAAAGACGCAAAAAATTCCGCCGGGCTTCGCTACCCTGCGAATTTCGCGAAAAAGAGTTCCCTTACTCTCTTCTCTTTGCCTTCAATATTTCAGCCAGCTTCATCAAGTTCCGTAGTAATCGCCAAACGTACATCTTCGCCCTATCATACATAAAGTTTCCATTGGCGAAAGATTTTTCACTCGCAAAGCTCAGGTCGACCTCTGGTTTATTCACTAAATACGCGTTAAGAGAAGAGAGTAAACGCGTTCGAGCCACCGCTCCACCCAGCACCCCATTGAGGCGCTCATTATCGCAACGGGATTGCCGACAAGGGAATCGTCTCCAGGCGATCTAGAAGCCAAGTCAAGAACGTTTTAAGCACGCCAGTTATAGAATAATAATATTCCGGCGTCGCCATGAGGAGCGCATCAGCTTTTCTGATCTTATTCTGAAACCACTTTGCCGTTTCAAGCATATCTCGCTCTAAATCTTAATTGAATGGAGGAAGCCCATCCATGTCCTAAAATCTCAAGTTAGGCGTTTTTAGGCAGCAACCCTCATTATGATGAAGCCGGCAACCAGCCCGAAGGTTGCTTCCAAGCTGAAGCCCTTCTTATGGCTTTCGAGAGCCATCTCGCCGGCGAATACGAACAGCATCGCTCCGGATGCAAACGCTAGCTTCCATGGCAGTAAAGATTGCGAGAAATAGACCAACGCTAATCCCAACGATCCCCAATGGCTCGACAAGCCCTATTGGGGCTTCGAGCATAACGACGGAGGACTACCGGCAGCCCCAGACGCCCTGACACGGCACAATCTTGGTGGAAAGCCTATAAGGTTCAAAAACAGCCGATGAGTCAAGAAAGAAGCGAAAGGAAGTGCGAT
>JAFNJA010000172.1 GCA_017601265.1 Candidatus Brockarchaeota archaeon
CTACGCTAAAGGAACTGTCTTTCAACGTAGGGGGGCACCTTCTGCATTCGCTGTTCTGGGGCAACATGGCGCCACCCGGGAAGGGCGGCGGAAAAGCGGGGGGAGCTTTGGGCGATGCAATAGAGAAAGAGTTCGCAAGCTTTGACAGGTTCAAGAAAGAGTTCACCCAAGCTGCAACGAGCGTTGAAGGATCGGGATGGGCGGCGCTAGCGTTCTGCGAGCAAACAGGGAGGCCCATGATCATGCAGATAGAAAAGCATAACGTGAACGTATATCCCACTTTCAGAATATTGATGGTGCTCGATGTGTTCGAGCACGCGTACTACATAGATTATAGGAACGACAGGTCGAAATTCGTAGAGGCGTTTTGGAACGTAGTCAATTGGGATGAAGCAGGCAAGAGGTTCGCGTAGCAAGCAACCGAACAAGCGCAACGATCGTTCTGAAGTTAGCATTGGCTTTGTTTTGAGCAAAGCCTCAGATATAATTCGGAAAAAGAACGTCTGGAATGTCACGGATTTTTCGACGTATCCACCGTGGATACGTTGCTGTAGAAAAATCATATAAGCTCTCCCTACCGTAACCCAGAGGAAGTAAGATGAAAAAAGCATTACAGCTAACGGCAATTTTGGCAATAATTGCCATATCGCTCGCGAGCGCGAATTCTACATCGACGTTGGTACCAATCCAAAACGCTTCTGTCGAGGTAATCGGCAGCGAAGGAGAGGGATCAGCAAAGACCGGGGCGGCTGGCACGTTCCAGATAACCAAAGCTCTTGCCGGGGGTACGTACACCATAACAATAGAAGCAAAGGGTTACCTGAAGAAGGAATTGACGAACGTGAAGATAGAAGCCAACAAGGAGAAAGACCTTGGAGACATCGTCCTGGACGCTTCAGCAACGATAAAGGGAACGGTCCTAGATCCGAACGGTATACCTGTCGGACCTGCCGTCGTCTACCTGCTCAAAGCAAACGACGTTGTCGACATGACGCTATCGGACGACAAGGGTAATTTCGTATTCGACACTGATGTCCGAACGGGAGTCTACTCGGTAACGGCGGCGACTTACTACATCGAGGAGATGCGCGAGTTCAAGGAAGGATACGCTCCCGGGACGGCGGCGGGAGTCACGGCGACAGCGGGCTCCGTGACGGCGGGAGTCACTGTAAGGTTGGGGGTCTCCGGCATAATCTCCGGGAGGGTTACGGATGAGCAAGGAAACCCGGTGAGGAACATCCTGGTCATGGCGTATCCGGCGCAGCAGGATCGGGCTTTCTCCGGTTCTTCTGCTTTTACTAACGACAACGGGGAGTACAGGATGGCGAGCAACCTCGCTCCGGGTAGATGTTCAAGCAGGCCAGGAAAAGAGGAACGTGGACTTCCGACTTGGAAGGTCCGGCTCAATCTCTGGAAGAGCCGTCTTCGATGACGGGCAACCCGTTGCCAACGCGATCGTCTCAACGTACTCAGATGACGGCAAATATTTTTGCATTAACGCGACAGACTCGGAAGGAAACTTCGTTTTGGAGAGCAACTTGGGAGCCGGCGACTACGCGGTTACCGCCCTTAGGGGCATGCTGATGTCCGAACCGGAAAGCGTCCACCTCGATGCTGGCGAGGAAGTAAGCGGCTTGGTCTTGACGATGCTCGGCAAAAGCGCAACCATCGTGGGCACGGTTACGGACGACAAGGGAGCTCCTTTGGAGGACGCGACCGTTTCGGCGACTTTCCAAGTATTCCTCTTCACTTCGGCTTCGACGGACGAGAAAGGGAAGTACAACTTCTCCACCTGGTTCATCGGCATGGATACCGACGACGTTCGGGTGACTGCCTCAAAGAAAGGGTACGAAGACGCCACAAAATCGATCACGGTAGAGGCGGGAGGGACTTACACGCTGGACTTCCAACTGAAGCCGAAGCCGTGGGGCACGGTCAAGGGAAGGGTCGTAGGGATGTTCGCGAAGAAGACCGCCGAGCTCTCGATAAGCCTTTCGCCGCCAAGCGCCCAGATCGGAAGCTCGGTAACCGTAACGGGAACCTTGAGCCCCGCGAGGACCGGAAGCGTAACCATCTACGCCTCCTTCGGAGGCGAAGCCTTTTCGGAACTCGCTGAGGCGGAACTTAGCGAAGGCCAATACTCCTACACCTTCGAGCCAGAGAAAATAGGAACGTACGAAGTCAAGGCTGAATGGCCCGGGGACGACGAATACAACCCGGCAACGTCGAGCATCGCCTCCCTGACCGTCACGAAGATCACGCCTTCGATATCTCTGAGCCTCTCCTCGACCAGCGTAAAGATCGACGACTCCGTAACGGCCACGGGGACGATATCGCCGTTCCATGGAAGCACGGCGGTCACGATGACCATAACCGGCCCATCAGGCACGAGCCGGGTGGACCTGACTTCTACGGACGGAACATTTTCTCACACATTCGTAGCGAACGCGGAAGGCACCTGGAGGATCCAAGCCTCAATTCCGGCCAGCGCAAACTACAACGAGGCCAGCTCGACGGAGGTGACGGTCCAGGCTGAGAAGAAGTGCATAATCGCGACCGTAACATTCGGATCGGAGTTGTCTCCAGAAGTAAGCTTCCTTAGGGGATTCAGGAACGACCTTATTCTCAAAACCTACGCTGGCTCCATGTTCTACGTCGCTTTCGACGCATTCTACTACTCTTGGAGCACTCCCGTAGCGATGTTCGTTCAAGGCAACGAAGGCCTAAAGACGTTCACGAAGCTATTGATATACCCCCTGATAGGAAGCCTGAAGTTGACCACGTACGCAGCAATGCCGTTGTTCGCCCTTTCACCCGAGGTAGCAGCCGTTTTTGCCGGGTTCATAGCTAGCAGCTTGATAGGAATGATCTACTTCTTCGCCCCAGCATTGGGCATCCGCTACGCGTTTCGCAGGATCGGAATCGTAAAACCGATAACTAAGAGGTTCTTGAGGTATTGCGCGCTTCTAGTGCTCCTCACGGTGCCAGCGATCGCTATTGGAGTGTCGGCAAACATTTCAACTTTGACTATCGCCGCGACATCCCTATACGTCTTGGGCACCACCGCCCTCTCGGCTGCAACCGCCTTGCACGTAGTGGAAAGGAAATTGTACCTTAAGTAGGTACGCCTTCCTTTCCCACATCTTTTATCCTCTCCCACCGGCGTTGAAGAACCTGCAGTGAAAAGTTTTATATCCAATCAAGCCCGTGGCGAGCGGATACGAAAGTGATTTCGTCATGATAAAACTGTCAGCGTGCATCGAGATGATTTTCACGGAAGTGCCATTTTTGGAGAGGATCGCCAAGGTATCCGAGATCGGAATTCCAGCTTTCGAATTCTGGGATTGGGGCTCAAAGGACATCGGGGAGATAAAGCGCAGGAAGGAAAAATACGGACTGGCAACCGCCACGTTCGGCGTCGACTTAAGGGCCAGCATAGTGGAGCAGGGGTCGGCTGGCAAGTTCCTAAAGGCGTTCAAGGACTCCATCAAGGTAGCCCACGAACTGGACTGCAAGACGCTCATCGTGACGACGGGCAACGAACTGAAAGGCGTGCCAAGAAGCAAGCAGCACGAGAACATAGTGGAATGCCTCAAAGGGGCAGCGGAAACGGCAGAGAAGGAGAAGGTAACCTTGGTTCTCGAACCGCTGAATACGTTGGTCGACCACAAAGGGTACTACTTGAACTCCTCATCGGAGGGGTTTGAAATAATCAAAGAGGTCGGAAGCCCCAACGTTAAGCTCCTGTAC
>JAFNJA010000173.1 GCA_017601265.1 Candidatus Brockarchaeota archaeon
CGGAAAGTCGGTTCACTTTTGCGCAGCTGGATGCGAGAAGAAAGCGCGCCTTTCTCAGGGTGGGATTTTTCGCGCATCTCGGGCAGGTGCGTTTGGGAACCTCCCCCATGGTCCTACGAAGACATGGCTAGGAAGTGCATGTCGTCTTCTGACTCGGCTTTGGACCTTGGTACCGGGGGCGGCGAGGTACTCCTGTCGATGAAGGGCGCTTTTCCGAGGCGGACCGTCGCGACGGAGGATTACGCGCCAAACGCGGCGTTGGCCCATGAGAGGCTCAAGCCATGCGGAGGCGAGGTCGTGAAAACCGATAGCAGCCGTCTGGAACAGAAGCTCCCTTTCGCTAATGAGAGTTTCGACCTCGTCATCGACAGGCACGCGTGCTTCAACGCCCTAGAGGTCGCGAGGGTCCTGGAGCGCGGCGGAGTTTTCCTGACGGAGCAGGTTGACGGAAGGGACTGCTTTGACTTGTGCCAAGCCTTTGGCGTAACGCCCCAATGGCCTTTTTTCACGTTGGATTACGCCCGCGAAAGAATTGAGTCTTCGGGTCTAGCAGTGGAAGTTGCCAGTGAGTGGGAAGGTAAAACGATATTCAAGGACGTTGGGGCGATCGCATATTACCTCAAGGCGGTCCCGTGGATCGTGCCCGGCTTCAAGGTGGAAACGCACCTGGAACGCCTCCTGAAACTGCAAGACAGGATCGAGAAAGAAGGCGAGTTGCCGTTTTCCCGGAGGCTGTTCATCCTGAAAGCTTGCAAGGTTTGAGATTTTAGGTTCTACTTCCTAGATGAGCTCCACTTGCCCGTACGCTTCCACGTTCGCCCAGTGGCTGAAGACGCTCGTCGTGCTCGAACCCGCGAGCCCGAGGCCCACCAGGTCGTTGGTGCCTTTTTTGAGCAAAGGAGAGCCGCTATCTCCTGGGTCCAGCATCTTGTTCGTGAGTATCTGCTCGCGGAGGACGAAGGTTGCGAAGCCGTAGTTCACGCTTATGGTTGCGCTGTCGTCCACGACCAGGCCCTCCGTTTCGCCCGTCGTCCTTCCGACTTTCCACACTCGATCCCCGATTGCGGCCCTTCCTTTCGAAGTGGGCTTGAAGACGCTCCCGTCGTCCCTGAGGAGGCCCGCGTCGACCGGGCGGTCGCCCGTCAGGTCGCCAACCGCGAAATCAACCTTGTTCTCCCATGCCCTGCAGTAGCCCCCCAGAAACCCCCCGAAAAGCGAGCAGACCAGTTGCCTCCACCAAGGCCACCCTTCCTGCCCCGACTTGATAGGCACCCACCGTTTCAAACGGGCGTAGGTATCGGTGCCGGGGTTTCCACCGTCGTAAGGTCCAGGTTGAACGATTCGAGATCCGGGAACGTCGACCTCCCCGAACCCGAACACGTGCCAGTTGCTGGATGTCACGGTCTTCCCGTCGGTCTTGTCCCTCAGCGCCATGGTGTGAGTACCTGCCGTGACGTGCTCTTCGGCGACGCTCACGGATCCAGGGATTATGCCAAACCTGGCTTTCCTGTCCGTGACGGATAGCGCCTTTATCTCCCCGACCTCGACGACGTCGGTCTCGTAAGAACCGATGAAAGCGGGGAATATCTCGTCAGGCTTGAGTTCTTCCTTCGCCTTCTTCTCCTTCACGTATATCCTTATGGCGAGCGTCTTGGTTTCCGCGCCTTTAACTATCTTCGGCCTCAGCTCCTCGCTGAAGCCGACCACGTTTGGATATTTGAAAGGATCGATCTTCGCTCCCTTTAGAAGTTCCGAAACGGACACCTTCTCGCTCATGCGGAAGCGCCTTTTCTCCACCTTGCCGACTTAAATAGTTTGGTGCGCCCATTACGTCAACGTGCCAACCAGCTATCGTCGATCAGATTCACCTGGCCCGATGGTCACGTAGGTAACCAAAACCCGACCGCCATGCAGTATCCGATGACTAGCAAGATAATGCCAAGCACGATCAGCAAGAAAGCGACCCTCAAAGGAACCGGCAAATCCTTTATTACGGCGAACATTTCCTCGATTAATTTTTGCATGAAACCCCAAGGTTCGCCTTTCCCCCTCATTCTGTCTTGGGGCAACCTCAGCAATTTCTTCAAAACTTCTTGGATGATTATTATCGTTATGCCCAGCGTTATGAGGACGATTCCCATGCCGAAAACGACGAGGCCCAACGCTTCGCCGAGGGCCAAGGCGATTGGGATCGCTACCATGCGGCAAACGGTTGGTCCTTGGATTTAAGAATTTGCGAACGGGCGGCATTGGCCGCGACCTTCGAAGACAAGTTCAGGGTGGATTTTGGGCACTTGACGCGCGCTGTTGCTTGAAACTCAACGATCGTCTCAAGTTACGCGCACTCGGGTACCTTCCAACCGTCCGTGACGAACGGGATGGCTCATTACGTGAATTTCTTCCTGTAATCAGACATCGCCGTCCACTCGTTTATGTGCGTCACGCCCGCCCTTTCGGCCTCGGCGAAGAAGTCCGCGATCACCCTCGCCCTTTCTTCCCCGCTCGCGAAATCCCTCTCGATCATCACGTATTGGATCGGCAAGCGGGCTATCTTGACCCTGGCCCTCACTTCGGCGGATTCGGCCAGATTTTCCGCCTCTTCGAAAAGTTCGTCGGCTTTGGTGATGACGTCTTTTGAAAGGTATTCAGAAGCGGGTGGGGAATATATTGAAACATGTATATTTTCTTCCCTCACCTTTTCGTGCATCAATTCCACGTATTCCTTTATGAGCCTTGATGATTTCCCGTAATAGTTAGTCAGGAATTCATCTAAAACGATGTCGACGTCGCTATCTGGGTCCCAAAGCAGTTTTGCCAACATGTACGATCTCAGTTCTGCAAACTCGCCGTTGCCTCCAGGCGAGTAGTTGCCCTCCTCGAAAACCCCCTTCACCCCGTTTTTGATGAACAGCCTTATGTTCGGCTTCAGGACGTAGAGGTTCGGGAATGGCATGAGGTAGTTCGCGAAGTTCGTCACGTAGTCCCAGACGTAAAGATTCGGGGCGACCTTTGACCAAGCCGCCAGGTCCTCTCTGAACCTAACGTTCTGTTCCGAGTCGCATCTCTCTAGAGGGTGGGAAAAGCAGCACTCTATGGTGCAAAGCCTGATTACCACGTTCGCCCTGGGTTTGATGCTCTTGGGGGGCTTCCTGGAATACTGGTAAGCCAGGGTGTCTATCAGCACGCCCGGGTGCCGCTTTCCGACCTCCTCCGCGATCTTGTTGACGAAATTCAAGATCGACGCCGAGGGGCTTCCCTCCGCTTCGTCAAGTGAGCTGCACTCGGGACATTGGCACCACTTCCCAGTGTCGTTTTGCGAGACGGACACTATCTTCGTTTCCGGATGCTCCCCGATCCATTCTTCAACCCTTTCCTTCGCCAACCTTACCACGTCGGGATTGCTCAGGCATCTTTGCGCGTAGCCACCGACGCGCTTGCCTTCGATGAGCGGAAAATATTCCGGATGCCTGCCGTACAGCTCCCTCGGGATGAGCATGTCGAAGCTGTGGACGAATGGGAAATAGCTGACCTTACCCCCTCTGCCCTCGTCCAGCCTCGAAAAGGCGCTATTCAGCTTGTTCCTCGCGGCCCAGTCAGCGTCGAACGCTTCGGTATCGTGCACGTCCCTGTATTCAAGGTAATGCACCTCGACGTCGTCGATCCGCCCCAGCCTTATCTCGCGCATTTTTGGGATCTTGATCACTTTAGAAGAA
>JAFNJA010000174.1 GCA_017601265.1 Candidatus Brockarchaeota archaeon
GTCGAGACCTGCTATGCAACCTTCCAGCCTTTCCATCTATTGAAAGTGAACAAGATTGGGCCTCGGAACAGGAGCTCCTGGCCGAATCCGCTGAGTGACTAGAAGAATAAATTGTACGCTGCGGTTGGCCACGAACCAGCTATTAAGTTAGCCCTAACGGACCACGACGGATGGAGAGGAGCCCTGCAGTTCTTAGAAAGGGACGCGTTGGGTGGGAAAGCGGCTGCAACCGGCGTCACGAGCTGCCTGCGGAAGGGGCGATGCTCGTCGCTTTTTATCCTGTTAATCGTACAGCCCTGCCCGATCTCGGAGGGGAAGATCTGAGATTCGGCGCCCATATTTTGAACCGAAACCAAAATTTCACGTGTGCCACGATAGTCTTTAGGATCAAGAGAGATGTGTAACCAGCTACGAAGCCCGTCGCCGCGGGCAAGTCTCCTTCTCGGCCGTCAGGCTATTGAACTTGGACAGGCCCGGGGCGGAGGAGGCGAGCAGGACCATTGGGGGTAGCTTATGCGCATAATCACAAATGAACGTCCTCGACGCAATCATAGCTGGCGTAGCCGTTGCGAACGGCGCGGAAGAAATGATTTCGAAGGACGAGGATTTCCCCGAGGTAGCAAAGGTTGCCGATCTTGCGGTGAAGACGTACTAGCACTCCGTCTTCCAACCCTCGTCCGGAAGGCGATTTACCAACCATTGCACGATCGTCAGGGCTCCGCCAAAAGGCGGTCAACCCAAAGGATGTCTTCGGCGAGTTTGTTCGGGTCCGAATCCCTGATCCCCCTGAAGGGGATCTCGATGCCCCTTTTCCTGAGTTCCGCGTGCAGCTCCATGATGAAGACTCCCGAACCTTCCGCGATCCCCTGGCCGGTCCCGTCTACCGTTGACAGGTGAACGGCACAACCGGGGCTGCCCACATCGCCTCCCAATATAGCCAAAACCTTGAAACCGTTCTCAACGAACTCCTGGATCTGGTCAACCACGGATGCGCTGAGCTTTCTGCAGCATTCCCTGCCCTTTGGCGTGTCGAGGACGTCGTTTATGGAAGCTCCTTCGGGCCTGGATCTTGGCAAGTCGATGCACGTCATCTCAGGACACGGCATTTGGATGACCCCCACCCCATGCTTCTTCAAGACGTCAACTACTTGGGCGTTCATTCCTGGAAAGACGGCGCAATCCGGCGCGCGGGCGTTCTGGTTAAGGACGCAGTTGATGACGGCCACGATCCTTTTGCTTCTGCTATCGCGGTACACGAGATTAAAAAGCCAATAAATCGTATTTAAGGGTAATGTCCAGTCAGCGAAACCCGCAGCTCAGGGCGTGCGAGATTCGCGGGTTGAGGGACGGGGCCGAGGAGATGAGAGGGGCGATGTCTAAAGGCCAAAAAAGAGGCGCTGATGAAGAACCGTCATGATTCGCGATCGGTCGTTGCGTGCCCTAAGAGGCGCATCCCGCATTTCACAAATGCTTCAGTCGGCCAACATCGCAAACACATAAAAGTTGCCGGGAGTCATCCTTATATCACGATCGGCGATAAAACGCGACGCCGCATCTGAAGGGACTGGGTTTGCCTTGGCACGGATCGCATGCATTTCTGAATGAGCATATCCGCAATAACGGTTGCAAAAGGATCATGGAAATCGGCGTCCTCGATGGCGAAAACGCGAGGAAGATGGTTGAGGTCGCCATAAAAAACGCACCGGTCAAGGACGTGGAGTATTATGGATTCGACTTCTTCGACGGTTCCAGCTTTAACCAAGTGAGGCAAAAGTTGGGGAAGGTTGGGTGCAAGTTCAAACTCTTCAAGGGGGATACCGTAGACACCCTTCCCAGAGCCGCAAAGGGCCTGCCCAAAATGGATTTGATATTCATAGATGGAGGGAAATCCTACGCTGAGGCGAAGAGCGATTGGGAATGGTCCAAGACCTTGATGCACGATGGTACGGCAATCTTCATACACAATTGTTATTTCCCGGGAGTCAAGAGAGTGGTCGATGAGATCCCCCGAGACGAGTTCGAGGTGGAGATACTACGCCCCACCGATGACTCAGACACGGCAATGGTCAAAAAAAGGAGACACTAAGGCAGTTTACCCACGCCCTCCATCGCGTTTCCAACCTCTATCCTGTTCACATCCCCTCTCCAGGGCTTCCCTTCACGGCCCGCCTCGCTATTCGCATCTTCATCGGGCCGAGGCAGGGAACGGTAGCGCCTACTGCTTCGACCGCGACATCGTCTCTACTATAAGGACGAAATCCGCTCTTCGGCCAACTCCGGAAATGATGGAAAATTAGGCGTAGGTGGAGCCCTGGACGGCGAGATCGATCCCGACCACGGCATCGTAGGCGTCCAGATGGCCCTCTTTGATCGTCAAGCTTTCCAGTCAAGGCCTTAAATACGCTGGAGGGCAACCGCTTCGCGGCGGCGATTGCCCTTGAAGGTTCGGGCCATGTTCCTGTCCAAGGGGGAGGTAAGGTCGCGCGAGATCGAAGTGCCGAACCCGGGGAGGTCTGAAATCCTCATAGAGACGAAGGCGTGCGGGATATGCATGGGAGACGTCTACGTCTACGAGGGAAAGCTACAGAGCGAAGGGGCGATGGGCCACGAGGGCGCAGGGGTCGTCGCCAAAGTTGGCGAGGGCGTCGGCAACCTGAAATGCGGCGATAAGGTGACCGCGCTAGGGGGGCCCGCGTTCGCGGAATTCTACCTTACGGACTGCAGGAACGCTGCCAAGATCCCGGACGACGTCGAGGATTTCGCCCCCTGGATTTCGGAGCCACTCGCCTGCGCGGTCAATGGGATCAGGGGCTCGGGCATCCAGATAGGCGACGGCGTCTGCATCATAGGTTGCGGTTACATGGGCCTTTTGCTCATCCAGGCGATGCCGAGAAACGTTGGGAATTTGGTCGCGCTCGACATCAGGGACGAGCGCCTGGCCCTCGCGAGGAAATTCGGGGCCGACTTCGCCTTAAATCCGGCCAGGGCGGATGCCGTGGAGGAAGTTCGCAACCTCTTGGGCGGAGAGGCCGATGTCGTCATCGAGGCGTCGGGTGCCCGCGGGACTTTGGAGCTTGCCACGGATTTGGCGCGCCCTGGAGGGAAGGTCGCGATATTCGGCAGGCACGTGGCGGACGAGGTCGTTCCGACCGAGAAGTGGCACGGCAAGGGACTCAGGCTGCTGAACACGGCCCCGGCCTTCTCGCCGGATTTCAACAGGGACTTCAGAGACGCGGTCAGGTTGCTCGAGAAGGGCGTGTTCGACCAGAAGCCCCTAATCACGCACAGGTTCCCGAATGAGGATGCCGAGAAGGCCTTCAAAATAGCTTCCGAGAGGCGCGCCGACTACATAAAGGGCGTCATCACCTTCTGAACGGGCGAACGCGCAACCGGAGCGGGATCCCACGTCCCTACGCAGGCAAGCGTTTACGCGACGCGAGTTCTTCTTTAGAGAGCCGAAGCTGGACGAAAGCGCGATGGCGCCGGCCATGCGCTTAAGCGGTGCTATCCAGCTGCACTATGAATCGGTTGGTGATCAAGATTTTGGCCACTTTTTT
>JAFNJA010000175.1 GCA_017601265.1 Candidatus Brockarchaeota archaeon
ACGGAATGGTTCGGGGGCAGGCTCGATCCTCAGCAAGCGGCGCCGGAAAGGCAGAAGGAGCTGGACAAAGTGATCGACCGCTTCATTCTGAACACCATCGCCTACGGCGCGATCGGCTGGCTCGTTGAGGAGAAGTACGGCATGGAAAGGGCATGCCGCAGCTACTACATGCTGCAGCGGCTACAAGCCCGCTACGGTTTGCTTCCCCCCGAGGAGGTCGCCTACTGGGACGGCGGCAGGCTTGTCGGCGTTTCCCAGGCGTTGGCAGACGACCTGCCAAGCAAGCGGCGCCAGCTCCGCATCGCGTACCCCAACGGCCTTAAGATCTGGCTGAACGACTGGATCGGAGAAGAGGGGGCTGCGGACGCTAAGTGGACCGTCGAGGTCAACGGAAAGAGGCACGAGATTCCGCCGGCCGGCTGGCTCGCTGTGCAAGGCGGGTCTTTCTTGGAGTTCTCGGTAGCGATAGATGGGCACAAGGCCGATTACCTCAGGGATGACGGCTCGATTGGCAAAGAGGAGCCGGTCATCTACGCGGACGGCAGGGGAGAGGTCACCAGGTTCGGGGAAGTTGCAACGGAGGGCGCGATAGCGGTGAGGCGCCTGTCCGAGAACCAAGTCGAGATCATCAACGTCTCGCGTAAGGATTTCGGCTTGAACAGTCCTTTCGGCATGCGGGGCGTGCCCGCAAGCTGCGAGGTTTTCAACCTAGAAGGAGAGCCGCTGGGGAGCGCTGAGGTTCGGCTGGAATCGGACTACGCTTGGATAACTGCGAGGCAAGACGGCCACAGGTATCTGGTCAGTTACAGCATGACCTAGGCCTTCCGAGCCAGGCGAACGCGAAAAGGTGGAACGCCTTAATACGCCTTGGCGGGTCCTTTACCTCCATGTCCAGGATCGACTGCCACTCGCACGTCGCGAGCAGGTTCTGGGACGCCGGGGGCTTGACGCCAGAATCCCTAGTTAATGCCGCCGACAAGCTCGGGATAGACGTGCTTTGCTGCTCCACTCCCATAGTCAGGGGGATGCCGACGCCTGAAGAGTTCGCGGCTTCCAACGAGGACCTGCTCAAAGCGATGGAGGAATATCCAGGCAAGATACTCGGGTACTGCTTCGTGAATCCGGGTTACCAAACCGAGTCTTTGGCCGAGATCGAGAGGAGGGTGGCAGAGGACGGGATGGTCGGAATCAAGCTTTACAACCAGTACAAGTGCTCCGATCCCGTGGTCTACCCGATAGTCAGGAAAGCCATCGAGCTGGGGGTCCCGATACTGCAGCATGCGGGCTACTTGACCGATCCGGAAGAGGCGGCCCTCCAGCCCAACATCTCGAACGCGCGCGACATAGCCTTCTTGGCGTCAATGTTCCCCGAGGCGGCCATCATAGAGGCCCACCTCGGCGGCGGTGGCGACTGGGAGTGGGCGTTGAAGAACCTCAGGAACGCCAGGAACGTCTACATGGACACGAGCGGGAGCGTCGTGGACGCTGGGATGGTCGAGAAGGCCGTCAGGTACCTTGGGGCAGAGCGCCTCCTTTTCGGAACCGACCTGAGCATGGAGGAAGGGGTCGGCAAGGTCCTCGACGCTTGCATCTCCGAGGGAGACAGGCAGCTCATATTCGGGGAGAACATGAAGAAGATACTGGGGAGGAGGGCAAGGTGATCATCGACTTCAACGCTTACTTGGGGCAATGGCCTTTCAGGAGGCTTCCAGCAAGGACCGCGGACGAGGTTTTAGCCATCATGGACAGGCACGGTATAACCATGTCGGCCGTTTCCTCCCTTAGCTCGGTCCTCTACGCCGACCCCCAAGATGGAAACCTCGAGCTGATGGAGGAGATCGAGAAAGAAAGGAAGCGCTTCGTTCCGCTGGCCGTCCTGAACCCAAAGTACCCCGGTTGGGAGAGCGACCTTGACGAGTGCGTCAGCCATGGCTTCAGGGGGATAAGGCTCTACCCGCAATCCCACGACTACGCCCTGACCGACGAAGAATGCCTTAAGCTCGTCTCGAGGGCCTCGGAGGCGGGGCTCTCGGTCTCGGTGCCCGTGAGGCTGAGGGACGGCCGCGGCCGGCACTGGATGGACCGCGCAAGGGACCTGAAGCTTTCGGAGGTCGAACAGCTGGCCAGAAGGGTGCCGGGCGCAAAGATAGTGCTCCTGGAATCGAGGGACGTTTCAAGCTCGCCAATCGTCGAGTGCCAGAACGTCTATTTCGAGACTTCGAGCATGCCCTCTTTGTTGGGCGGGGAGTTGGCGAAGCTCCTGCGATCCGTAGGCGCCTCGAGGCTCGTTTTCGGCTCCGGCACCCCGCTTAAGTACGCTTTGCCAGCGATTTTGAAGGTGAAGCTTCTCGACGGGCCCGAAGAGGCCAAGGAAAAAATCTTATGGAGCAACGCTTCAAGGCTCCTGGGGCTTGGCTGATCGACCAAGACCGATCTATCGACTCATTGAACGCGTTTCGCGTGGTCAACCAGCTTCTATTCCCATTATGGGCTTGGCGTAATCGGTGAGCGCTCGACTTTTTCGAAAAACAGCGCGGCCCTCGATTTCACGTTTGGAAGCGGCATACGTTTAAATGCGATCTTGCGCCGAAGCGGCTAAGGGAAGCGGAAAACGATGACCAGCCCCGCGTTCATAGACGTCCACACGCACGTTCTCAGGCCAGACGTCAAGGACCAACCCCCCATGACCGTCGAGGAACTGCTCAGGAGGATGGGCGAGCTCGGGATCGAAAGGGCCGTCGTGCTTCCAATAGCTAGCCCGGAGGGAGGGTTCTTCTACTTCACAACCGAGGACGTCCTCAGGCTGAGCGCGAGGTTTCCGGACAAGCTGGTCCCCTTTTGCAACATCGACCCGAGGTGCTCGGGCAACTCGCCGAGCACGGACTTCAGGTGGGTCCTGTCCGAGTACAAGGAAGCTGGATGCAAGGGCCTCGGGGAAGTCACCGCGAACCTGCTGTTCGACGATCCGAGGGTGCTGAACCTGTGCAAACAGTGCGGCGAAGTGGGTTTCCCGGTCCTTTTCCACATGGCTTCCCAGGTTGGAGGGGTTTACGGGCTCGCGGACGAGCCGGGCCTGCCGAGGCTTGAGAGGGCGCTCTCCCTCCTGCCCCAGCCTGCTGGCCGGCGCTAAGCGGAGATGTCGTCCCCTCGACGAGGGGAGGGTACCCTGAGGGCCCGGTAAGGAGGCCCGGGCGGGTGCAGGAGCTGTTGTCGAAGTACGACAACCTCTACGGGGACCTTTCGGCCGAGAGCGGGTACAACGCGATAAGCAGGGACCCGGATTACGGCCCGAAGTTCTTGGAGGAGTTCCAAGACAAGCTACTGTTCGGGACGGACATATGCAACGTGAACCAGGACGTCCCCATAGTGGGATACCTCAACGGCCTCGTTGAGCGGGGTGAAATCAGCAGGGGAGCCTTTGCCAAGATATCGAGGAACAACGTGACCAAGCTCCTCAACCTCTAGGCAAAGAGGCTGCCATCGAGTTTTTCAAAAGCCT
>JAFNJA010000176.1 GCA_017601265.1 Candidatus Brockarchaeota archaeon
TCCGTGCCTCGAGACGACCTTGAGCTTCTTGCACTTCTCGATCACGTCCCTACCGAACCTGTTTCCCCCGAGGATGATGCCCGCGCAGTCCTTGGCGAGGTCGGCGAGCTCGTCTTCGCTCACGAACCTTGGCGCGACGGACACCTCCCCGACCTCGGCCAGCATCCGCATGGCTTCGGGGCAAAGGGAGTGGCGAAGAACGACCAGGATCTTGCGTTTCGTCATTTTTCTACTCCGCCCGTCCGGTCGTCCGTCAAGATAGGGTTATCGATCACATTTCCGGCGGGGCCTACTTGTCGACGATCGGGATGCGGGCGCCGCACTCGGGGCACGTTTTGCCTTCCGTCACGTTCCACTTGACGACGGAGAACCCCCACCGCTCTATGAGCAGCTCGCCGCAGTGCGGGCAATACGTATTCTCGGCCGAATGGCCGGGGACGTTTCCTCCGTAGACGTACCTTAGGCCCTCCTCCTTGGCAACCCTCAAGGTCCTCTCTATCGCCTCTATCGGGGTTGACGGAAGGTCGAGCAACTTGTAGTCCGGGTGGAACCTCAGCACGTGGAACGGGGTTTCCGGACCCAAGTTGTCGACGATCCAGGCGGCGAGCTTCCTGGCGTCATCAAGCGAGTCGCCGTACTTTGGGACGACGAGGTCCGTCACCTCCAAGTGGATCTTTTTGGCCTTCATCTCCTTTAGGGATTCGAAGATGGGATCGACGCTCGGAGCTTGCGCGAATTTCCTGTAGAACTCCGCGTTCGCGTTCCCCTTGAAATCGACCGTGGCGGCATCTAGGTGCGGAGCTATGGCGCCTACCGCCTCGGGCGTCATGTAGCCGTTGGTCACGAAGGTGTTCTTCAACCCCCTTCCGTGGGCGAGGCGGGAGGTGTCGAAGGCCCACTCGAAGAAGATCGTGGGCTCCGTGTAGGTGTAGCTTACGGCGGAGCAGCCGAGGCTCAGGGCTTCTTGGACCACCCTCTCGGGGGGGAGGTTCCTCCCCACGATCTCTTCCTCTTGGCTTATCGACCAGTTCAGGCAGTAGCTGCATGCGAGGTTGCAGCCAACCGTCGCGATCGAGTAGGTGGTCCTTCTTGGAAGGAAGTGGTAGAGCGGCTTTTTCTCCATGGGGTCCGCGTTTGCCGCCACGGCCTTCGCGTAGTTGAGAGAGTACAGCGTGCCATCCAAGTTTTTCCTCACCCTGCAAAAGCCGGTTTTGCCGACCTGTATCCTGCACCTCCTGGCGCAGAGGTCGCACCTCACCGACTTGTCCCCCAAAGGCGTGAAGAGCATGGCTTCGCGCGGTCGGTCCTGCATGCCGCTATATCCAACCTAGATCCGCCCCAAGGGTTGCCCTTAACTGTATCCTTTCCGGGGATCCCGCGGGCTCGCCTTCCCCCAACCGCCCGAAACGGCGCCCGGACAAACGCTTTTAGATTTCCCCCGGCGACGGTGAAACGATGTGGGCCCTTAGGCCGAGCGCCCTGACGGTCTGGAGGAACAAGGAGGTCAGGAAAAGGCTCGATTGGTACTACGGCGTCATGACGGACGCGAAGCCGGCGAAATTCCTGATCTGCAAGAAGCTGCCCGCCGATTTTAGCCAGCGATCCGACGAAGCGGAGCTTTGGGAGGAGCACGAAAGATTGGTTCCGGAGTTTGCCAAGCTCCACGCCTCGGTCTCGAAGGGCGAAGCCGGGCTCGGCGACCTGCCGGCGCCCGAAAAGAGCTTCCTGGATTTGAAGGCGGAGATATTGCGGAGGATTTTAAGGAGCTGCCACCTCTGCGAGAGGAGGTGCGGCGCCGACAGGGCCGGGGGGGAGAAAGGGCATTGCAAACTCGACCACCAGGCGCGGGTTTCTACCTGGTTCCACCACTTCGGCGAGGAGCCCCCGATCGTCGGCGGTGGCGGGAGCGGCACGATCTTTTTCACCTCCTGCACCTTCTCCTGCGCAGCCTGCCAAAACCACGACATCTCCACCGACCCGGACAACGGCGCCGTCGTCGACGGCCGAAGGCTGGCCTCCATAATGAGGTCCCTCAGGGCCCAGGGGGCTTCGAACATCAACGTCGTGGGAGGCGAGCCCACGATGCACTCCGCCACGATAGTCGAGGCGCTCAAGCACCTTGACGTCAACGTGCCTTTCCTTTGGAACAGCAACATGTACTGCAGCCTCGAGCTGATGAAGATCCTTTCGGAAATAGTCGACATCTGGCTCCCCGATTTCAAGTACGGGAACGATGGCTGCGCCCAAAGGCTCTCGAGCGTCAAGAACTACTTTTCCGTCGTCTCGAGGAACCACGGCATCGCGGGCAAGAACGGGGACATGATCATAAGGCACCTCGTCTTGCCTGGCCACCTCGAATGCTGCACCAAGCCCGTGCTGGATTGGATCGCCAGGAACCTCGGTGAGCGCGCGCTCGTGAACGTCATGGAACAGTACCGTCCCGAGCACCTCGTGGCGCGGCACCCCGAAAAGTACCCCGACATCGCCAGGAGGCTGACGCGCGGGGAGATCGAAAGGGCTTACGGTTACGCGAGGGAACTCGGCCTCGTCTTCGAACCGGTGTCCTAACCGCCTCCGAGTGGCGCGGTGAATAGCCTAAATACGGCCGGCGCGCCCGGTGCGCTGAACGGCCTTGGTCGTCGCGGGGAAGGTGTTCAGGACGAGGGAGCACGTGCCGTTGGCCGAACTTGCCAGGAGGGTGAAAGGGTACAGGAAAGAGGCGCCGCTGGGAGAGGCCGAGGAAGAGCTCCTGATCACCGAGATCAGGGACCTCAAGATCAGTGGCGAAAGGCTCGAGGGCATGCTCTTCAGGGACGTCCCCTTGGTGATCAGGCGCAGGGGGAAGGCTGCCACGGTCGTTAGAACCATGGAGATATACTTCGTGTTTTTCGACTCGGAAAGGCAGACGTTCCTGCTCGTCGTGGAGAAGAAGGCTACCGCTAACTGGGCCGCGAACCTCCTGAGCGAAATCATCTTCGTGAGCGTGGGGGGCATAGTCGAGGCGAGGATAATGCCGGGGCTGCTGAAAAGGTACCACGACCAAAACTCGGAAGGCACGAAGGTCGTTTTCTTCGACGACGTCGACCTGCCGAACATCAGCAAGCTCTCGCTTTACGGGCCGTCCCTTTCGAACACGTCGCTTTACTCCGAGTACCTTTCCCACGGAAACCTTTGGTACGTCGTCATCACGTCGAGGAAGAGGGGGATCGTCGTCGGAGTCACGAGGGACGCGGTCGTGACGGTCTTCAGCAAGGTTGACCTGCCCGCGTTCGTGGATTACGTCCTTGACGAGATAGTGGATCTGATCAAGAGGTCCGGTTCCAGGGAGCCGGGCGTTTAGATCCTGCGTTCCCCCGATACCCTCTCCAAGATCGACTCGTAATCCTCCTGCTCTATCGCGTCCATCTCCCTCAGTTTCTCAACGACGTCGAGTATGGTAACCAGGGCGTGTAGGCTAATGCCGTTCTTTTCC
>JAFNJA010000177.1 GCA_017601265.1 Candidatus Brockarchaeota archaeon
TGGGCTACAGGACTCCGATGGAGGCCTATCAAAAGTCTCAGATGTCCTGACAGAGCACAATGAAATTTTTTGGGCCGCCTTTTATTAAGCTGCTAATAGTCTTTTACCGTGATGTGCTTCAATTTCAAATGGAATTTCCAATCAAAAGAAGCTCCGGATTCACTTTCGATCCGAGGCAAAAAACGGAATCGCCTTAAAAGGGATAGAAGAACCTGATCGAGCCGGCGGCAACTCCAAAGAGGTTGGCGATCGCCACGCCCCCCATGAAGCCCCCGACGGTCGGCACGCCGTAGTTCTCGTACAACTTGCTTCCGCCCGCCCTCAGCACGATCGTCTTTACGACCCAAGCCGCCGTGAACGCGGACCAGACTCCCATGTGGGCGCCCGATGCCGATGCCACGATGACCAAGCCCAGCGGGTCGATCGGCCACCAAATGAACCTTGCGCGCATGAGGGATAGGGTGACAACGATCAGGAATCCAGCCGCCCCATACAAGGCAAGGGTTCCGGCCGGAGGCGTTCCGGCAAACGCGCTTCCGATGCACCACATTTCTCCGGAAAGCTCGCAACCTGCCGCAAGGTTACCGAAGTTAAGGATCCTAACGCCAAAAACGTGAGAAATCCAGGTCCTTGTCAAGAAGACTGCCGGGATGGCCAGAAGCCAACATATCACCGTCACCCGCAAAATGCTTTTGTTACTCACGTTCGTGAGGCTGCCCATCTTGTATGCCATGATCGTCGTAAAAAGCCCGTTCGAAGCCCCATTGTCCGGCACGTCGGTCCAGTTCTCCGTGAGCCAGTTAGCCATGACAAAATTCTGGCTGTGCGGCTTCGGTCCAGGCCCTTCCGGAAATCTCAAAGTCATGGCCCACGAACCCCATGCACTTCCGCATTCGTTGATGGTGGGGAATCCCGTATGGGCGTAAATGTAGACGCTCGCGATCTGGTTCACGAAACAGGTCACGATAAGTATCGTTAAAGCCGTCAGGATGTCGATCCCCGCAGAGAGCAAGAACCCAAGGAGGACGAATACGCCCGCGACCACGGTAAGGTACGCCATCCTGTAGCTCATGGCCTCTTTCTTCTGGGCCTCGGAAAGATCGGAGGGTCTGCCCAAAGCTGCCAAGAGGGTGCCTTTCAGGTAGCTCCTACTGTGGTAGAAAACCATCGTCGTCAGCGCGAAAGCTCCGCCGATTCCGCTTACCCATGCCCAATAGAACGGAGGGCCGATATAGATTGCTGGGGGGTACCAGATCCTGGCGCATCCTCCGCAAGTGAATATGCCAGTATAATATCCCATGAAGTAGGCGACCTGTTCAAGTATCATCATCGCGAGGGTGAAGATCATAACGCTGAAAGAGACGCTCAAGGGAGCCAGGAAAAACATTCCGAAGGCTATCGGGTCCTTGTTCAACAGGAAATAACCAACGACGTTGTCGCCAATCATGTCGCCAGGATGCACTTGGTGCACGCCAGGCGGACAGGTGTTGATCCGCCAGCTGTAGACATCGGGGAACCAAGGGAAGATGTTGGCCATGAAAATCGGAACCTCGAACGCGAGACCCAAGAGGATGCCCACGACGAAGGGCTTCATGTTCCTGTCTCCCTCCGAACGGGGTATCCTCCTGAGAATTTCGTAAGCGGACAAGGTGAGGGGGAAAGGAAGCCTTTCCACGTCGATCCAACGTTGCCTGAACACCGATGAAATGCCCAAGCCAAGGATGAAGTTGGCGTAAAATGCCCAGGACCAAAAGAAGATCGACGGTGCCCAAGCAACCCAATTGACTGGCATTCCGCCCACTCTCATGTTCAATATTTCGTTCTTCGGCGGAATCCACCACCATTCCGTGATCGGTGGGCTCAAAACCCCTTCGCTATACAACGCGTACTGTGCCCAGGACGCGGGGAACATCGGATTTTCGTTGCAACCAAGGGTCCAAGACGTGACCAAACCCGATATGTAAATGCAAGTCAATAAAACCGGACTGATGTTGAACTTGCTGCGCAGAGGGTACGCGAGTATTAAGAACAGAAATGAGCCGACAGCGAGCATGGTAGTGTGGGACATTATGCCGAAGTTGTACATGCACTGGAAAGCCCCGCTGACTCCAGGACCAATCAAGGTGTAAACGATCGCTCCGATGAATGAGAATGCTATCGTTACGGCTGCTATGAGGACCCAGTTAATCTTCTCCTCTGCGACTCTCTCGGCCATTTCGATTACGGTTCTCCCGAAACATCCTATTCTCTTTATCGTTATAAATTTTTCCATGCGGTGCCTGGGCGGCATCAAGATAAAAACTACCCCTTGGCTTGGGCGTCCGACTCTAATGGCAAGAGAATGTGAACGCAAGTTCAGACTGGCTACGAATGTCGCCGTGACGACGATTTTTATGTAAAAGACAAGATTAAAAGGCGTTTCAAAACCTCAATTCGGCATACTAGGCTCTCGACAAGGTTTCAAAGCCATGCAGGTGTTATCGATTGAAGCCAACCGAAGCGCGGCCCTAAGTATCGGATCCCTGTCCACGAGCAAGGCGCCCTTAAGGGCTCGGCGTGTTAACCACATAGGCGCGAAGTTCAAAACTACGATGTCCACGGGGACTCCAGCTTTCTTGGTAAGCCTTCCCGAAACCTCGTCCGCGTACGCGGACGCGTCAACTTCGTCCTTAACCGCTTTCCTGTCAACGTAAATGCCCACGTCGATGTCGTGGAAACCTTTCCCTTCCAAGAAACTACCAAACATGACCGCGAACACGACCTCTTCCCTCGCGCCCAGCTCCTCAACGAGAATCTTGGTTGTACCCCCGCCAGGGATGTCACGCATCTTCCTTTTCAACGTATCCGCTAACCTCCTCGATGAACTTTTCAACGGCGCCCAGGCCGCTGCCTCCAGCCTCATCGTAAATTCTGGAATCGTCAACCTCCCAATACCTGTGGACGACCAAGTTCCTGAGGCCCGTCATCCTCCTGAGGCTTTCCCCTACAGAGGGCGATATCACGCCCTTCTTCGCGAGAGCGCTGAACACTTCAGTGTATGATTCCGAAACGATGCCGAACTTGGCTTCCAGCACGTGCGAGCCCGCTAGGGCGGCACCCTCAACCATCTCGACGATCGCGTAACGCGCGGCGTAGCGGGCTTCCGTATTCGTTAAGAACTCGTCCTTCGTCCTTTCCAAAATGGCCCCGATAACCTTTTTTGCTTCTCTTACCTCGCTCAAGATCCTGCGGACGCGCATTACGTCTATCTTGGACAAGCCTCCCTTGTCCGTGAACTTGTTAATTTATAACCCTTTTTAATTCGCTCAACATTCCCGCCTGGTTCGAGGCCGTCGCCTCGGAATGGATGTCCTCAGTCCCATCTGGCGGCCAAAATTCTCAGAAGGGCGTCTGAAGAGATTCCTATTCGAGTTCCTTTCCGCAAACAAGGCCAGCCATTTCCCGCCAAGC